>CAZCVP010000220.1:0-13202 GCA_964501915.1 uncultured Enterobacterales bacterium
GGGGGGGGGGGGGGGGGGGGGGGGGGGGGGGGGGGGGGGGGGGGGGGCGGCGCCCGCCCCCCCCGCGACCCTGCTCGGAGACCTGCTGCGCCCCCGCTACCTCGGCGCCGCCTCCGTGCCGCTCACGGTCCTGGCCGGCATCGCCCTCGGCCGGATCGCCCCCGCCGCCCTGGTCCTGGCCCTGCCCACGGCCGCCCTGGTGAGCCAGGTCGGCGCCCTGCGCGCCACCGAGGAGGACCTGCCGCTGCGGCCGGTCCTGGGCTGGCCTCCCGTGGCCGCGGAGGCGGAGTTCCGCGACATCGGGGTCTGCGGCGCCACGACCCTGCGGACCCTGGCCGAGGAGCTGGCGGAGGAGCTGCCCAGGGGCTCGGAGGTGGTGGTGCTGCGCCTGCGGGACGGTCGCCAGAACGATCTGCTGTGGCCCCTGCAGGCCGCCCGCCCCGACCTGCGGACCACGGTCTTCCACGCCGGGTGCTGCCTCGGCGCAGCCCCCGGCGTCTGTGCGGCCGCCCTGCGCTTCCACCTGGACCTGGGAGGGACCCTGGTCGCGCCCCTCGCCGACACCCCCTGCCAGACGGAGCAGGTCGACCCGGGCGAGGCGGCGCTCCTGCCGGCGCTGGTCCCGCTGCTGGAGCCCCAGGGGACCCGGTACGGGATCCGACGCGCCGAGGGCAAGGGTCGGAAGGTCGGGGCCTGCGAGGGCGTGGGAGGGCGTCCGCCTCGCTGACGGGCCCTGGGGCTTGCACCGGCGAGCCATGTCGGCAACCCTGGAGGAGCTTCGAAGAGACCGGATCCAGCGTGCGAACCCTCTGCGCCTCCCCCTTCGCCCTGTTGCTGCTCACCGCCGGCGCCTGCACGGGCGACGACACGGAGACCGCCACCGAAGACTCGGCCACCGACTCCGGCACCACGGACACCACCGAGTGCGGGACCTGCGGCGACCTCACCGGCTCCAGCGTCTCCGACATGGACCACAACGTGCTCTCCAAGGAGCTGGAGCTGACCCTGGACGACGCGGCCAAGGTGGAGGTCACCTGCACCCTGAGCGAAGCTCCCGGCCGCTGGCGCCAGCTCGTGACCCGGGGCGACACCTGGCGCTACCACGACGACGGCTCCGAGCCCGCGGGCGCCTGGACGGAGCTCGGCTACAGCGACGCGGGCTGGGCCCAGGGGCTGGCCCCGCTCGGCTACGGCGACCCGGTGGAGACCGAGCTGGACCTCGAAGCCACGACCGAGGAGGGCGCGATCACCGCCTACTTCCGCAAGGTCTTCACGGTCGACGACCCGTCGGTCCTCAGCGACCTGGCGCTGTCCTGGCGGGCCGACGACGGGGTCGCCCTGACCCTGAACGGCACCGAGGTCGCTCGGGACAACCTGCCGGCGGGCGACCTGACGGCCGGCACCGAGGCCCTGGCCAAGATCTCCGGCTCCGACGAGAAAGCGTACCAGGAGGTGACCCTCGACCCCACGCTGCTGGCGACGGGCGACAACGTGCTCGCGGCCGAGGTCCACCAGTACAACCACTACAGCGAGGACATGGTCCTCGAAGCGCGACTGCTGGCCTGGGAGGCCCCGCCGGCGACACCTCCCGCCGAGGTCCACACCTGGCGGTCGGAGAGCTGCGCCACCACCCACACCGTGGGGCTGCACGGGCTCCTGCCCGAAGCCACCTACGCCTGCGAGGCCTGGCCGACCTGCGGCGGGACGACGGAGACCTTCACGGTCACCACCGGCAGCCTGCCCGAGGAGATCCCCCGCCTGGCGCTGCGGGACGGGCTCTCCAACGACATGCAGGGCACCTGGACCCTGTTCAACCACTCCGAGGACTGCCTCGACGACTGGCGCAACCGGCTGGTGATCATCGACCCCGAGGGCCAGGTGCGCTGGTACTGGGAGCACCCCACCCTGGACCAGAAGTCGACCGTGGACATCGAGTCGGAGCTGTTGGAGGACGGCACGATCCTGCTCGGCGGCGGCGAGCGCGAGGAGGGCCTGCCGATCCAGGTCGATCTGGGCGGCGACATCGTCTACGAGTCCGGCTGGGACGGTGCCGAGGACGCGATCTACCACCACGACGTCCAGTGGCAGGACGGCCAGATCCTCGGCCTGATCGACGTGGAGCTCTCCGGCGACCGGGAGGGCTTCGGCTTCGTGCGGCACGACCCGACGACCGAAGAGGTCACCTGGTACTGGGACAACGTGGCGTCCGACGCCGCGGGCACCATGCCCGCCACCACCAACCCGGACAACGCCGACGATCCCTACCACGCCAACTCCATCGCCGGCCTGACCGACGACGACGGCCCCGCGGTCTACACCACCCTGCTGCACGCCAACGTCATCCTGCGCATCGACGAGACCAGCGGAGAGATGAGCTGGGTGCTCGGTCCCGGGGGCGACTTCACCCTCGTCGACACCGCGGGCAGACCCCTCGGAGACGAGGGCTGGTTCTCCGGCATGCACGCCATCGACGTCTGGGGAGACGAGCTCTGGGTCTACGACAACGGCCTCAGCCGGGACGAGAGCCGGGCGCTGATCTACACCCTGGACACGGCCAACCGGGTGGCCGAGCTGACCTGGGCCTGGGGCGAAGCGAGCTGGCGGGAGACCGTCTGGGGCGACAACGACAAGCTCGAGGGCGGCAACGCCCTGGTCACCATGGGCCACGCCTGGTGCAAGGGCGGCAACGAGGCCCACTACGGGGCGCTGGTGGAGCTGGACCCGGCGACGGACGAGATGGTCTGGCGGGTGGACTTCCTCGATCCCGACGACGCCTCCTACCGGGGGCAGCGGATCGACGGCTGCGAGCTGTTCAGCACCGACCGGTGGTGCCCCTGACAGCCGCGCTGCTGCTCCTGGTGCACGCCTGCACCGGGGGCGAGGATCCGGACCCCGAGAGCGGCCGGGTGCTGGTGACGGACCTGGCGGGGGGGAGCTGGTTTGTCGGTGACCCCTTCACCGGAGAGGTCGACCTGGAGGTGGACCTCGAAGAGGTCGACCCGGCGGGCTGCGCCGGCGAGGACCGCTTCTGCATGCTCTACCAGGCCCGCTACCGGGCCGACGAAGAGGTGGTCTTCACCTGGTCGCCCGTCGACGAGAGCGACGGGGGGACCCTGGACCGCACGGACCGCCTCGGGCGGGTGGCGGCCTGGAGCGTCGACACCCTGTCCGAGCGCTGGCGCCTCGAAGCCCTCGACTTCTCGGCTCACTTCGATCCAGACGGGCCCTGCGCCTACGAGGTCGAGGATCCGTGCACACCGGCCGCCACCCTGACCGACCGGGAGTTCCAGGCCTGCCAGCTCTACCAGCCCCACGACCTGCGGGTGGTCTCCGACGACGGCGACCTCGTCGACCTCTGGATCGCCGACACCCGCAACGCTCGCATGCTGCGGGTCGAGCTCGAGGTCACGGGATCCTGTGGCGTGGTCACCGAGGTCATCGACCGGGACCGGTCCGCGGACTGGGACATCTACAACTCGGTGAACAGCTTCGAGCTCGAGGGGGACCGGCTCTGGATGTCGGTGAAGGACACCTTCGCCAGCGCCGACGACGGCGAGCAGGCCTCCGGGGACGGTCGGGGCAAGGTCCTCCACTGGGCATCGGGAGCGGACGGCTGGGCGCAGGTCTGGGAGTTCCCGCCCCAGAGCAGCGAGCACGAGAGCTTCGTGAACTCCCCGCACGGCGTGGCCCGGCAGGTCACGGCCGAGGGTACCGAGCTGGTCGCCTTCGCCCACTCCCTGGGCCGCTCCACCGCCTACGACGACGGACACGGCGCGTCGGTGGGGGTGCTGCGGGTCGAGGACGGCGAGCCCCGCTACCTCTTCGACGGCGTCCTCGCGGTGGAGGACCGCCTGGAGTACAGCCGGGACATCGAGCCCCTCGACGAGGACCGCTGGCTGGTGACCGACACCGGGTGCAAGAGCGGCAACGACTGCGCCTGGGGGACCGGCGTGTGGGTCGTGAGGCTCGACGGAGCCGCCGCCCCAGCCGACGTCACCGGCGCCTGGTCCGCGGACGGTGGCGAGCAGGTCTTCGAGGACCTCGAAGTGGTGGGCGAGCGTCGCTTCGAGGACTTCGCCGGGCTCTACAGCACCGAGTGGATCGGACCCTGAGGAGCGCTCAGAAGTCGCAGGCCGCGGCCCGGGAGACGATCTCCGGGTGCCGCAGATCGACCACGTCCATGATGTCGTCGATGATCCAGCCCCAGCGCTCGGCGTCCATCCAGGGGTCGGCCTCGATCCAGGGCGCCACCAACACCGCGTGGTCGTCGATCTCGGGCACGAAGGTGTCCGGGTCGTAGCGCTCGGCGACGCGCTCCACGAGGTCGCAGTACTCGTTCTTGTAGGTGCGCACGAGCCGGTCGCCGAGCACGTTGCGGAAGTCGGCGGCCCAGGTGGGGTGCACGCCCGCGAGGTCCCAGCCGGAGTCCAGGTTGGAGTCCGCGAGCGCCAGGTCCTTGTCCCAGGGCCAGATGACGAAGAGCCCCAGGTCCGGGTCCTTGTAGAAGACGTAGTTCTGGCCGGCACCGATGAAGCCGTCGATGTCGGGCAGGACCACGTCGACGGCGATCTCGGTCAGCCAGTTCTCCACGTCGATCAGGACGGGGATGCAGGCCTCGAAGTCGGCGGCGGCGGCGGTGTTGGCACACTCGATGAGCGGGAAGAGGTCGGTGACGATGGCCTCGTCGGGCGTGCCGCCCTTGGGCTCGTAGGTGTCGAGGTAGTCGGCGGGGTCGTCCCCGTCGTCCTCGAAGTCGCCGCGACCGCCGCAGTAGCCCTCGGCCTTGAACATCGAGCCCCCCTCCGTGAAGTGGTTGGCGATGTAGCAGCCGTCGTCGGACTCCTCGGTCATCGGGTAGAAGCCCATGTAGACGTCGTTGACGAAGAGGTGGGCGTAGGTGCTGCGCGGCGCCTCGATGCCCACGTCCCGGGCGACCCGCAGGGCGAGGTGCTCCCGCATCAGGCTGTAGTCGCCCTCGGTGCCCATCAGGTTGACCTTGTCCAGGCCGTAGAAGTCCCGTCCGGTGGTGTACTCGTCGAAGGCGAGCTTCAGGCCGACCCGCGTGTACTCGTCGTGGTTCAGGGCGCTGTGGCCTCGCCACCGCATGCCCACCTGGTCGTAGACCTCGCTCCCGCCGTCCACGGGGTCGATGAAGGTCAGCGAGGCTTCGATGTACTCCCGCCGGACGCACTCGTCGGTGGGCACGATGTCCCACAGCACCTGCTCCCAGTCGTCCACGTCGACGGTCAGCCGGAAGGTCGGGGGTGCGTCGAGGTCCCAGAGGGGGTCGTCGGCGGGGTGGGCATTGGGCGGGATCCCGGTGTCGTCGCCGTTGAAGCCGTCGCAGCCGAAGGTCAGGAGGGGGAGCAACAGCAGGCCACTCATTGGCACGGTCCGGTCCCTGCGAGGGGGGGGTGCCTCGAAGCATACGCGCTGACGAGGTGGGTCGCCGAAGGACCTGGGACCTGGCTCACCGCTCCAGCCACACGTCCACTTCGTCGGGCCGGTCGGTGATGACCCCGTCGACCCCCATCGAGGTCACGCGGCGCAGGACCTCCGCGTCGTTGACCGTGTAGACGAAGACCGCCAGCCCCGCCTCGTGGACCCGGGACACCATCTCGGCCGTCAGGTGACGGTGGTTGAAGCCCAGCCCCTCGGCGCCGAGGGCCCGCGCCTGGTCCACGACAGCCGGCTCGTAGTGGGGCACCACCCCGGTGCGGCTGGCCAGCAGAAGCGACGGCACTTCGGGCAGGCCCTCGCTGGCCGCGGCGACGGCGGCGGGGTCGAAGGAGAAGATCACCACCTGGTCCCGCATGTCGCGAGCGTCGAGCAGCTCGCCGATGGCCGACACGATGCCCTCTCCGGCCTTGATCTCGATGCACAGCACGAGCCGATCGCGAGCGAGGTCCAAGAGCGCGTCGAGGGTGGGCACCGGCTCTCCGGCAAAAGCCGGGTCGAACCAGCTCCCGGCGTCGAGCCCCTCGAGCTCGGCGAGTCGGTGCGCCGAGACCAGGCCCGTGCCGTCGGTGGTGCGGTCCAGGGTCTCGTCGTGGATCGCGACCACGCGACCGTCGGCGGTGAGGAAGACGTCGGTCTCCGCCACCTCGGCCCCGCGGGCGAGGGCCTCGCGGTAGGCGACGAGGGTGTTCTCGGGGGCGACGGCGCTGGCCCCGCGGTGGGCCACGACCACCGGACGGTCCGCGTGGCGGGTGAGCAGGGTCGCCGCGGGCTCCGCCGCCAGGGTCAGACCGGTCACGAGCCAGAGCACCGGGTCACCGCCGCCGGCCCTTGAAGGACCAGTCGAACTCGAAGCGGGACACCACGGTGCCGTCCTCCAGCGTGCCGACGCTGGGCACCGTCACCCGGACCGCCTCGTCGCCCTGCCAGGCCCGCTCGACCGCCGCGGTGAGCGCACCGACCTCGGAGCAGGTGAAGGTGACCCGGCTCCTGGCCTGGCGCACGTACTCGGCCCGCAGGCCGACGATGAGCGAAGCCACGGTTGGGTCGGCGGCGCGGCAGGCCACCAGGGCCGGAGCGCCGGTGGACATCTCGGCCCCCATGGCCTGGACCGCGAAGTACATCGAGCCGAAGGGGTTCTTGTTGCGCCAGCCGCAGCCCACCGTGACGGCGCAGGACTCCGCGGTCAGGACCCGGACCCGCACCCCCGCCGCGAGGGCCAGCGGCAGCCGACCGAGCAGGAACAGCGGCAGCAGCACCGGGTTGAGGATGCGACCACGGAGCTTCTCGGCGGCGGGCGCATCGGCCAGGGAGAGGGGTGTCACGGCTTCCATGGCGTCGATCTATCCGAGTACACTTCCGCAGCCCCCCTCTCCCGCCGATGGGGTCCCCGTGGACGAGACCTCCGAGCTCCAGCTCCTGCTGGCGAACCACGACGACGGTGAGCCCGCCCTCGCCGAGGGGCTGACGTCGGACGCGGTGGCCGAAGCACCGCGGCCCCAGGACCGCCGCGAGGACACCGGGCACCTCGGGGCCCACGACGCGAGTCCCAACGACCTGGTGCGCCAGCGCTGGGGCGTCATCGCGCCGGAGGGAGCGGCCGGCGAGGAGCTGATCGAGGCCCTGGCGCCGCTGGTGCGCCTGCGGGAGGAGCAGCAGGGTGCCCCGGCCCGCATCTACCGGGTGCCGGCCGCACTCGACGAGCTGGAGGCGACGGCCTGGCTCCAGCAGACCTGGGCCCCCGACGGCGTGCCCGTCGCCGAGGTCCCCTGGTACCTGCTGCTGCTCGGCGACCTGGACCGGGTACCCCTGACGCTCCAGAAGGCCCTGGCCTCGCGGGCCTGGCCCGGGCGCCTCGCGGCGAGCCGTGGCGAGGACATCGCGGCCTATGCCACCAAGGTCGTCACCGCGGAGCGGGAGTCCGCCGGTGGCTCGCCCCGGGCGCTCTTCCACACCGTGCACGACCGCACGCCCGCCACCGAGCTCGGACACAGCCACCTCGTCCAGCCGCTGCTGCAGCGGGCCCGGGAGGACGACCGGCTCGGCGTCCGTGAGGTGCTGGAGAGCGGGGATGAGACCGGCCCCGACCCCGACGCCCTGCTCGACCTGGCCAGCGTCGCCCACGGCGACGTGCTCTTCACCCTGAGCCACGGGCGGGGGCCGCCCCGGCGGGGCTGGCGCTCCGAGGCCGATCGTCACCAGCTCCAGGGGGCCCTGCACTTCGGCTCCGAGGAGCCGCTGACCGGCGACGACGTGGCCGGCCGCCCCTTCGTGCCCGGCGGCTTCTGGCTCCTGATGGCCTGCTACGGAGCCGGCACCCCCGACCAGAGCGCCTACGCCCACTGGCTGGCCCGCCTCCGAGAGCACCGGGCCTGGCGGGGCCGCGTGAGCCAGGTGGTGGCCGGCCTGCCGGATGGCGGCGCACCGGGCTTCGTCGCCGCCCTGCCCCGGGCGGCCCTGGCCAACCCCCGGGGGCCGCTGGCGATCCTGGGGCACCTCGACCTCGCGTGGAGCTACAGCTTCAAGGACGGGGGGGCCGGGAGCGCCAGCCACGTGGCCCGCTTCGAAGAGGCCCTGCGGGCGGTCACCTCCGGGTCCCGCGCCGGCCTGGCCCTGGGCTCGCTGCACCGCGCCTTCACCCAGGCCAATCTGGTGCTGACCACGGACTACGACCTGGAGGCCCGGGCCAGGGCGGCTGGACGGACCCCCGAGGTGGACCCGGTGCGCCGGGCCCACCTGTGGATGACCCGGCAGGACCTCGGCGGCTGGATGCTGCTGGGGGATCCGGCGGTGCGCCTGGCGCGCCAGCCGGCGGACCCGCCCGACCTCGGCGCTCCGCCGGACCTCGGCGCTCCGCCCGACCTCGGCGCTCCGCCCGACCTCGGCGCTCCGCCCGACCTCGGCGCTCCGCCGGACCTGGGGGCTCCCCCTAGTCTGGGCGCTCCGCCGGACCTCGGCGCTCCGCCCAGCCTCGGTCCGCCGCCGGGCCCGGCGCTCCCGCCGACCGACACCGCAGAGCATCACCTCGACGCCCTCCCGGACGCCGTGGCGACGGCCCTCGCCCGCCGCATCAACGCCGGAGAGGCCGTGGAGTGGCGCGCCGAGTACGACCCGGTGACCGGCGCCGTGGTCCGCCACGTCCTGGTCCTGGGGTCCCGCTCGTCCGGCTGACCTGGAGATGTCCAGGGACGGCAAGGATGGGCTCGCGTCCCCCGGGGGCCCACCTCTGCGGCTATCTTGCGGCTCCCCCGACCTGTGAGGACCGATGACCTGGACGCTGCTTCTCGGGCTGGCCCAGGCCCAGAACGTGGTCGGCGGCGAAGTCGTCGAGGCCGGTGTGTGGCCCGACACGGCCGCCGTCGTCTACCGCTACGGCGTGGGCTGCACCGGGGTCCTGGTCGCTCCCAAGGTGGTCCTCACCGCCGGTCACTGCATCGGCGGCATCCAGAGCGTCCTGCTGGACATCGTGGACTACGAGAAGGACCAGGGCGAGGAGATCGAGGTCCAGCAGACCATCGAGTACCCCAACTCCTGGAGCACCTACGACGTCGCCCTGCTCAAGCTCGCCCAGCCCGCCAAGACCACGCCCCGGGTCATCGCCCGCGACTGCATCCTCGACGACCACTACGGGGACGGCGAGACGGTGATCATGACCGGCTGGGGCGCCAAGGACTCCCGGGGCGTGCGCTATGACTCCCTGCTCCGGGCCGGGGAGACCCTCGTCGAGGACCACGACTGCACCGACATCAGCGAGGGCTGCAACCGCTCCGTCAGCCCGGACGGCGAGCTGCGGGCCGGCGGCACCGGCGCCGACGCCTGCTATGGCGACTCCGGCGGGCCGCTGTATCTGCCCACGGCCAAGGGCGACTACCTGATCGGCCTGACCTCCCGGGGCTACACCTGGAGCTCGGTGAACTGCGGCGAGGGCACCATCTATGTGCGCCCGGACGCCATCGTGGACTGGATCGAGGACGAGGCGGGCATCACCCTGCCCCGCCCGGACTGCGGCGGCGGAGGGACCGACACCGGCGGGACCGACGACACCGGTGGGCCGAGCGGCGCCAACCGGGTCCCGGTGCCGACCGCGGAGGCGATCACCGTGGTCCAGGGTGCCACGGCCACGACAACGGTCGAGCCCAACGACCCCGACGGCGGAGACAGCCACGTCTACGCGGTGCTGGTCGCTCCGGCCGAGGGCGAGGCCGGCGCCGGCGCTGGTGGGACCATCAGCTACGACGCCCCCGAGGACTACGAGGGAGACGACTCCTTCGAGGTCGTCGTCACCGACGACGGCGACCCGCCCGAGTCGGGAGTGGTGGTCATCGAGGTCAGCGTGGTCGGTCGGGACGGTGAGGACGGCACGGGAGGTTGCGGGTGCACCGGCGCTCCGGCGGCGGCCCTCGGCCCGTGGGGCCTGGCGCTGCTGGGGCTGAGCGGACTTCGCAGGCGAGACGAGGCCTGACTGGCCTATTCTCTCGCCGGAGACCGACCCTTGTTCCCGACCCCCTCCCCCTGGGATCCGCCGGCTCGGCGGAGGCCTGAGCGATGACGCCCTGGCTCCAGCTCGACCTGTCGGCCATCCAGGGCGGCGGACTGTCGGCCCACGTCGGCGGCAGCACCGGTGGCCGGGCCACCCCCGCCCAGCCGATCCGGGCGGCGGCCGCGGACCTGGTGCGCTTCGGCGCCAGCGTCCAGCAGCTCGCAGGCCAGGGCAAGCCCCTGCCCCCAGGTCTCGAAGCCTGGACCCGCAGCCTCTTCCAGGTCGTCTTCCACGGCCGGCCCTCGGAGGTGCTCAACCTGCTGCGCGGCCAGGCGAGCGGCAGCGTGCTCGTGAGACTGATGATCTCCGACCCGGCGCTGAGGAGTGTGCCCTGGGAGGCCATGAAGGGGCCAGGCGATGCCGACGCGGCCCTGGCCTGCAACACCAAGGTGCGGCTCGTCCGCGGCGTCTACAGCGACACCCCCTCGGTGCCGCGCGAGGTCCGGGGCGCCGTGCGCATCCTCGCCGTGGCCCCCGAGGAGATGGCCTACGCCGTGCATGGCCTGGAGGCGGAGCTGGCGCCACAGATCGAGGCCGGCCTCGTGGAGTGGCTGGAGCCGGCCAAGGGCGAGGGCGCCCGCTGGCCCAACCTCGTGCAGCGACTCCAGCGCAGCCCCTGGCCTCACGTGATCCACGTCGTCGCCCACGGCCGGGTCGAGGCCGGCCAGTCCCAGCTCCTGCTGGAGCCCCAGGGGGGCCGCTGGACGCCCACCGAGACCCTGGCCTCCGCGCTGTCGGGGCGGGTCGCCGACGAGCTGCGCCTGGTCTACCTGGAGAGCTGCTCCGGCGGAGAGGCCGGCGCCCAGGTCAGCACCGCGGAGCGGCTGGCCGCCACCGGGGTCGATGCCGTGGTGGCCCACCTCTGGACCGCCGACGCCGCGGCGGCACGCACGGTGGCGCTCCAGTTCTACAGCGCCCTCACCACCACGGCGGCTGGCGACATCGCCGCGAGTCTCAGCCAGGCCCGCCTGGCGATCGCCGGGACCAGCAACGCCGAGTTCCTCTGCCCGGTGCTCTACCTCCGGGGCAACGACCCGGTGCTCTTCGACTTCAAGCGCCGCAAGCTCCAGAGCCGTCCAGCGCGGAGCGCGAGCGGCGGCGCCAGCGGCGGAAGCCTCACCCCCCGCCTCCTGGAGCTCCTCGACGACCTCCAGGAGGCCCTGGACGACGCCTGCACCGTCTTCATCGGCGAGCGCGTCGGGCCCCGGGACAACATCTGGGGAGACGAGGCCCTGCGGAGCCGGCTGCTCTCCCGGCTGGACCTGGAGGAGGAGGGACGCTTCGAGCCCCTCGCCCAGCTCCTCCAGCGGTACGAGCTGGTCACGGCGCGGGACGACCTGCGCGACCTGCTCCAGGACGTGCTGGACCCGTTGGCGGAGGAGGACGAGACCTCCTCGCCGCTGCTGGAGGGGTTGGCGAGGGCCGCACGCCCCGGGCTCTTCGTGACCCTGCTGTGGCTCCCGGTGGTCGAGCACGCGCTGGCCCGCCAGCAGCCGGACCAGGACATCGTGGTGCTCCAGCCCCAGGATCCGGCCTTCGAGCGAGCGCTGCGGGTCTACCGGCGGCGGGCCGGTAGCATCCGCTTCGAGGTCGACGACGACGGCCTGGAGGAGGTCGACTTCGGGCGCGACCTGGTCGTGCTGCGGCTCTTCGGTGGCTACCTGGCGACCAACGCCCGCCTGCGCGGCAAGCCGGTCCTGACCGACGACGATCGCCTGCGCAACCTCGTCGAGGTCGACAACCTGCCCCGGACCGTGCTCGCCTACGTGCGTCACCACCCGATGGTCGTGCTGGGACTCTCCCCGGTGCGTTGGTCGGATCGGCAGCTCCTCCACGGGCTGGTGGGTGACCAGCCGCTGCGGCGCGGAAGCCTGGCCTTCGTGGCCGGTGCCGCGCGAGAGAGCGAGCGGGCCTTCTGGACCGCAGAAGGCGGACCCGCCGGGCGCTCCGGCCGGGTCAAGGTCCACACCCAGACGGACCTGGCGGAGGCGCTGGCGGCGGCCTCACCAGGGGGTTGAGGCTCAGGGAGCGGCCTGCGGACCCTCCCGGCACCTCCACTCCGTGTCCGCCGCCGTGTTCGGGTGCTCGAGCAGGAAGCTGGCGCGGTCCTCTGCGGAGATGCAGCGGTCCCCGAAGCTGGATGCCAGTGCCTGGAGCTCCTCGGGATCGAGGAGGTGCCAGAGTCGCACCGTGCCGTCCTCGGAGGCGCTGAGGATCGCCTCGCCACCCGGATGGAGCGCGACCAGGCTCACGTCGTCGACGTGGCCCAGGAGTCGGAAGGGCTGCCACATCGAGTTCTGCGCCGAGACCACGAGGTCCCCACCGTCCTGTGCCGCACAGGCGAGATCGACGGAGGCCTCGGAGTCCGCCGGTCCCGAGCTGAGGTCCAGCTCGCCCGTCGCGGGCTCGGTCGGCGTGCCCTCCAGGGTCCAGGCCAGGACCTCGCCGCCGGCGAGACGCACCAGGGCCTGCGTGCCGTCCAGGGCGAAGCCCAGGGCCTCGACGGAGGATCCGGTCACCGGCTCCAGGACGAGGTCCAGCGCGGGGGCGACCAGTGGCCACACCCTGAGGCTGCCATCGGCCCCCACCGTGACCAGCTCCCCGGTGGACTCGGAGAAGGACAGCGCGGCCGCGGCCCCCTCGTGCCCGGCCAGCGTGGAGAGCCGCAGCACGCGGCCCGTCTGCGGGTCCAGCGACAGCAGCCGCACCACGCCGTCCGCACCAGCGGCCGCGAGGTAGCGACCGTCGGCGGAGGCGGTGAGGTCGGCCAGGCGTGTCTTCTCGGGCAGGAGCCACGGCTTGCCCCCCGAGTCCAGGGCATCGCCACCCCAGACGGCGAGCCGACCCGCGCGGTCGATGCCCGCGACCCAGGCTCCGGAGCCAGCCACCTCGATCACGGGTGCGCTGAGCCCCTTCAGGACCTGCAGCTCCCCCCGGCCCAGGGAGAGCAACACCACGTCGCCGTCCGCGCCCGCGGCGAGCAGGACGTCCGGTCCGAGGCGCTCGAGCTCGTAGACACCCTGCCCGACCTGCGCCCCGGGCAGCGTCGAGGCGGCCGGACTCCAGACCCGCACGTCACCGTCCGCCGAGGCGGTGATCAGCCGCTTGTCGCGCGGAGACCAGGTCACACTCCACACCGCCGCTTCGTGGGGGGTGTGATCCACGAGCCGGTCACGACGCCAGCCTGAGCGGCGTTAGATGGGGA
>CAZCVP010000221.1:0-13147 GCA_964501915.1 uncultured Enterobacterales bacterium
CCGCCTTCGGCGGCGACCTCGTCTACGACTCGGGCTCGGGAGTATTCCCGACCGGTCCGAGGTCCTTCGAGAGGCGGGGGTGGTGCTGACTCTGCTCAGGCTTCGGGTCTTCGATCCGGCATCGGCGCCGGGCGGGCCCCGGGCATCGGTGCCAGGTAGGGCCCGAAGCGATCCTCGAGGTCGTCGGCCTCGAGACCGAATTGGGCCAGGGTGTAGGTGTGGACGGAGCGATAGGGCTTCTTTGCCCTCGGCGCTTCGATGGGCAGCGACAGGGTCGGGTCCTCTTCGAGCTCGAGCTGCTCCCGCAGCCAGCGGGCGGTGCCCGCGGGATCCGCGGTCAGGGCGCGGTAGTCCACGTCGAGGAAGACCGTGCGGGGGTGGGTGGTGCGGGCGCGGCGGGAGTGCTGGAGGCCCTGGAGGTAGAAGTCCGACCAGAAGCGGCCCAGCTCGTGACGGTCGACCTCGTTGCGGAACCCCGTCTGGAGGATCGCGGAGAGGCTGCACACGCTGGGCAGGGCCTCGGTCACGGCCCGGTGGGGGCGGATGATGACGGCGTCGTCGAAGACGTCGAGCAGGGTCTCGAGGTGCCACATCGAGAACGGGCACTTGAAGACCCAGCGCCGCGGGTCGTCGGGCTCGGACAGGAGCTGGAGCTGTCGCCTCACGGCCGCGTAGGCGTAGTGCAGGTCGCGCCGGGCCAGCCAGTCTCCGTGGGCGTGGGCACCGAAGGCATGGATGGCGTAGACGGCGGTGAGCTCGTTGTCGAGCAGGAAGGTGCTCTCTTCGGCACTTCGGGCCCGCAGGTCGTGCACCTCGTCGAGGGTTGGCACGGCCTGGCGAGCGAGCCAGAGCATGCGCTCGACCTTGGAGATGCGCCGCTGCCGGTCGAAGGCGACGGGTCCCGGCCCCGGGACGGGGTAGGTGAGCTCCCAGGTCTCGGGCGCTCGGAGCTCCGGGAGGTCCGCCAGCAGGCGGTGGAGCAGGGTGGTGCCGCTGCGGTACCAGCCGATGATGAAGACCGGGCGCCGGACCGGGACGTCGTGCAGCGCGGGGTCGCTCTGGAAGACCTCGCCGAGCCTCAGCTTGTTCACCAGCGAGCGCAGCAGGATGTGGCGCAGGGCCATGCGGCCGAAGGAGGTCAGGCCGGCCCCGGACCGTGCGGAGGCGAGCACGCTGTGCAGGGCGGGCTCGAACTCGCGGGTGCCCCAGTCCGAGAGGCGGGTGGTCCGCTCGGCGGCCCGCATCAGCCGGTCGGGGTCCAGCGAGGGCTGGGCGATGCCGAGCTTGTCGCCGACGCCCCAGAGGGTGTTGTGGGCTCGCACCAGGGCCCGGGGGCGGCCGGGTCCTGCGGAGGCCCTCACGACAGGGCTCCGAGGCCGACCAGCAGGGCGTACATGATCGGTGCGGCGTAGTTCCACTCCACCAGGGTGTTCATCACCAGCACCTTCCAGGCGTCGGGACCCTCCCGGATTCCGAGCACATAGAGCGGGACCTCCATCGCGGCGGCGGTGAGGGCGCCGAGGGCGATCAGCTCGCCCGAGCGGGCCAGGTCGCCGTCCAACAGGGTGAAGAGCACGACGGCGTGGGCCACGATCGAGAAGCCCAGGCGGCCCCAGCTCAGGCCTTCGCCGACCTTGCGGGTGGTCCACACCTGCCTGCGCCCGACGCCCAGGTCCTTCAGCAGCCGGGAGCCCAGGGGAGCCAGCACCCAGAACCAGCACTCGAAGACCACGGTGAGCACGAAGCCTTCGTGGGTGAAGAGCCCCGCGTGCAGCACGGCGCCCAGGTAGACGCCCATGTTGAAGCTGATCAGGAACTCGAACCAGCCGATGAGCCACCAGTTGAGGAAGGCCTGGCTGGGGGGCTCGCCGTCGACGAGGATCTCGCGCTTGCCGACGCGGTACATCCAGACGTAGTCGATGAGCACGGCGGCGATGCCGATGATCAGGGCCGGCAGGAAGACGGACCAGTGGGGGGCCCACAGGGCCACACCGACCAGCCAGGGCACGCTGAGCGCGAGATCGGCCCAGGCGTAGCTGACGGGTGTGGTGCGGGAGAAGGCGCCGGTGGTCGAGGTGAACGGTGCCGGTCCGGAGGCGGCCTTGGCGGGGGCGTCTGGCGAGGTGGGCTCCGCGGCAGGGGACGAAGCGTATCCCGAGGGTGGTGGGGCCGAAACCGGAGTGCTAGGGGAGAGGCTCGGGGTGTAGCGCAGTCTGGTAGCGCATCGGCTTTGGGAGCCGAGGGTCGGAGGTTCGAATCCTCTCACCCCGACCATTCACTCAAGCTCCTGGGTGTCTCCGGATATCCAGGAGCTTTGCTGGTTTTCGGGCGAGTTGAGTTCGATGAACTCTGGCGGCCCGGACATCCCTCGGCCTGGAGATAGCCGACAACCACGGTTATCAGGCCGTCTTCACGGTTCGAATCACGTCCGCTTGTCGGGCGCTCGTAGCAGCGTGTCCGCCCACGGTTCGATGGCAGCCAGGACGTCACGGATGTGCTCAGGCGTCCGCTCGTCGAGTCCTTGCTTGCGTCGCCAAGCCGCCCACTTCGGCTGGGCATGTTCCCCGACCTCGTCGCGAATGGTCGCGAACCGGCCGAGAGGAACGCTGCGGTGCTGCGCAACGATTCGGATTGCCTCGGATGCGGGTTCGATCTCGACCGGATGCCCCATCAGGAGAAGCAGGTCCACGAAGTCCCGCCAGCGCGTGTTGGTGCCCCCACGCTCGAACGCGGTCACCAGCTTCTCCGCGATGACCATCTCCACCGGATAGGCGAGCACAACAATCGGGTCGCCGTCGAGGAGTGTGGGCAGTTCGGCAAGGACTGGTGGCGGCTCCACCGGGTCGCCGACGTTGACATCGACATGGAACGGGAGGCGAGCCGAGGCGAGTCGCGCTTTGAGGCTGACGCGCACACCGGCGTAGTGGGCTCCCTCACGGATGAACCGCGCTCGGATCGACTCGGTGTCGAATCGAATCCCGTCGTCGAGTGGGTGCGAGGCGATCTGGAGGATCAGGTCGCGTACCTGCTCAGGATCGTTGTTCAGGTCCAAGGCGAGCAGATCGACATCTCGCGTCGGTCGACGCTGTCCGAACGCCGCCATCAAGAGCCCACCCTTGAGGACGAAGCGCTCTCCTTGATGAGATGCGGTCACCCTGGCGACGAAGCGCTCCAGCGCGTAGAGCTGAAGGAACTCTGAGGTGCCACGACCTTGCTGTCGCGCAAGCGCACGGAGCGCCAAGTAGGCTCTGCCTCCAGGAGAATCTCGGGTGGGCCGGCTCACAGGAGCACCTCCAGCGTCTCACGCAGCTGCTTCTCGGCATGAGGGAACTGTCGAGCGAGTCGGAGGAGCTCGGCGGGTATGCCCCTGTGCTCCCTCAGCCAGTGGCGCAGTGCCTCGTAGGCGAGGTCGGAGCCTTCCCGCTGCATGAGGCGGAACACGTCTACGAGCGTCCGGTCGGCGCTGTACCTACCGATGTGCAGACCAGGCTCCACCTCGACCAGCTCCCGTCCAAGATGGAAGGTGTCCTCTTGGAAGCGGTGCCAGCGGACGGGCACGACAGTGACGGGTTGTCGATGACCTCGCGGCAGCGCGACATCGATCGCTGCGGGGATCCGGTCGGTGAGTTCGTGCTGGGCCAGCGCCGTCTCAAGGCACAGCGTGGCGTCGGGCGCTCGTAGAGCGATCTCAACCAGGTCGAGATCGGAGAGCGTCCCGTCGGCACGTCGGTAGAGGCCCCGGGCGAAGCGTTCCAGGTCTCCAGACTCCACGAGTCGCCTGAGTCGGGACCGAGGGACGCCGGCCTGCACAGCCGTCGCAGCGGTGAAGGAGAGGGGCAGGTCATCCGGGAGGTGGCTGGCGGACATGAACCATATCGTAGCCAGGCGGGCACTGTCTGGCTACGTTTTCGTCCTCATCCGCTGTGGAAGGTCTGACGCTGTGCTCTGGTGAGAGACCGACTTCACCCGCCCTGGGCCACCATCGCCGTCACCTCGACCTCCGACCAACCAACGCCGGGATCCACCCAAAAAGTTCGATAATCATTCGCCCACCCCGACCTCCGTCTTCGAGAAGTCTCTTGCCTTCGCGAGGTTCTTCTCCTGACCAGGGAGTCGAACCTCCGCCTGGACGAACCCGCTGCGCGGGCGCCTGACCGTGCCAATTCGTAGCGGCTCGCCAGCCCGGTTCCGACAGCCGGCCCGGTGGTGATGTAGCCGTCGGCGTGGCCGGCAGTCGGGCCGTGACCTCGCTCGCGGGTGACAACTCTGAGCAGACGGGCGACTCCGAGTCTGGCCCGCGACCGCAACCTCCTCAACTCCGCGGTCGCGCGCCCGGAGACCAACATGGGCCACGTACGTGACCAGATCGCCGCCTCCCACGCGCCCTCATCGGGGGCAAGGCCTCGCGCGAGTTGTGCCTGGATGTACGACGCCGCGGGCTTGATGGAGTCGACCTCACCGTTTCGTGTTGGCCCGGGCAGCAAGGGTGCCGCAGTGGACAGCGTGAGTTCCGCTGGGAGCTGGCTCGCCCAGCGCTCTGCTGCTTGAGCCAGGTTCGAGCGAAGTCCCTTTCCCAGGTCCAGACCGGCATCAGCAGCACGCCCGACCGCCCACTCGAACACGGCGTCGAACAGCTCGGCCAGTGACAGCAGCTCCAACACGCCCATTCCCCGCTGCCTTCGAGTCGAGCTACGCCTTCAACAGGCGCTCGAGGGCGACGTCGAGCCCCTCCGCCACGCGCACGAGCGTCCTGGTCGTGGGGACGTGCTTTCCGGACTCCAGGCGGTGCACATTTGGGGCCGCCATGCCGCAGCGACGAGCCAGCTCCGCAACAGACCAGCCGCGTTCCTCACGGAGCGAGCGCACCCGTTGTGCCACTCGCGCTCCGAGGTCACCGCCTCCGCGTGCTCGCCGTCCGTCGACCTTCCTCCGGTACTCTTCGTCGCGAAGATAGCGAGGGAACTCCGCAGAGAACGAGCTGACGCGGCCGTCTTCGAGCACGACCTCGACGCCTCTGCGGAACTCGTCGACCACCCACGCCGCCACGCCAAGGCCGCCCACATCGGGGAGCTCGCCGCGCCCGAGCGTCAGCGCGGAGTGGTCGACATAGAGAACCCGGAACGCATCCTGGCTGCGATCGAACGAGCACGCGAGAATGTCCGGCACCTTGGGAATTCCGGATGCTGGCGGCTCACCGAGCGTCTCCAGCCCGGCGAAGGCGGCACGCGACCGCTCGACCAGGTTCAGGTCGATGGCCGTGCTCATGGTGCGCTCGCGGCGTCGGCGTCGTGGCCGTTGGCGCCGTTTCGCAGCTTGTCGAGCTCCGCCTCCGCCTCGAGCGCACGCTGTTCAGCCCCGTAGGCCCTCGACTTCAGTTCGTCGAGCTGCTGGCGCAGCGAGCCGATCAGCCGCGTCTGCTCTTCGTTGGTCCGAAGCGCGATGGCAAGCTGCCCGTTGATGTCGTGGTAGGCGGTCTGCCAGTCGGCCACGAGCCGCTGCAGGGCCTCGACGGACCGGCGGAGCTTCGTGTTGCTGGAGTGCTGCTGGAGATTCCCGAGGATGCTCGCCACCAAGGCCGCGCCGCCCGCGGCAATCGCGATGTCTTCATCGGTGGTCTTGTGTCGTGCCATGCTGCTCCCTCACTCGATCAGGCCAACGGCCCGCAAAGCGGCCAGCACCCGGCCGCGGTGGCGACCGACGGTGCCGTCCATGAATTCGCCGTGCTCGAGGTCGTACCGATCGAGCTGCCTCCCGTCGCGGAAGATGTGGACGTGCAACGGCGGATGGTCGTTCTGGTACATGCGGATGATGTGGCCACCGCTCCTCCAGGTAGGCACAGCGGGTCCTCACGTCAATGATAGTATCACGGATGATAGCGCGCCGCGACCCGCTCCGTCCACCAGGCCGGGGCCTGGCTACCCCGCCCGCTCGGGCATTGCCGCCACGTCGACCGCCGACCACCCCGGCCCTGCGGGCCTCTCAAGTTCGATTCGCCGTGTCAGCGAGCTGGACGGCCGCCGAAGAGGGGCCTTCGACCGACGCCAGGAGCTCGAATCCGGCCGGGTGCTGACCGAAGCGATCCTCGACAGCGTGCCGCATCCAGATTAGTTTCTTGCTGGAAAGAAAGCTGGACGGGACGTGGGCAGACCTCGCGAGGTGAGCGATGAGGCGATCCTGGATGCAGCCCGCCGTTGCTTCCTGGACCAGGGCGCCTCCGTGTCGGCGAGCGTGATCGCCGCGGAGGTCGGCGTCAGCCACACGACGCTCTTCAACCGCTTCGGCAGCAAGGAGGGGCTGATGATCGCGGCCCTCGGGCCGCCGAGGGTGCTGCCGTGGAAGGCGCTGCTCGACGCGGGACCGGACGCCCGCCCGATCCCGGAGCAGTTCGTGGAGATCGGGCTGGCCGCCACCGAGCACTTCCGCCGGATCTCGCCGGGGCTCGCGGTCCTGCGGGCGGCTGGGATGGCCCCCTGCGACATCTTCTCCGGGTGCGAGGAGCCCAGCCCCGTCCAGGCCCACCGGGCACTGAGCGGCTGGCTGAAGCGGGCTCTGGCCGGCGGACGCATCGGTCCTTGTGACCCCGACCACCTCACGCCCGCGATCCTCGGCGCGCTCCACGGGCGCGTGTTCCACGACCGGGTTCTCGATCGGCCGGACCCCAAGCGAGCCGACGAGGCCTTCGTGCGCCACCTCGCGAACACGCTCTGGCGAGGCCTGGACCCTCTGATCGGAGACGAACATGCCTGAACGGACCGCCATCTCCATCCGCACGCTCAGCGTGTCCGCCGCTGTGGCCGCTGCGGCTTCGGCGATCGGCAACCTGGCCCTGCTCGCGATCGCGCGGGGAGGTCTCGGCATGGAGCTCGTGCTGGCCGTGGCGCCGGACTCCCCGGAGCTGGCGCCCTTGCCCGTGCAGAAGGTGGTCCTGGCCAGCGTGCTTCCAGCCCTGGTCGGCGCGGTGCTCCTTGCGCTCATCGCGCGCTTCACGGCTCGCCCGATGCGGTTCTTCGGACCGCTCGCCGCCGTCGTGCTGGTCCTGTCGATGGGCGGTCCCGCGTCCATCCCGGTGGAGGAGCCCGCCACGAGCTGGATCCTGGGTCTGATGCACGTCATCTCAGCCGTGGCGATCGTGGGGGTGCTGGCTGCGATGACGCGGAGGGGACGGTGACCCCCCCGACCAGCGACCGAAGCTGGGATGAACGCTACGAGCAGGACGACCCGGAGACGATGCCGTGGTTCCACCCCGCCCTGGATCCGGAGATCGAGGTCGCGCTGGAGCGGTGGCTGCCCGACCCGTCCCGGGTGCTGGATCTCGGCACGGGCCCCGGCACCCAGGCGATCGAGCTCGCGCGCCACGGACACCGGGTGACGGGGACGGACGTGGCGCCGGCGGCCATCCGCAAGGCCGCCGAGAGAGCTGCCGCCGAGGGCATCGACGTGGTCTTCTGTGTCGACGACGTGCTGGCGAGCGGACTGGTGGAGCGCTTCGACCTCGTGGTCGACCGGGGGTGCTTCCACGTCTTCGAGCCGCAGCTCCGATCGGCCTACGTGCAGGCCCTGTCGAGGCTCCTCGATCCGGGAGGACTGCTGTTCCTGAAGACGTTCAGCTACCTGGAGCCCGGGGAGTTCGGGCCCCAGCGGATCCGACCTGAGGAGATCGAGGCCACCTTCGGCGAGCACTTCGAGCTCCAGTCCGTGGAGCACTGCGTCTACCAAGGCAACAAACACCCCCTGCCGCGAGCCTTGTTCTTCGTCTTGCGGCGCGCACCACGAACAGCACCGGCACAGTCCACACGTGTCGAGGAGGGCGAGCGATGATGGAGATTGGAATCCTGGGCGCTGGCCATGTCGGCGGAAGCCTCGGCATCGGCCTGTCGAACGCGGGTCACTCGATCCGCTTCGGGGTGCGGGACCCGGACCGGCCCCGGGCCGTGCTGGACCGCTGCGAGGGTGACGCGAAGCTCGTGGACCTCGCGACGGCGGGTGCTGCCGACGTGGTGTTCCTGACGGTGCCCTGGGCGGCGGTGCAGGCGACGCTGACCGCCGCCGGCGACCTGTCCGGGACGGTCCTGGTCGACTGCACCAACGCGGTGGCCTGGCGGGACGGGCCCGTGGTCGCGGACACCCCGGCCGGATCGGCCGCCCTGACGGTGGCGGAGCTGGCGCCGGGGGCCCGAGTGGTCAAGGCCTTCAACGACTTCGGCGCCGAGCTGTTGCTGGCGCCCGAAGTGGAGGGTCAGGTGGCGGATGCGCTCGTCGCCGGCGATGAGCCCGCGGCCAAGCAGGCGGTGATGGGACTGGCCGAGGACCTGGGCTTCCGCGCGGTCGACGCCGGGCCCCTGCGCAACGCGGTGCTGCTCGAGCATCGTGCCGTGCTCTGGATCCACCTGGCGATGAAGGGCGGGCTGGGCCGCTCCATCGCGTTCAAGCTCCTCGGTGTGCCGTGATGGGGATGAACGGAGTCCTTCGGGAGCGCCGACCCTGTCGGTGTCGCCTGACCTCGCGGCGCCTGTCACCGTGTCACGGTGGTGGGGCGGACCTCTCGCTCGGGCAGACGGTGGAGGCCCACCGGTCCGTGGAGACGGGGCGGGTCGCCGGCGAGGTCTGCATCGACGTGACCGGGGAGGCTGAGTGAGCACGGTCACCCTCAACGACGGTCGCGCCATGCCCCGGATCGGCCTCGGCGTCTTCCAGAGCCCCGACGGGGAGGTCACCCGCGCCGCCGTGCTCGCGGCCCTCGAGGCCGGGTACCGCTTGATCGACACGGCGGCGATCTACCGCAACGAGGCCTCGGTGGGCGACGCTCTCCAGGACGGTGGTGTTCCAAGGGAGGAGATCTTCCTCACCACCAAGCTCTGGAACAGCGACCACGGCTACGACGCGACGCTCCGAGCCTGCCGAGCCAGCATGGAGCGCCTCGGCGTCGACTACCTGGACCTCTACCTGGTCCACTGGCCGGTGGCCGGGCTGCGGCGGGACACCTGGCGTGCCATGGAGACGCTGCGAGACGATGGGCTCGTCCGCTCGATCGGCGTGAGCAACTACCTGGTCCGCCACCTCCACGAGCTCCTCGCCCACTGCCGCGTCAGGCCGGTGGTCAACCAGATCGAGCTGTCTCCGTACAACTTCCGCTACCGGGAGGCCGTGGTGGAGCTGTGCCGGGACAACGACATCGCCATCGAGTGCTACAGCCCGCTGACCAAGGGCCTGAGGCTGTCGCACCCGCCCCTCGTGCAGCTCGCCGACGAGGTAGGCAAGACCCCGGCTCAGGTGCTGATCCGCTGGGCGCTGGACAAGGGCTTCATCGTGATTCCCAAGTCGAGCCGCCCGTCGCGGATTCGAGAGAACCTCGCCGCGCGGGACTTCTCGCTGAACGCCGCGCAGGTCGAGAGGCTCGACGCCCTGAACGAAGATCTCGTGACCGGCTGGGATCCTACGGACGCACCCTGATCTCAACTCGCCCGCCACAGCCTCGCCGCCACTTCGGCCTCTGACCACCCCGGCTCCGGATCGACCCAGGCCGTTCGACGATCATCCGCCCCCGCGCGCCAGCCCCGCACCGAGGAAGTCCACCAGCGGCTTCAGCTCCCGGAAGGCCTGCCCGATCGCGGGCACGAAGTCCTCGGTCGCCACCAGCTCCAGCGGCAGCTCCTTGCGGATGTGGAAGCCCTTGTGCTTGAGCCACTCCCCCGCCGGATGATCGGGGGGGAAGGGCTTGGGGACCCGCTTGTACCTCTCCCCGTCCAGCTCCCCGTACTCCCCGGGCAGGGCGGCCAGGACGGCCTCCAGCTCGGCGTGGTGCTCGGCGATGTGGGCCCGCAGGGGACCGATGAACTCCTTGGGCGGCATCCAGGCCCCGGCGCCGACCCCGGCACCGTCGAGACCGAAGCCGAAGTAGTAGCCGGCGCTGGCCCCCTTGGGCCGGGTGGTGTCGTGGAAGCCGGCCCAGAGCTTCACGTTGTAGGGCGTCTTGTCCTTGCTGAACCGGATGTCGCGGTTGATCCGGCTGATGGCCTTGCCGGCCGGCGTGACGTGGCTGGGGGAGATCGCCGACAGCTCGCAGTTGACGGCGTCGACCAGGGCGCGACCCGGGAGCTTCAGCTCGCGCTCGTAGCGCTTCCTGTTGGCCTGGAACCAGGCCTTGGTGTTGTTGGCGGAGAGGTCTCGCAGGAAGTCGAGGCCGGCTACGGGGAAGGGAGCGGTCATGGGTCCTCCAGGTGGACCGTCGCAGCCTACGATCCCGACACCACCGACCCCGGAGACGACGATGCGCCTCTTCACTCCCCTGCTCCTCCTCGCCGTGGCCGTGGGCATCCACGTCTACAACACCGGCGGCCACGGAGAGATCATCGCCTTCTTCTTCCTCGACGACCTGATGCCGAGCCTGGAGGGTGACCTGGTTGGGCAGGGCCGTGTCTCGGCACAGATCTGCGCGATCCTGGCCGTGGTGCTGGGCCTGCGCAACGGGATGCAGGCCCTCCGTGAGCGACGGCGGGCACGGGCCGAGGAGGACTGAGCCTCAGACCCCGAGGCGGTCCAGCAGCGCCGGAAGGGCCCGGAAGGCCCGTCCCCGGTGGGAGATGGCGTCCTTCTCCTCGGGTGACAGCTCGGCCATCGAGCGGCCGGGGGCCGCGTCCGGGCGAAAGAGGGGGTCGTAGCCGAAGCCCCCCTCGCCCCGGAGGCCGTGGCCGATGCGGCCCTCCACGGTGCCCCGCACCGTGGCTTCGCCCTGGGAGGTGACCAGGGCCAGGGCGCAGACGAAGCGGCCGGTCCGGTCCGTCACCCCTGTGAGGTCCGTCAGCAATCGGGCGTTGTTGTCCTCGTCGCGGCCCTCGGGGGTGAAGCGCTTGGAGTGCACGCCGGGGGCCCCTCCGAGGGCGTCGACCTCGATGCCCGAGTCATCGGCGACGACCGGCAGGCCGGTGCGCTCGAAGACGTAGCGGGCCTTCTGGAGGGCGTTGCCCTCGAAGGTGTCCTGCTCCTCCGGCGGGTCGTCGATGTCGGGGAACTCGCGCAGGGGCCGCACGCGAATGCCCAGGGGGCCGAGGATCCGGCCCACCTCCACCAGCTTGTGGGCGTTGTTGGACGCCAGCACGATCTCGGTCACGGAAGCTCCCCGACGCTCGGGACCTGGCGCATGACCCGGGCGATGTCCGCGATGCCGTGTCCCGCGAGGTCCAGCAGCCGATCCAGATCCTCGCGGGCGAAGGGCTCGCCCTCGGCCGTGCCCTGCACCTCGATCACCCGCCCCGTGCCGGTCATGACCACGTTCAGGTCCACGTCGGCCGCCACGTCCTCCTCGTAGTCCAGGTCGAGGTGGGGCTCGCCACCGACCAGGCCCAGGGACACCGCACCGACGAGGTGGACCAGGGGACTGCGGGCGAGCTGGCCCTTGGCGACCAGCGTGTTGAGGGCCAGCGCCAGGGCCACGAAGCCGCCGTTGATCGAGGCGGTCCGGGTGCCGCCGTCGGCCTGCAGCACGTCGCAGTCGATCTCGATCTGGCAGGGCCCCAGGGCCGCGAGGTCGACCCCTGCCCGCAGGGAGCGGCCGATGAGGCGCTGGATCTCCGAGGTCCGGCCCTTGAGGCGGTCGCCCTCGCGACGGCTCCGGGTGTGGGTGGCGCGGGGCAGCATGCGGTACTCGGCCGTGACCCAGCCACGTCCGCTGTCGGCCATCCAGCGCGGGACCTTCTCGCTCACGCTCGCGGTGCAGAGCACCCGGGTGTGACCCATGCCGAAGATGCAGCTCCCCTCGGCGTAGCGGTTCACCCCAGGGGTGATCTCGATCGGTCTCAGGTCGTCCAGAGTGCGGCCAGGGGGACGTCGAACAGGGGCCATGCCTCCTCCTCGGCGGCCGACTAACCGGCCGGTCTGTTACGCTCCGCGCGGACCTGCGGGAACAGGGAGATCACGGTGGATTTCAAGGTCGGAGTCGGCGTCCTCAGCCTGGGGGCGGTGCTGGTGCTGGGAGCCTGCGAGGAGAAGAAGGGCAACAAGCTCGTGATCGGCACCAGGTCGGTCGCCTGTGACCTCACCCTGGACACCCTGGCGGGGACCACCTGGGTCATCGAGCGGATCAACCCCGACAAGTCCGTCGAGCCGGACATCCAGACCCGCCTGAAGGTCTACGCCGAGGACGGCGCGACCCGCATCAAGTACAACGTCGGCTCGCTGTCGGACATGTACGAGTACGAGTGCGCCGACCGGGCCGGCGAGCTGGCCTGCTGGGAGGACCCGCCCAAGGTCCGGGACTTCTGCCTGTCGCTGGAGGCCGGCGGTGCGGAGTGCACGGCCGAGCGGCTGCGCGAGCTGGCGCCGACGGCGTCCGACTCCGACATCACCGAAGGCATGAAGAAGGCCGAGGAGGTGCTCGAGCGCTTCCGCGACACCCCCAAGTGGGAGGCCTTCGTCTTCCAGAACAACAACCTGGGCAACAAGCTCGGCGGCATCGTCTACATGAAGGTCGACACCAAGCGCTGCAAGCTGCGCATCACCGACAACTACATGACGATCTACAACGGCAAGAAGCTCGAGGACTCCAACCCGGTCGGCACCAACTACTTCCTGAGGTCCGACGAGGAGCTGTTCTGGGAGCACTGCACGGACT
Source organism: uncultured Enterobacterales bacterium (assembly GCA_964501915.1). Taxonomy (GTDB): domain Bacteria; phylum Myxococcota_A; class UBA796; order UBA796; family CAJQPC01; genus CAYFPX01. The sequence goes on from CAZCVP010000221.1 coordinate 12,608, forward strand.
CCGGCGACCTCATCGCCAAGAAGGAGTCCGAGTTCCCCAAGACCGCCGAGGAGGCCGTGACCTGCGCCCCCAACTCGGGCTGCACGCTGACGGTCGGCGACACCATCAACTACCACTACATCGGGCAGGACGGCCGCACGGCCAAGGAAGGCTGCACCTACAGCTTCGACGCCTGGCTGAACTGGAAGCCCCACAGGCAGGGCGTGGCCGCCCCCGTCGTGGACTGGAAGCAGGGCCGCAGGAAGGTCAAGGAGGTCCGCTACCCCCTGAGCGCGACGTTCAGCGAGGCCGGCGCCCAGGTCATGGAGATCGTCCGCTACCAGACCTGCGAGGGCAAGCCCAAGGAGCAGGTCGAGGTGGCCTGCAACCTGGTGCTCGTGAAGTGAGCACCAGCCGCTGACCAGTGACCAACGTCCGTACTCCGGACGTTGGTCACCCCTTGGTCACTGAGAGACGACGAAACAACCGAGGACCGACCGTAGTAACCCCCCCCCCCCCCCCCCCCCCCCCCCCCCCCCCCCCCCCCAAACCCCCCCCCCC
>CAZCVP010000222.1:0-12973 GCA_964501915.1 uncultured Enterobacterales bacterium
CCTCGGCTTATGCGGGCCGAGAGCCCCGGACCCCGGACCTTGGCGGAGGGCTCACGCAGCAGTAGTAGTCACGATCGCCCGATGGCCACCAGCTGGCTCAAGGTGTGGCTGTGGCCGATGACCCAGGCCGAGACCGTCGAACAGGTTGCGGCGATCCTCGACATCTGTGCCCTGGCCCACGACAACTACTGGAGGCCCTTCCATTGCGCCGACCGCTTCCTTGGCGAGCGGTGGCTCAAGAAGTTCGGGTTCTCCGAGTACCGCACACGGACCCTCTTCAAGTGGTTGGTCAAGGTCCGCCTGGTGGAGGTGCTGCACGACGGGAAGTCCCCGCCGGGAAGGAGGGTGCGCCGGACGATGGGGCGACTGGTCCGTGTCTACCGCCCGCCTCAGCCACCGAGCGCGCGGGGGAGCGCGCAGGGCGTGCACCCCGGTGTGCACAGCGCCGGTCCGCTACCACGCTTGGGAGGGGCGTCGCACCCGGCAGCTCCTGCCACCGGCAAGCGCGCGATTCGGCGCGCAAATTCTCAGAGGAAGACAGAGGAACTAGAGACCATAGATCCAGACTTTCGAACCGGCACTTCGATCGATAGTACGCGCGCGAGCGGCGGTCCAATAGTCGAACTGGAGGACCTGGACATCCCAGTCAATGTCGTGGAGCGGCTTGGTCGCGCCGGTGTCCGCACGACGGCGGACCTGGTGTCGGCGTATCGAGACAAGGCGATTCCCCGCGGTGTCACCCGACGCCAGCGAGAGGCCATAGAGGTGGCCCTGCGGAGAGCGGACCTGCTCCGATGACCCCCTGGCTGGCCCCCGCGCCTACCTGAACCGGCTGACTCCCCACCAACGCCCCCGCAGCAGCCCCGTCCACCCCCGTCCATCTCCGTCAACGCCTCGCACTGGCCCCTGTCGAGGACGAGAGTCGACGACTCGGGGCTGTAGTCACCCCTTCAGCTTGGGGGTAGCGTAGAGGCGTCCCCTCATCCTCAGGGGACGCCCCTGCCCTCTCCGACCCCAATGACAGCCGCGCTCCACCGGGCTAATCTGGGGGAGTACAGGAGAGGTGCGCCTTCATGTCCAAGCCGCAGAAGCGGTCGAACAAGCGCGGCCCATACCAGATCCTCGAGTCCTCCGAGGGGCAGCAGCTGAGCGTCCAGCTCCGCGGGCTGCACCCGTCCGCCCTGTACTCGGCGTCTTGGGTCCAGGTCGACCGGACCGGCAGCTCGGTCCACTTCAAGTTCGGCCAGCGCTTGGACGGCACGCTCTATTCGCGAGTGGACGTCCGCATGGCGGTGAACCACTTCATGGACGCTGTTGGCGGCTCGAGGGACTTCCTTCAGCAGCTGGTTGGTCTTGAGCTCGTGGGCGCCGGGGCCGAAGAGGTCGACACGGAGGCCACTTCGAACGTGCCCAATGGCCGATACATGCTTGAGCACGCCACCGTAATGTCGATGGCATACAGTGGCGGCCAGGCCGAGGTGGACTTCACCTGGATCCCGTCGGGCGATATCAACCGCGCCCTCCACACCAAGGCCGACGACTACCGAGGCCCCAGGCCGGTGGTCACCATCGTGATGACGCTGCAGGAGCTCCGCTACGTCGGAGACTGCATGCTCAAGATCTCAGAGGCAATTGAAGCGGAGGTGAAGTCATGAGCAACACCTTCTACGACGAGCTCCGAAGCGGGCTCTACGAGCCCAAGAAGCAGCAGGCTTCCCTCACCAGCAGGGGGGGGGTCCCGCGGACCACTTCGAAGCCGCGCTTCCGCTCGACCCGCTCTTCGGGCACCCGGCGCACCGCCAGGCTGACCGTCGGCGGAGTCGCCGTGGGAGCCGCGATGGCGTTGTGGGCACCCATGTCGTCTTCCGGTTCGTACTGGGCAGGCCCCGGACCCACGCCTTCGGCTCACCATGCGCAGACTCAGGACACGCAGACAGCGTGGACTGAGCCGGCACCAGCAGCGCTCGGTCTCGAGGAGTTCCTAGCGGAACGCCTGCCGCCGCCGATGGGCCAGACCGCCCTTGCCATCTGGGGAGCCGCTTCCAGGATCCCCGGGGTCACAAGGCCCTTGGTCATGATGGACGAAGGGGATGACGAGGCCGAGCTGGTGTGGCGTAGCGCCAACGGAGACTACTTGAGCGCGAGCGTCAGGCAGGACGGCACTTGGTCGTGGTTCTACCGCAGCCCCAGACTGGAGCAGACCGCCGCTGTGGACAACGCCAAGTTGGATAGGGACTTCACTCAGCGCCTGGAAGTCCTGGTCAGAGGGTGAGCGAAGACGAGCTGCCCCCGGAGTCGGAGGTCTTCCGGTTCCTCCGGCGCGCCGACTACCACTTCGATCCTGGGCCGGCGGTCGCCAGGCCAGTTCCCGGCGACTTCCGCCCTACTTCGGATGACCGTGAACTTGCTGAGCGACTTGGGTCGACCACCGTCCCCATCTCTTTCTGGGACAGTTCGCTGACCACGCTGGAGCAGGCCGTCGCCGTCCGCACCGAGCTGGCCGGCTCGCCGCCCCACGAGACGCGGGCCGTCTTTGTCCGCCTTGGGGACCTCCAGGAGGTTGCCCTACGTCACGGCTTCGAGGTCCGAGCCTTCCGGCACCTGCTGGACGGAGTGGTTCTGCCCGGCGCAACGGGTCATTGCCGGGTCCACGGCATGGTGAAGCCCCGGGGCGTGGTCAAAGTGGAGCACAGGAGCTTCCTTGTGGACGCCGCAAGCCTCTTCTCCCCGATGGAGTAGCGCGAGAAGTCCTCCACGCTGCGCCGAGAGACGGACGCGGACCTGGCCTCTCACCCCCCCGGCAACCGCTCCAGGATTCCCCGCGCCACCAGCTCGTCGAACCGGCCACGCAAGTCCTTCGTGAGCTGCGGGTCCCGCAGCAACACCCCCGCCTCGATGTTCCGCCGGTGCGCCTTGTCCGTCAGGTTCGCCGAGCTGATGAAGGCGAGGCGGTCGTCGACCAGGATGCACTTGGCGTGCAGGACCGCTCGGTCCCGGCTGCGCTCGGCGAGGGACCGGGGGTCGAACCAGACCTCTGGCACCTGATCGTGGGGCCAGGTGCGGGACCGGAAGTCCTCGGCCCAGCGGGAGAGCTCCGCAGCACGAGGGCCGGAGCCCAGGTCGTCGTGGTGCACGTTCAGAAGCAGGCGCACCGAGAGCTCGGGCACGGCGGCCATGCGAGCCGCCAGGGCAGCCACCAGCGACCCGGGCCAGACCGCGTAGGTCACGACCGTGAGCTGCTCGACGGCCTGGTCGACCAGCCAGGCGCAGACCGCCGCCGTCTGCCGCAGCCCGGCCACGGGCTCCGGTCCCGCCCACACCAGCTCGACGCGGTCCGCCGCACGCTGCCGGGCGGCCCGGCGCTCCGCGACCAGGGCCTGGACGAAGCGGGCCAAGAGCTTCGGAGTGCCCCCGTCGATGGCCAGCGTGTTCAACAGGTCCGCCACGGCCTGCAAGTCCGCGCTCGGGGCCAGGTGTCGGGCCAGGGCCGCAGGGCTGAATGGCGTCCTCAGCCGGCCGGTGCGAAGCGCGAGGGCCAGAGCCTCCAGGCTGGAGAGGTCCAGGCCTGTGAGCGCCTTCACTGGGGCTCGGGGAAGAAGGCCGCCGCCGGGTCGGCGACCGTGGGCACCACCAAGGCCCGGTCGAGGTGGTTGTTGTGGGCTTCGCAGCAGCTCTCGGGGATCAGCAGACAGCCGTGGCACGCCGCCCCGTGCAGGAAGCGCTCCTCCATCGGGTTCACCGGGTCGTGCTGGGAGCACAGAGGGTCGTTGGAGCAGAGGCGACCCCGTGCCAGCGCCACCTCGAGGTGCCGCGCCAGGTGCCGACCCTGCTGCACCAGGCCCCCCAGGGTCCCCTCGGACCCGGGCGTGCCGGTGTAGAGCAGGATGCCGTAGCCGGCGTCCAGGGCGTAGATGCGCTCGCGGATGGAGGCGGAGGAGTACCCGCACTCCAGGGCCAACGACGTGATGAGCAGGTGCGCCAGAGAGTGCAGCATCACGTAGGGCAGGCCCTTCGGCTCGCCGGCACGGCTCGGGTTGTCGCGGGCATGGACCTCGAAGCCCTGATGCAGCCTGGCGCCCCTGGCGCGTGCGGCCTCGTTGTCCTCGAACCAGGAGCGAACCGCGTCCTTGTTGAACAGCAGGAACAGCCCCTCGCCACGGTTCTCGACCGCCGGCAGCCAGTTGGCCTCGGTAGACAGGGCCGCCACGTTGGTGCCCAAGTCGAGCCCTCGCCCGCCGTGCTCGGCCGGCGGCTCGAAGCGCGTGAAGCCTGTGAGGGCCCGGACCTCCCGCAGCCGATGGATGAGCAGCACGCGCTCCAGCAGTCCAGCGAAGCGTCCACCAGGCGCCGGGATGGGCTCGGCCTGGAAGACGGGGTCCCGCTCCCCCAGCCCCACGGGTTCTTCGGTGGTCAGGACGCCGAGTTCCACCTCCAGCAGGTCGGCGGCGGGCTCGGGTCGGCCTCGCCGGATGCGGTCGAAGACTGCCCACAGGGTGTCGTCGTCGATGCCGGTCAAGGCGGTCTTCACGCGAGAGTTGCGCTGCCGCCAGCTCAGCAGCGACTCCCGATCCTCCAGGCCCTCCAGGAAGTCCCAGACGCCTTGTACCCGCGCCCGCACGTCGCGCTCTCTGTGCGGCAGCGACAGGGCGGAGAACACTTGGGAGAACCAGGCATTGGTCGCCGTGCGGGTGAGCAGCCGGTTGGGCACTGCTGCACCGGTCGGGCTCTGGCAGGGCTCCGAAGCGTGGGCCCCCAGCCAAGGTCGCTTCCCCTTGCAGTACCCCAGCGGTGCCCAGGCCTGGCTCTCCCCCGGGCGGGGCCGCCCCGCCCCCTCGACCGTCGCCAGCGACCGCTCGGCGCCGCACTCGCAGCGCACGAAGGTCGTGGTCAGGTCGCCGGTGGTCCCGTGCTCCTCGAACCAGATCGGCTGGCGCCCGCAGTCCGAGCCCTTCTGGTGCACGAAGCGACGCCACGGCAGATCGCTCACGTGTCCGTTGATGCAGGCCTGGACGAAGCGCACCGGCACGACCCGGTGCTTCTTGCGTGCCCCCCGGTAGCGGTAGCGCCAGTTCTCGAGGTCGCGACGGTGCACGAGCGGCCGGGCCCGGTGGGCCCTCCCCGTGCGCGGGGTCCAGTCCGGGTCGACGGAGAGGAGCAGCGGTCCCCAGCTCGTGGCCGCCCTCCATGACCAGCTGGCTCGCCTCCATCTCGAGGACCGCGGGACCAGGCATGGCCTGCTGGTCATCACCCAGGTCACGCGGAAACGCTATCGACCCGGGAACGTAGGGCTCCTGGATCTGCAGCAGTTGGAGCGCCACCTACAGACGATGGCCGACGACCTTGTGGAGCGGTCGCTGAAGGTCGACGGCTTGTCCGTCTGGTGCGTCGACTTCTCAGGGCCGCGCTGACCAGGCTCACGCCCGGGGGCCCTGCACGCCTATCCGCCGTCTTTGCCCAACTGGCGGCGCCACTGCGACTCCAGTCGCCAAGCCAGCGCCCGGATTCCAGCGCCTCGCCGGTATTCCTCCCAGCATCGCCAGCCAGCGTCGTCGCCCCCGATCACCTCCGAGGTCCTCAAGTCGACGACCAGGGGCCCGGTGCCCACCCTCCAGTACCTGGCGGCCCGTGCCGCCGTGTCCTGCCACCGGCCCGACTCATGGTCAGCGACGAGCCCGTCGGCCCAAGACGCCACCCCGGCCCCCTCGAGCCCTGAGGAGTCCCGCCAGCCGCAAGCCATCGCAGGCGGCGGGTCGGCCTGGGCACAGCGCCACAAGAACTCCCCCAAGACGGCCAGGGCCACCGAAGACGGCGAGTCCGTTGGCCTGGCCGGGCCCCATCCCAGCGACCTCTCCACCGAGGCAACCAGGTCCGCCCCCTCCAGGAATCGGACCGAGTAGTTCAGCCGCCCGGGCTCAGGACCTCCACACTCGATCCGCAGCGACGATCCACCGAGGTTGAACGCCACCAGCACCCGCTCGAACCGCCCCTCTACCAGCGCCAGCTCGTCGTACTGCCCTCCCCCGGGATGAAGTTCGACCAGTCGAAGGTCCTGTCCCGGATGCCGCCACACCAGCTTGGCCAGCGTCTTCCACGCCACGGCCTGGGCCAGCGGCCGCGGGAGCACCACGTGCTTGGCCTCAACCCCCACGCCCAATCTCCACCACCCCACCCCGCCGCGGCACCACATCCCCCAGCCGCCCCAGTCCTCCGAGAAGACCTCCGGCGCCAGGTGCGCATACCGCTGGGTCATCTGCACCGACTTGTGCCCCAGGATCTTCTGCAGCCTGTACATGTCCCCGCCCGCCATCACCCAGTGGCTGGCGAAGGTGTGCCGCAGGTGGTGGAAGGTCACCCGCTCGTAGTGGCCCTCCTCGCCGATCAGCTCCGCCCGTTCGAGACACCGCTTCAGCACCTCCTGCCGCACCCGAGCACCCGGCCCCTGGGGCTCCCCGGTCGCCCCCGGGAACACCACCTCGGTAGGGCACTCCAGCGCCCACCCCCGCAGCACCGGTAGCAGCGGGTCCAGGATCGGCACCCGCCGGATGGCCCCGGTCTTGGTCGGCTTGTCGTAGCTCCTGAGCACGGTGATCAGCCGCCGCTCCAGGTCGATCTCCCCCCAGGTCAGCCCCAGCAACTCGCCGGCCCGCATCCCGGTGTAGACGGCCGTGGCGTAGATCTCCAGCACCCCCGGCGCCTCCTCGGTCGCCGCCCCCAGCAGCGACCGGATGTCCGCCTCGGTCTTGAGCCAGCCGTAGTCCTGCTCGACCAGTCGGGGCTTCTGGATCTTCGGCACCTTCACCAGCCAGCCCAGCTCGACCGCCAGGTTGAGCATCGACTTGAGCAGGGTGAGGTGGTTGTGCACGGTCTTCGGCGAGAGCTCGGACTTCGAGGTCACGAAGCGGTCCACCCGCCGGACGGTGACCTCCCCCAGCAGCAGCCCGCCAAAGGCCGGACGCAGGTGCCGACGGATGATGCTCTCGTCGTCCTTGCTGCTCCGCTTCCGGCTGGCCTGGTGCTCGATCCAGTAGTCGCAGAGCTCGTCGAAGCGGTGGGGGTCGGGAGGCCGCTCGACAGCCCCAGACCGGATGCCCTCGGCCTGGACCTTGCGCCGGCGCATGGCCGCCTCGGCCTCCCGGTAGGTCGGGTGGCTCTCCGATTGCCGCTTGCCGTCGACGTCGACGGGCTCGTGGGCCAGGATGGGCGGCTTCAGGTGGTCCGGATCGAAGATCACGAAGCCCGCGGGGCCGGTGTCGCCGGGGGCCCCCATTCCGCTGTCCGGGGGAGCTCCCCGGTGCGGGCCAGCGGCAGCCAGGCACGCCGCCGCCCTCCACCCCACAGGCTCCACGCACATCACCAGTAGGTCGGGTCGTCCCAAGGCACTGCGAAACCAGGGAGGAGCGCGAAGCCTCCGGCGCCGCCGACAGAGCTGTCGTTGTACTGGGTCAGCAAGAAGTCGTCGAAGCCGTCGCCGTGGAAGTCTGCTGGGACGTGTCGGGCGGCATGATTGACGGTGTTGACCCCCCGCCCCAGGCTGAGCCCCTCCGGCATATTGGCGCCGTGCGAGGGCAGCCCCTGCAAGGGCGAAATCATCGTACGCCAATCAACCGTGCTGTAGTCCTCGTAGTACAGGTACCAGAGTTCGGGCTGATCGTCTCCGTCGAAGTCGGCGACAAGACAGGAAGCCCCCAACATTGTGTCTTCCTGCTCGCCGAGCCAAGAGCCCACGGCCGCGACAGTGAATTCAAGGCCCCAGTGCCCGTTGTCTACGCCCGCGAGGACGCTAATCGCACCGCTCTGTTCACCCCCAGAGTCCGAGTACCTGTCGCCGATGGCCCACTCCCCCAGGCCATCGCCATCAAGGTCACCCAGGGCCGAGATACAGGAAGCACCGTCGGGGGCGATCCACTGCTCGGTCGCCAACTCCGTCATCGTCTGGGCGTCGGCAGCGGCGAGGTCCGGACCCGCGAAGACGTAGATGGTCTGCTGATACCCATCCTCGGCGCCCTCGTCGACCACGGCGATCTCGTCTGTGCCGTCACCGTCCAGGTCCCCCAACGCCACCGGGTCCGAGCCGAAACCGGCGGAGCCCTGGGCCGGGTCCCCGACCACGTAGGGCTCGGCCAAGGCGAACCCGAAGGGATCGCTCTCGGTGCGTCCGGTCAGGGCGAACACGGCTCCCACGTCTGCGAACCGCGGAGCACCCACCACGAGGTCCGCAAGACCATCCCCGTTCAGCTCCGCGATCACCTGCCCCTGCAAGCCGAAGCTCGAGTCCTCCCAGATCTCCCAGCCATTGACCATCGCGTCCTGGACCCAGGTCTGAGGGCCATGCTCGAGGATCGGGCCCGGCAGTACATAGACGTGGCCCGGAGAGGCGAAGGAGTCGGAAGACCCCAGCGCCAGATCGGCGAGACCATCACCATTCCAGTCCCCAAGCGCGTTGCTCAAATCTCCGGCGTCGTCCAGACCGTCGTCCCCGCTGTAGAACCAGGTCACCTCGTCGCTCACCAGCACCTGATCACGCCCACCGACGCCGCCTGGGAGGACATAGGCCGAGCGCGCATCCACCTCGTCCTCCTCCCAGGTGCAGGTGCCACAGATGGCTAGCAGCTCGGCGCGGCCGTCGCCGTCGAGGTCTCCGGCAAATCCCGCCGAGGAGTACGACTCCACGTCCCAGGAAGGGTCCAGGATCCAGGAGTCCGTCCACATCGCCGCCGCGTCCTGCATCTTGCCGCAGACCCCCGGCGCCAGGGGATCCCCGTCACAGTCGTGGTCCGTGGCGTTGCACCACTCCTCGGCGCCCAGGAAGACGTAGGGGTGGTCGTCGTCGCAGTCTGTGCCACCGGAGGCCTCCCGGTCCTGGCCGTCCCCGTCCCGGTCGTGGTCGCTGGCGCCGTCGCAGTCCTGGTCCACGCCGTCGTACCAGGTGTCCTCGGCCTCCGGGTGGATGGTGGGGTCGGTATCGTCGCAGTCCACGTCGTCGGTCCAACCATCGCCGTCGGCGTCGACGGGCTCGCGGACCAGGACGGGTGGTTCGAGGTGGTCGGGATCGAAGAACACGAAGCCCGCGGGGCCGGTGTCGCCGGGGGGCTCCGTCCCGGTGTCCACGCCGCTGTCCGAGGGAAGCTCCCCCGTGCAGGCCAGCACCAGCCAGATCGTAATCACCCGCTCACCAGCCCGTGCTCCCCATGAGCACGCCGCTGCCGTTCACCCCCAGGTAGAACTCGGTCGTGTAGTCCGGGTAGGCCGCCCAGGAGAGGTGCTCGACGACGGGGTTGGCCAGCGTGTCCGAGCGATCCCTGGCGGTGACCCACTTCCACTCCAGGGTGCGCACATCGTACCGCAGGTTGGTCATGAAGACGCCCGGGATGTTGGTGTTCGTGTCGTCCAGCTCCCACTTGGTGCCGACCAGCAGCGTCCTGGCCAGGTGAGGGTGAGGTGCCACGTGGCGGACCTTGAGGTCCCAACTGGCCGGGTCCATCACCAGCACGGGCAGGTCGTCCGTCGGGTCGGCGTTCGAAGCTGCGGGCAGGGCACAGATGCCACCCTGGCCGGTCTTGCCGCCGAAGACGAAGACCGTGTCCGGCGCCCAGCGCGCGACCTGGAGCCCGTCAACCATGTCGGCGCTCAGCGGGCACTCGGCCCCCGCCGACAGGTCGATGGAGGTCCACGACGTCGACCGGGTCCCGCTGGTGCGGGCGTCCACGACCTCCCACACCCGGCAGGCGTCGGTGTCACCAGCACCGCTCCCCGTCTCGTCGGCTGTCCCCCAGAAGGTGAGGTGGACCCTCAGCTCGTAGTTGTCGGGATCGGTGTACCAGGACGCATTGGGGTCCAGCTCGATGCGCGGGCCGTTCTGGAAGAGCTCGTCCTGGGTGACGCCGGTGCAGGCGCCACGGCCATCGCCTCCCGAGACGACGAGGTCGGGGATGAGGTCCAGCGTGGTCACCTCCGGGCTGACCGCCGTGTCCGTGTGGAGGATGGCGAGCCCGCCGCCGCCGTCGGTCGCGAGAGTCGTGGAGTTGACCCAGGTCGAGCGGAAGGCTGCCACGGTGGCTTCGTCGGACCACGTGGCGAGCCACCGGGGGACGCCGAGTCCGCTGAGTTGCGTGCCCCACAGTCCTGGGTCAAGGTCAGCGTTGCAGACCGGCCACTTGTAGCTCGCCGCCACCGTGTTGACATACGGCGTCTCCCCCCCCGGCCCCCACAGGCACATCAACTCCCGGTCTGAGGTGAGATAGTTAGACCGCGGCTGCGTGCTGGCGATGGACCCCCTCGTGCCCTCCCAACCCCAGTACCCGTCCGCCTCCCTCCGGAACAGCGCCTGCCCCGTCACCAGCGAGACGCCATCTGTGCCCTGAGGGCCCACGGCCATCCAGGATGCCATCGTCCCGTCCTCCAGGTCCACGCCGGACACAGCGAAGCCGCCCCCTTCCCAGGCCTGGAAGTGGCAGTCGACCGTGGCCTGGGAGCGCTGCTTGACCAGCAGGGACTCCGGCCCATAGAAGTGAGCGATGCCCAGGTCCGCGACGGCCGAAACGCCGAAGCCGTCGGCGCTGTAGCCGTTGGGGTCGTCGCAGTTCGGGCAGAAGAACGTGGACTTGGCCACGGTGAGGCCGAAGTCGAAGCGGCTCTGGTCTTCGCTCAGGCTTCCCGGGGGTGGCTGCGCGAAGGCCCAGGGCAGCGAGTCCAGGTCGTCGACCGTGTAGTCGGAGTCCCAGCCCAGGGCCCCGGCACCGCTATGGTCCAGGCGGTAGAGCCCGTAGCCGCTGGACACCAGCAGATCGTCTCCGAGCTCTCCCTCGATGAAGATGCCATCGATGGGAAGTGCTGGATACCAGCCAGCCAGGATCTGTTGATCGTCCAGCCAGGTCCCGCGCCCACTCACAACGAGCGAGCGCTGTCCCTTGTTCGTGACCGGGTTGTAGGGGTCAGTGCCGTCCTCCCACTGGTCTCCGGTCTGGAAGTCCTGGTACGGCGACCAGGAGAGCGTAGTAGGTGAGGCCAGGGACCCCGGAAGGTCTGCGTGGAAGACCTTGGGCTTCGCGTAGGGGGTCCGGGCATTGGCGTCCTGGAACACCACCGCGCGGCTCGCCGCGTCATCGATGGCGAGCCCTGTCAATTCACCGGCTCCGAACTCGTCTGTGCCGTGCACCGTTCGCAGCCGACCGACGCCGTTGTGCACGAAGCATCGGAAGTCGTAGACGGGGTCGTCCCAGGCCGGCTTGTTGATGGAGGCGCCCGTGTCTGGACAGGTCCTCGTGGTGTCGCCGACCGCGCCGTCCAGCGTCCACGCGGGCGACGAAGAACCGGAGGTCACCGTGACACCGAGTACGTCTCCTTCCTCCAGGGTGCACGTCGAGGCACCGTCGAAGCGACGGCCGCCGTCCACCACGAACAGCGTGCCCAGCAATGGCACGTATTCCAGGTCGCGCACGTCCAGGTCCAGTCCGGCGGAGATGTCGTCGCAGTCCACCACGCTCGAGCTCGTGAGAGCCGTCGTTGGAAGGTCGCAGCGGTAGAGCTTCGAGGTCTTGAAGCCCACGAACAACGTCGAGGTGTCCTGGCTCCACTCGACGACCTCCAAGGCGCTGACGAACTCGTCCATCGCTTGGAAGGTCTGCAGGGTGGCCGCATCCCGGAAGACCCCGCCGAAGGCCGTCGTGCCCATCGCGGGCACCACGTAGACGTCGCGGAAGCCCTCCTTGTGGTTCGCCGCGAAGAACTGCTCCCCCCCACCCGTGAGGCCTGAGCGCGCCAGGAGCTTGCCCCCGCGCCGCGAGGGTGCGCTCACGCCGGCCGACAGCTGACAGTGGTCCAGAGTCCCGACCGTCGCGAAGGAGCCTGCAGGTGTGACAGGCTGATCCTGCCAGTCGAGCCCGCGGTTCGCCGTGTAGAAGAGGCCTCCCTCGGTCTGCGAGCCACCACTGTAGGACCGCCCCGTGGCGATCAGCGCGTCACCCGTCATCGGGTGGGCGAAGACGTCCCAGACGCCGAGCTCCGCGTGATCCAGCAGGTCGTTCCACTTGCCGTTCCTGGTGTCCCAGGCCTCGCAGTCCGCCGCCCAGGCCAGCCCTCCGAGGTCTGAGCCCGCCCAGCAGTCGCCGTTGGGGCCGGCACGAAGCACGACCGTAGCTTGCCCCCCGCCCGGGAAGGCCGCATCGTCGTAGGTGACCGTCTGGTCCGTGTTGGGCGCCCACTCGTAGGACCCGTTGGCGATGGTGACCCAGTCGATCTCGGCGTACCCGGTAGCGCCATAGCACTCGATCTGCACGAAGGTCAGGTCATAGGGCGGATCGCCCAAGTCGGTCCTGGAGCCTTCGATCTCGTTGTAGCCCAGCACGAGAGGATCAGGGTGCAGGTACGGCGACCCCGCGCTGGAGTCCAGCCGCAGGTAGCAGGAGACGCCGCTGTCCAGGCTGGAGACCTCGATCCCGAAGTGCGGCGACCCGCTCTCCCAGGGCACGTCGTCCTTGACGCGCATCCAGTTGTCGATGGCGCCATTGACCCCGAGGCGAGACGTGTCTCCCTGGGGGCCCCAGCTCACGCCGTAGTCCCACTGCGCGTTGCCCAGGACGAACCTGCCATCTGTGAAGTCTCGCCGGATGGCATCGGTCAGCCCGTCGCAGTCGTCGTCCAGGTCATTGCCCAGGGTCTCGGCCGCCCAGGTGTCACAGGCGTGGGCAGTCCCCCCCCCACCAAGAACCGTGCCAAGCACGAAGAGTCCGATCGCAGCCCTTGCGAACATCCTGCCTCCTTGTGTGGCCGGGGGTGCCGAACCCCGGCCGCAGCCAGCTTCTCACGACGACACGTGGGGATTCAAGGCATCAGTCCTTCCCGATTCGGGCCACCCCACCTTGCCGCGGCACCACATCCCCCAGCCGCCCCCAGTCCTCGCTGAACACCTCCGGCGCCAGATGCGCATACCGCTGGGTCATCTGCACCGACTTGTGCCCCAGGATCTTCTGCAGCC
>CAZCVP010000223.1:0-12890 GCA_964501915.1 uncultured Enterobacterales bacterium
CAGGTCGTCGTCGGTGCCGTCCTCGGTGTGGCCGTCGTCGGCGCAGTCCGGGTCCTCGGCGTCGGTCCAGCCGTCCTCGTCGTCGTCCAGCTCGTTGTTGCAGTCGTGCTGGGGCTCGTCGAGCAGCTCCAGCAGCGGCAGCTTGAGCTCCAGGACCTCGTCGTCCTCGAAGGAGATCGGGTCCGCTTCGTCGCCGAAGGCCACCAGGGCGTCGTCGCCCCAGGCCCGGGCGTGCAGGGTCATCTCGGGGCGGTTCGAACCGGCCCGCAGCTCGAGCAGGTCGAACTCGAGGCCGTCCCAGGACCACGCGTAGAGAAGCTCCAGGTCGTCGTCGTCCTGGACGTAGTCGCCGAAGGTCACGGCGCCGTAGTCGCCCTCGGGGATGGGCTCTCCGGAGGTGTCCAGGTAGGGGGTGTCGGGGTCGACGACCACGCCGACGGTCTCGGCGACCTCGGCCAGGGCTTCGAGGTCCGCGGCGCCGAGGGTGACGAGGATCGAGGTGCGGTCATCGTCGCCATTGCAGGCGACGGCCATCATCAAGAGGGTTGGCGTGATCATGGGAGCGGCACCACCACGTCACCGGTCGGTGACTCCTCGGGACGGGTCAGGATCACCGCGACGGTGACCGCGGCCCCCGCGCCCACGGCCACGCCGCCGGCGACGGCCCAGGTCGTCCAGCGCCCCAGCAGGGGCTTGCTCGCGACGAGCGCGGACTGGCCGTCCTCGCCTTCGGCGACGAGGTCGGCCTTGAAGAACACGGACCCCAGCGGCGGCACGTCGATCTCCTCGGCGAGCGGCTTGTGGCCTGGGGCCTCGACGGAGAGGTCGTAGGAGCCCCGCTCCACGAAGACCTTGACCTTCTTGCCGGTCCCGATGCGCTCCCCGTCGAGCCGGACCTCGGCCGCTTCGTCCGGGCTCTGCACGCTGAGGGTGGCGCCCGTGTCGCCGAGGCGGGCCTCGATGTGTGCCAGCTCCCCGTCGGAGTTGTCGAAGCTGCGCAGCGCCGTCGCCAGGCCTTCGGCCTGGACGAGGACGGTGTGCTCGCCCGACGCCACCTCCGTGAGCCGGAGAGGGGTGGTGCCCAGGTCCTCGCCGTCCATGCTCACGGCCGCAACCGCGGGATCGGAGTCGATCCAGACCACGCCCTCCGAAGACTCCAGCTCACCGGCGATGAGCACGTTGCCCCCCTTGCCGAAGGTGAAGGTCCCCTCCTCGGCGATGTGCTGCGGCGCCGTGACCCGGTAGCTGTGCTCACCGGGCTGGACGGAGTCCAGGCGGATCGGCGAAGGCCCGACATCGGTCCCGCTGATCTCCACGGTGGCCCCGAGGGGCCTGAAGAAGAACTCCACCGTGCCGCCCCCCGGCTTGAGGTTCGCCACGATCTGGGTGGTCGAATTGGGGGCGACCGGGACGCGACGCACGAAGGGGTCGTAGCCGTCGGCGCTGACCCGGACGGTGTGTTTCCCGGGGTCCACGTAGCGGGTCATCGGCGCTTCGCCGGCCTGCTCGTAGTCGATGTGGACGATGGCACCCTTGACGGACGAGGACACCTTCAAGATGCCCTGCGCCTCGTCCTGGGCCAGAGCAGTCCCCGGAAGAAGGCAGATGACCAACCCGAGGAGCAAGACGATGACTCGGCGCAAGTCACTCTCCAGGACCGTGCGGCGACGCACGATATCACTTGTCATCGCCTTGACGCAGCTCCTCATGTGTCACCGGGCGACTCGGACGTCCCCCTGTCGGCGCGTGACCTTGCGGGCATCGAGCCACTCCAGCAGCGGGATCGCCCCCCGGCGAGACAGCCCGGTCAGCTCCTTGAAGCGCTTTGGCGTGAGCGCGTCTTCGGCGGCCAGGGCCGCGCGGACGTCGATCACGAGGGTGTCCAGGGGGCCTCGCGCATAGAGCCGCCCCCCGATCCGCTCCACCTGGTCCCGCTCCACCAGCAGCGCCACCAGCTCCTCGCCGTCCTCCAGCTCCTCGACGACCTCCTTGATGTCCGGACAGTCGAGGCCCCGCGCCACGAGCCCGGCCAGCAGCCCGTCCACCGCGGCCTGCTGGGACGGGGTCAGCCGCACCCGCCAGTCCGGCCGGCGCAGCCGCGGTCCGACGACCACCAGCTCCCCCGCCGCCGCCAGGCGCTCGACGAGGGCGTCGAAGGCCGGCGCCTCGAGCTCCGCCAGCCGTCCCCGGCGCAGGACCCGGCGCCCGATGCCCGTGGAGAGCGGCCGTCGCTCGTGGGTCCGGGCGAGATCGGCGAGCAGGCCCTGCTCCAGCTCGGCCACCGCCTCCGAGCTGAGCTGCCGGTCGGCGAGGCGCACCGCTTCGGTGGGCAGCTCCCCGAGGCGCTCCAGGGTCTCGGCGCGGGACAGGCCGAAGGGGCCGGCGCGGTCCAGGCGAGCGAGCGGGTCCCCGGCGGCGATGCGCTCCAACAGGGCCACCGCCCGCTCGGCGTAGCGGCGGCGCACCCGGGGCGCCCAGGGATCGACGACTTCGCCGCCCCCGAGGGTGGTGACGGGGGACTGGCGCCTCAGCACGAAGCGGTCCTCGGGCAGACAGGACAGGGGCTCGGCGCACCGGAGCTGGAGCCAGCGGCTCTCGCCCGGCGCGACCGGGCGCTGGGGGTCGTCGAGGGGATCGGCGACGGCCATGACCTCGGCGGTGCCGACGAGCAGCCGGACCCGGGCGCCAGGGTCCATCGGCGGCGCCGCGGGCAGGTGGCTGTAGCGCACGTCGAGGATGCTGGTGACCGCGACCCCGGTGGGTGAAGCGACGACGGTGCCGCGGGGCAGGTCCTCCCGCTGGGGGCCGGCGAGGTTCAGGGCCGTGCGCAGCCCGGATCGGCTCTCCCCGACGGCCTCCCCGTGGACCTGGATGCCGCGCACGCGAGCCCGCTCCCCCGAGGGCAGCAGCACCACGTCGGCGTTGTCCTCCACGGTCCCCGACAGCACGGTGCCGGTGATGACGACGCCGAAGCCCCGGCGCAGGAAGCAGCGGTCCACGGGCAGGCGGAACGGGCCCGCCGTGTCGCGGGGTCCGACCGGCAGCGCCGCGATCGCCTCGGTGAGTGCCTCGAGGCCGATCCGACCCTTGGCCGAAGTCGCCACCACGGGCGCCCCCTCCAGGAAGGTGCCGGCGACCACGTCCTGGACGTCGTCCACCGCCAGCTCCAGCAGCTCCTCGCCCTCCTCGCCCTCTCCGAGCAGGTCCACCATCGTCAGGGCGACCAGGCCGTGGCGCACCCCGAGGAGCTGGAGGATGTCGAGGTGCTCCCTCGTCTGGGGCATGACGCCTTCTATGGCCGAGACGCAGAGGATCACCGCGTCCAGCCCGCTCGCCCCGGCGATCATCGTGCGCACCAGGCGCTCATGACCCGGCACATCGACGAAGGCCACGCGCCGGCCGTCCGGCAGGGCGAGGTGCGTGAAGCCGAGCGCGATGGTGATCCCGCGCCGCTTCTCTTCGGGCAGGGCGTCGAGGTCCACCCCGGTCAGGGCGTGCACCAGGGAGGTCTTGCCGTGATCGATGTGCCCGGCCGTGCCGACGACGAAGGTAGGGGGAAGAGACTCCACAGCGCCCTTGTAGCCCCGCCCTGGTGTAGAGTCCCGCCGGTGGAGGTGACCTGCCCGTCCTGCGGCGCCGTCTTCGGCGTCGACACCTCGATGGGCAACGACCAGGTCTGTCCCGCGTGCATGTTCCCCTTCCGCATGGAGGGTCCAGCCGCGCAGGGCCTGCCCCCGGCGATGCTGCTCGACGTGCAGGGCGAGGACGGCCAGTACCTCGGCTCCATGGACCGCCTGCAGATCCGGGAGCGCATCTACTCGGGCGTCCTCAAGGGGGTCGAGCGGATCCGCGAGACGGGCGGCGAGTGGGAGCCGGTCGGCAGTCGCCCCGAGTACGCCGAAGTGCTGCACCTGATCGGTGTCGACGTGGCGGGTCTGGCCGTCGCCCGGCAGCAGATCAAGGGCTGGAAGCGCGACGCCTCGGCTGGGGGCACCAAGCGCCGCCCGCGCCCCAAGGTCCTGCCCCGGGCCAAGGGCGCCGAGAAGGCCCTCCTCAGCCCGGCCTTCCTCCAGGCGATGCCGAGCCGGCAGCGGAAGATGGTGGTGGTGCTGGGCGTGCTGGTGTTGATCTTCTTGATCGACTTCCTGGTGTCGATCTTCTAGCCGCCTCGGAGAAGAGACAGGCCACCGACGTGGCTCGGAGCGGGGGTGGAGGAGACGGGATGGCGGCTGGGCGGACCGCCCCTCCCCCCCGGGCCTCGAGCGAGCTCGGTGGACCTCGCCAGGGCGATGGACTACCGTGACGCCGTGGACGCAGCTTCCAGGAAGCACCGGCTCGAGGTCGTGCGGCAGCGCTTGGCGCACGTCGATCCAGATGTCCTGGCCGCCGTCGCCGAAGTCGACCTCGGGCTGCTGGCCTGGGCGCGGACTCTCAGCCCTCGACAGCGACTGGAGGCCTGCACACGGGCCACGCGCGGCCTGGGTCGGTTGATGCGTGCCGCCACCGACTGAGGCCGATCTCGTCGGGCTCATCTCGGCCCTCCAGACCGCGGGGGTGCAATTCACCGTGGTGGGGGGAGTCGCCGCAGTCCTCCATGGCGCCGGGGTCACCACGCTCGACCTGGACATCGTGCCTCGGCGCACTCGGGCGAACGCGGCCCGGCTGTGGAGAGCCCTCGAGTCACTCGATGCCCGTCTCCAGGACCCGGCTGGCCGGATCCTGCGCCCCAGACCGGAGGACTTCCTGGGCGAGGGCCAGATCAAGTTGGACACGAACCTGGGACCGGTGGACGTGCTGTGCACGCTCCATGACGGGCGGGACTACGACGTGCTGGTGCACAGCAGCGAGATCCTGGAGGGGGACCTGAGCGTGCGAGTGCTCGACCTGCCCACCCTCATCGAGGTCAAGTCCACGACCGGGCGAGCCAAGGACCGGGTGGTGCTTCCGATCCTGCTGCGCCTGATCGAGCTGGACCAGGAGGAATGATCGGTCCCTGGCGGCGAGGGCCTCCGACCCTCGGAGGACGCGGGCAGAGGCGGGGTCGAGGGTTGGTCTCGAAGGGGCCACCCCCCAGCCTTCACCGCCCCGGAGCGTCGCCGAGGATCGGGCGCGAGGCCTCCCCCCTGGCGAGCTATCATGGCTGACCGACCCAAGGTCCCTGCCTGTCCTGGAGCCCCCCGATGTCCAAGAGCCTGCAGCGTTCAGCAACCACCA
Source organism: uncultured Enterobacterales bacterium (assembly GCA_964501915.1). Taxonomy (GTDB): domain Bacteria; phylum Myxococcota_A; class UBA796; order UBA796; family CAJQPC01; genus CAYFPX01. Next base: position 5,215 of record CAZCVP010000223.1, read on the forward strand.
ACCAGACCCCCGAGCAGACGACCGAACATCGCAGCGGGCGGGAAACCGCGGACCAGTCCAGCGGTCCGGCCGCCACGGTCTTCCGGAACAGCGTCTCCCGCGGGAACAGCTTCGCCGGCGACATCGTCGCCCGGGATGCCACGGGTGACCTGGAGCGCGCGGCCGATCCGGGGGCGACCGCCGAGGCCGGCTTCAGCGGCGGGGGCGAGGTGCCCCACAGGCAGGAGATGGAGGGCTTCTTCGGCCAGTCCTTCGCCGACGTCTCGGCCACCACGGGCGGGGCCGCCGCCGGCGCCTGCGAGGACCTCGGCGCCAACGCCTACGCGGTCGGCAACCAGGTCGCCTTCGCCGACTCCAACCCCGACAAGAGCCTGGTGGCCCACGAGCTGACCCACGTGGTCCAGCAGCAAGGCGGGACCGCGGGAGGCGTGCAGCAGTCCGCCAAGGTGAGCAGTCCCGGCGACGCCTCCGAGCGGGAGGCCTCGGCCGTCGCCTCGGCGTTCAACGCCGGCAGGGCCATGCCCTCCATCGGGTCGGGGGGAGAGCAGGTCGCGCTCTATCCGGCCTTGGATGCCGAGGACTTCTGGGAGCGGCTCAGGTCCCAGGCCGCCAGCGAGACCTGCAACGCCGTGCTGGGCGTCAACACCGCCGCCCTCAACCAGCTCGATGCCGACCTGCGGGCCGGCGGCGAGGATCCCGCCACCAAGGGCATGAACGTCGACGTGATCGACTTCGCCCTGGACATCGCCGGTGCCGCACCCCCGGTGAAGTTCGGCTTCAAGATGATCCAGCGCGTCTACGGCATCCTGAACGCCCAGCGGAGCGGCACCATCCAGCTCTCCGTCTTCCAGGCCGGGGTGCGCGACGCCCACCAGGCCTTCGTCCGGGGCATCCCCAGGGACATGAGCCAGGTGAGCGAGAACAGCGACGAGCTGTTCACCCGGTTCAAGGAGATGATGGACGCCGAGACCGACGCGAACCGGACGGCGAAGCGCCAGGAGGCCGTCACCCTCCTCACCTCCGTCGACAACAACCTCCCCGACTACCGGCACGTGATGCGCCCCCTGATCTCCGCCTGGATCGCAGGGGCCCAGGACCAGCCCATCGCCGAGGCCACGGTGGACCTGCCCGACGTCAACGGTCTCCAGGCGGGGTACCTCCGCATCTACGTCCAGATCACGCCGGACATGTATGGCCGCTACAGCAGCCACCGCTTCTCGGCGATCAACATCGACGACATCGATCTGCCGTCCGGCACCAAGCAGGCGCTCACTACGGCCTACGGCGCCAACCACTACCTGGACGAGCTGCCCCTCGGGGGCCGCATCAACCTGACCATGGGCTCGACCATGGTCATCTACGACAAGACCACCAACGCCCCGTCCTCCAACCTGGACGGCTGGACGCCGCGCACGGTCGGCGTCAGCGAACGGTTCTCCCAGACCACCATCGAGAACCGCACCGAGATGTACCGCGAGCACATCCGTCCCCGCGTCGAGCACCTGCAGGCCGACGACTGACGGCTGGGGCCGTCGCCTGGGCGCGGTCGGGCGATCAGGCCGCGGCGAGGTTCCAGATCATCACGATCCAGACCACGGCCCACAGGACGCCCCCCAGCACGAGGCCTGCGCGGTCGGCGCGGGCCCGCAGCTCTTGCCCGGGCGCCAGCCGGCCACCGATCACGGCGCCCGCCACCAGCCCGACCGCCAGCGCCGCACCGTGCCCTGCGACGTCCCGCAGGGCCCAGACCGCGGTGGCGAGCACGGCCAGGACCACGCAAGCTCCCGCACTCCGCCGGAAGCGGGCCAGGTCCTCGTGACCGAGCAACGAGCCGGCCTGCCAGAGCCCCACGGCCGCGACACCCGCCAGACCCCACACCACGGTGGAGGCCCCGATCTGAAGGGGCTCCGGGCTGAGCACCCCCGCCACCAGGGCCACCAGGGCCACCAGCACGGGGAACGAGCCCGAGCCGTGGAGTCCCTCGACGATCCAGCCGACGGCCACCAGGGAGAGCCCGCACAGGACGAGGTGCAGCGCGTCGTGGTGGAGCAGCACCGAAGAGAAGGTCCACCAGGCCGACCCTCCTCCGATGACCAGCGGCTCGTGAGCCCCCAGGATGAGCAGGGAGACGTCCTGGCGGGGGCCGATGAGCACGCCCAGCGCGTTGGTGAGTCCGAGGCCCATCTCGTGCAGCCCCGCCACCAGGAAGAACACCACGAGGGCCACCAGCGCGACCCGCATCGCCCTGGACGGGCGCCCGGGAGCCACGGGGAGCGAGGTCCCGGAGTCGGGGGTTCGGCTCATCTCCTTCGACCTCCTGCGGCCGCGACGCGTCTTCCCGAGGCCCGGGCGGCGGCTCGGCGGGGGCACGGACGAAGCATGCTACGCGATCTCGTGGTCTGGTGGCGGCCGACCGGGATCGCCTCCTCGCCCCGGGGCGCGCCCCTCACCACGGACATCAGCAGGCCAGACCGTCCCCTACCCCCCCGCCACTGTCAGCGACCGGAAGACCTCTTCCAGCGAGCTCCGCTCCCGCCGCAGCTCCAGCGCCACGAGGCCTCGGGCCGCGACCAACCGGAACAGCTCCGCCCGCAGGTCCCCCTCGGCGATCACGTCGACCGCCACCTCCCCCTCCTTCATGTCGACACCGGGAACCAGGCGCACGTGCTGGACCCCGTCGAGCTCCTCGATCGCCGCCACCACCTGAGCCGGGGTCAGCCGCACGTCGCCGGGCGCCACGTGGAGGTGGGTCAGGGCCCCCTCCTTGCGAGCGGTGACGGCCGCGGTGGGCCCGTCGGCGACCAGGTGACCGTCGGAGATGATGATCACCCGGTCGCAGGTGGCCTGGACCTCGCTGAGGATGTGGGTCGACAACAGCACGGTCTTGCGGGAGCCCAGGTCCCGGATCAGCGACCGGATGTCGACGATCTGGTTGGGGTCGAGCCCCGAGGTCGGCTCGTCCAGGATCAGGATGTCCGGCTCGTGGAGGATGGCCTGGGCGAGCCCGACGCGCTGCTTGAAGCCCTTGGACAACGTCCCGATGGCCTGGCGGGCCCGGGGGGCGAGTCCCGTGCTCTCCATGGCCCGCCCGATCGCTGCCACCCGCTCGGCCTGGCCCAGGCCCCGGATCTGGCCGGCGAAGTCCAGGTAGTCCACCACCCGCATGTCGCCGTAGACCGGCGCCGCCTCCGGCAGGTACCCCACGTGCCGCCTCGCCCCGACCGGGTCCGCCACCACGTCGATGCCCACCACCCGCGCGGCCCCTTCGGTCGCCGACAGGTAGCCGGTGAGGATCTTCATCGCGGTGCTCTTGCCGGCCCCGTTGGGCCCGAGCAGGCCCACCACCTCGCCCCGATCCACGGCGAAGTCGATGCCTCGAAGCGCCACGTGGGATCCGTAGCGCTTGTGCAGTCCTCGAACCTCGATGACGGCCACATCGCCTCCTGACCGGGCGAAGTCCTAACCGGACTCCGACGTCTCCGGCGCGGTGTGGCCCACTTGGCCTAAACTCGATGGCCCTGCCGTCCGATTCGGAGTTCCTTCCAGGAGCGCCACCCGCACATGGTGCGCCCAACCATCCTCGAGGTCCTCGGACCGGGTTCGTCCCCGATCCCGTGGTCCGCCTACGTCTCCGTCGAGCGAGCCCAGGGCATCGACGAGGCCCGGTCGCGCCTGGCGACCGGCACCTACGACGCCGTCGTGCTGCACGACTGCGAGGACGCCGAGCGCCTGATCCGCTCCTGCGAGGTGCCGCTGCTGGTCGTCGCGGCCACCCGCGAGGTGGAGCGGGCGATGGCCCTCGGTCGCGCCGGAGCCAACGACTACGTGGAGCCGGCCAACTGCGAGGTCGCCTGCCTCGCCCTGGTGGCGACCCCACCGGACCCCGACCCCACCACCGAGCCCTTCGACCGCGATCGCTTCCGCGGCGTCCAGGCCAGCCTCATCGAGCGGGAGCGCCTGGCCACCGTGGGCAAGCTCGCCGCGGGCGTGGCCCACAGCATCAACAACCCGGCCGCCTATGTCGTGGCCAACCTGGACGAGCTCCGGGAGTGCCTGCGACCCCTGGAGGGCCTCACCACGGCGGCCCTGTCCACGGCACGTCTCTCGGGCACGCCCGAGCAGCGGGAGGCGATCGAGCGGCTGGCGACGCTGGCCCGGGTCCCGGAGGTCTTCGCGGAGATCGGCGACATGCTCGCCGAGTGCCTGGAGGGCATGGGCCGCATCCGGGACATCGTCCACGACCTCAAGGGCTACTCCGACTTCGAGGACGAGACCCCGCTGCCCACCGACCTCGCCCGGGTGGTGGAGACCGCCCTCCAGCTCGCCCAGTCCGACCTGCGGCACCGGGTGAAGCTCGAGGTGGACCTGCCCGAGCTGCCCCCCGTGCTCGGCTCCGGCGGTCGCCTGAGCCAGGTGGTGCTGCAGCTCCTGCTGAACGCGCTCCAGTCCTTCGACGACCACCACCGGGGCGAGCGGATCGTCGAGATCACCGCCTCCCCCGACGACGGCGCCGTGGAGCTGACCGTGCGCGACAACGGCCGCGGCATGTCGGCGGAGACGCTGCGCCACGTCTGGGACCCCTTCTACACCACCCACACCCGCGGGGCCCTGGGACTCGGTCTGCCGATCTGCCAGGAGATCATCAGCCGCCACGGGGGCACGCTCACGATCACGAGCCACCTCGACGAAGGCACCGCCGTGGTCGTCCGCCTGCCGAGCATGCAGGACGCCGTCCACTTCTCCCTGATGGAGCTCGCTCCCGAAGGGGCCACGGACCCGCTGGAGTCCGCCCGGATCCTGGTGGTCGACGACGAACCGGCGATCGTCCGCTGCATCAAGCGGCTCTTGCGGGCCGCCCAGGAGGTCGACACGGCCACCTCCGGGCGCGAGGCGCTGGACATCCTGCTCGACGGTGCGAGCCCGGACCTGATCCTCTGCGACCTGATGATGTCCGACGTCTCGGGCGTCGAGCTCTACGAGCGGGTCTGCATCGAGAGACCCGAGCTGGAACCCCGCATGCTCTTCATCACCGGTGGCGCCTTCACGGAGCGCACGCGGGCCTTCTGCGACCAGCACATCGAGCGCCTGATCGAGAAGCCCTTCGAGTCCGCGGCCCTGCGGGATCGCCTGCGGGTGGCCCTGACCACGATGGCCCGCGCCTCCTGAGAACTCCTTGACGTCCGCTGCCCGGGGGCGGTGCTACCTTTGGCGCACCGGTCCCACGGAGGCGACCATGTCTACCCTCTTCTTCTCTCTCTTCGCCTGTGCCCCGTCCGTCGTCGAGCTCCATCCCATCGAGGAGGGCAGCACCGTCGACGACGTCTCCCAGTGGGACGACGCCCGGCTCGAGGTCCTCTCCCCGGCCAGCGGCGCCTTCCTGCCCCTGGGCGAGGGGAACTGGTTCGAGGCCCGCGTGGTCGACGCCGAGGGCGATGACCTCGGCTTCGAGGACATCGGCTGGTCCTCGGACTCCGACACGGAGTGGGAGGTCGTGAGCCCGGCCTTCGAGGACACCGACCTCGGCATCGGCGTCCACACCCTCACCGCGACAGCGCACCTGCCCAACGGGGACCGCCTCTCCCACGCCCTCGGCGGCGTGCTGGTCCAGTCCATCTACGCCGGCACCTACGCCGGCGACCTGACGGTGGCCACCGAGTACAGCGGCTACGCCTTCGCCTGCTCCGGCGCCACGACCCTGGTGGTCGACCAGACCGGCGAGGAGGTCAGCGGCGACGCCACCTGCCACCTGCTGCTCTCCTATGGCGGCTACGACCTCGAGCTGGACCTCTACTATATCTCCCACATCACCAACGACGACGGCGAGCTGGGCGGCGAGCTGGCCGCCGAGGTCTACGGCTACGAGCTGCCGGTGGACTTCGAAGGGGAGCTCACCGAAGACGGGGAGCTCACCGGAGGCTTCATCACCGAGGTGCTGGGCGTGATCCTCGACGGGCAGATCGAGGCGACCCGGGTGAGCCGGGACACCGAGCCGCTGGAGGCGATGTAGGTCACGGCGTGAAGGCCTGGTAGGCCTCCTGGAAGTCCTCGATCCGCCGCGCGTTGGCGCCGAAGTCGCCCTTGCCGACCCGCGAAGCGGACCGCATCATCACCCGGCTCACGCCCCGGCCATGGGACTCGGCCCAGATCCAGACGTCGTCGGTGAAGAAGCGGGTGTGGGCCTCGCACCGAAGCACCGGGACCTCGCGGGTGTTGTCCACCGCGCAGTCCGACCAGTCCGGCAGGGTCTCCGCCACGGCCCGCGCCCGAGCGAAGGCGGCCGGGGGAGCGACCCGGACGTAGAGCGGCGCGAGGTCCGGGTACTGCGCTGACTCGCCGGTCGTGACGTCGTTGTGGGTGAGGTAGGCGCAGGCGATGAGGTGGCCGAGGATCATCCGTGTCGCTTCCCTGCTCCTGGAGGGCGTGGTACCGGTATAGCTCGCTCGACCGACACGGTGGACCATGGTCACTTGCCTCACCCCGCTCTTGCTCTCCGGCGCCCTCTGGTTCCCCGGCTTCGGCCGACCGGACTCGATCGGCTACGTGGAGGACCCGGTCACGGGGGCCCGCTGCCACTGGGACGACGGGGACCTCGAGGACCGCTGTACGACCCTGCTCACCTACGTCCAGGAGGCCTGGACGGCCCAGGTGGACGTCTGGGGCTACCACGCCCCCTTCCCCGACGACGGCGAAGGCGGCAGCACCGGGCTCGACATCTACTTCACCCGGGACGCCGCCTGGGGGGCCTACACCGCCAGCAACTACGAAGACGCCCAGCCGGGCGACGGCTACATGGGCTCCTGGTCCTACATCGTCATGGACCCGCGCAACGGCGAGCGGGTGGACCACACCTACATCGCCCACGAGTTCAACCACGTCCTCCAGTACGCGACAGACTTCACCGAGTACTCCCTCGCCCCGTGGGAGGGCGCGGCGACCGTGGCCGAAGAGTGGACCTACCCGGGTGAAGGCACCTGGGACAGCGTCGGCATCGACTTCCAGAAGGCGCCCTTCGCCAACATCATGAGCGACGGCTACGCGCTGGCCGTAGACCACGGCATGAACCTCTACTACGAGTACGGGACCGCCCTGTGGTTCATGTACCTCCAGGACCAGGGCATCGAGCCGCCGGTCTTCTGGGAAGCCCTGGTCAACGCCGAGGAGACCTGGGAGAACGAGCCCGATGCCTGGGACGCCTGGGACACCACCACCGGCGACGGCCCCCAGGCCCTGATCGACTTCGCCCTGGACCGCGGCCGCATCGGCACCGCCGACTCCCCGGGCTGGGCCGAAGGCTTCGGCTTCGGGCCCCGCATGGTGGTCGACGTCGAGGAGCTGGGCGTGGAGGTCGAGCCCGAAGAAGACCCCTACGAGCTGGGCACGGTCTACTTCGACGTGCTCCTGGAGGGACCCCTGGAGCTGGAGGTCGTCACCGACGTCACCACCAAGTGGGCCGCCGGCTCCGTCACCAGCGGCGAGACCGTCACCTCACCCGACGACTTCCCCCTGCGCTTCACCGGCCCCGATCGCATCGCGGTCGTGGACCTGGGAAGCGGCAACTGGGACCTGGACAAGAGCTGGAAGCAGCACGAGATGGCGGTGGTGGTCAACGAGGGCACCGAAGAGACCGACACCGACACCGCCCCCGCCCCCGCCCCCGCCCCCGCCCCCGCCCCCGC
>CAZCVP010000224.1:0-12750 GCA_964501915.1 uncultured Enterobacterales bacterium
GTGTGCCTCCGACACATGCCGGCTCCGCCGGCACGTCATTTACCGAGTGGGCGTTGGCGTCGTCGTCCAGGCCGTTGCAGGTCTCGGTCGCGCCGGGATGGACGCTCGGGTCGCCGTCGTTCGGATCGCTGCAGACCGGGTGGCCGTCCCCGTCGGCGTCCGTGGTCTCGCCGCGCTCGCAGGCGATCCAGCTCCGCAGGTAGGCCTGCCGGGCCGGCAGGTAGGCCTCGAGCTGCTCGATCGCCTGCTCGTGCTCCTCGACCCCGATCGAGCGGTGGGGGTCCTCGGCGAGGCTGCCACTGATCTGCGCGTCCCAGGTGTCGATGCGGGGGATCCAGGTCTCCGGGTCCAGGGCGTCGGTGACCGTCTCCACCGCATCGACATAGACGGAGCGCCAGGTGGAGTCGGCGGTCAGCGCCATGAAGGGTCCCTGCTCGAACAGCCCCCAGGGGTTGGTGTAGCCCTCGATCGGGTCCAGGCCGTAGGGGGTGACATCGAACAGGTCGTCGAGGTCCCAGGGCACCATCAGCAGGTCCCGGGTGGGGTGCTCGTAGATGTAGAAGTTGTGGGCGCAGCACCAGTACCCGTCGTCATCGCCTAGCACCGCCTCGCCGGCCCAGGCGAGCAGCCACTCCTCCACGTCTCCCAGCTCCTCGAGCTCGCTCACCGAAGCCGGCTCGAAGAACTGGCGCACGAGCCGGTCGTCGGCCAGCTCCTCGTTGGTCTTGGCCACCTCGCCGTACTTCCACAGGGTGCCATCGGCGTAGTCGTCGCCGAAGGTCTCCTCCAGCCACTCGTGGTCCATGTACTCGATGTTGGCGTAGAGCCCGTAGTAGGCCCCGTTGATGTCCAGCCGGGCGCTGTTCGCACAGAGCGCCGGCATGCCCGGGACCGCGCGCAGCATCGACCAGGCCAGGCGGTCGCGCAGCAGGGTCGGCTCGTACCAGGTGCTGTCCAGGGCGAGCTTGCGCACGCCGTGGAAGCGAGCCTCGGGGTCCTCCTCGTTGAAGGAGATCACGAACTGGAGCTTGTCGCCGAGCCAGGAGAAGTAGGGGTTGCCCTTGAGCCGGACCTGGACGTCGTGGGTCTCCTCCCCCCAGGTGAAGGTCGCCGGGTGGTAGTTCTTCTGGCCGTTGGCGTAGTCGGACTGCAGGTCCGACCAGGCGTTCGCCTCGAGGTCGAGAGAGAACTCCTGGAGCGCCTCGGGGTCGTAGAGCCCCCGGCACACCCGCTTGCGCACGATGTCGTCCGCCGGACCGCCCACCTCCTCCGTGGAGACGACGGTGCCCGAGTCGGGGTCGGGACGGGAACCGCTCACGGAGAGGCCGGGACAGCCGAGCAGCGTCAGGGCGGAGAGCAGCACGGCGACACGATGCCCTGTACGGCACCGGTTGCCAAGGTGGCGGCTCAGACCCGGTGCACCTCGTCCTCGACCGCCCCCCGGACCAGCACCGAGCCCTCGGCCGGAAGGCGAGCAGCCTCGGCGTGCATGCGGCTGAGGACCTCGTCGCTGTGGGCGGGGTCGTGGTGGAAGAGCAGGAGTCGCTGGGCCGCGACGGACTCGGCGAAGCGCACGGCCAGCTCGACGCTGCTGTGGCCCCAGCCCACCCGGCTGGCGTACTCCTCGTCGGTGTACTGGGCGTCGTGGATCAACAGGTCCGCCCCTTCGGCGACTCGGTAGCCGGAGAGCCACTCCTTCGAGGGCAGGTGGTCCGTGCCGAGGTGGGGCTCGTGATCGGGCAGGAAGGCCACCGAGCGGCCCCCGGCGGAGATGCGGTAGCCGAGGGTCGGATCGGGGTGACAGACGAGCTCGGCCGAGACGGTGAACGCGCCGATCTCGATGGTGTCGTTCACCAGGTCATGGCAGCTCACGATGCTGGAGACCTCGTTGAGCCGCACCGGGAACAGGGGCGGCGAGAGGTAGCGACCGAGACGGCGGCGGAGGGAGCGCGTGGTGCTCGGCGGTCCCCACAGGCGAACGCGGCGCCCGGCGGTGAACAGGGGCGCGAAGAAGCCCAGCCCCTGGATGTGGTCCATGTGGAGGTGGGTCAGCAGGATGTCGATGTCGGCGTCGCTGTCCTCGAGCAGGTTGCCGACACGACGGATGCCGGTGCCGGCGTCCAGGATCAGGAGCTGCCCGCCCTCCTCTTCGACCGTGACGCAGGAGGTATTGCCACCGTAGCCATAGGTGTCCGGCCCGGGCGCGGGCAGACTTCCCCGGGTACCCCAGAGGGTGACCTCGAGCGCCATCTCAGGTGACCGGGGTTACGAGCGCGAAGACCCCATGCCAGATGTCTCCGGCGCCCGTGATCGGAAAGGCGGTCATCCGGATCTTGAGCCGTGCCCCGTCGACGCCCCGGACGTAGCACACCGCCTGGTCGCCCTGCTGGCGGTCGAGGGCGGCACCGAGGGGGGTGTCGTCGGCGTCCATGTCCTGACCGTCCTCGTCTTCGAAGTGGAAGGCCGACGACCACTCACCGCGCACCATCGGCCCGGTGACGCCGAAGGAGCGGCCGAGCAGGACCTCCGTCGGCTCGTTGTAGTAGAGCAGCGTTCCCTGCGCGTCGAGCAGGAGCATCGGCGTGCCGAGCAGACCCCCCCACTGCTTTGCCAGGATCAGCTCGATCGGACGGCCTGCCATGCGACTCCGGGGTCTCGCAGAATCTACCACCACGGCTCTACCCCGGCGGGACCAGCCGTCCGCCCACGGTCCGCCAGGCGTCCAGGCCCCCCTCCAGGGAGGTGGCGTTGAAGACCCCCCGCTCGCGGAGGAGTCGAGCCGCCGTGGCCGACCGCTGGCCCGCGGCGCAGTAGCAGACGACCTCGTCCGCGTCCCTCACCTCCTCCCAGCGGCGCTCGAGCTCCGACAGGGGGATGTGGACAGCGCCGGGGATGACGCCCCCGGACACTTCGCCAGGGGTGCGCACGTCGAGCAACAGGAGGTCCTCACCCGCTTCGACCCGCTCCACGAGCTCCTGGGCACCACACTCCAGGCTGGCCAACAAGTCGGCGTCTGCAGCCCGGTTCTCGGCCGGAGAGAGGGGTGAGGAGGGGGTCGGCGTGGCCGCCCTGGAGGGAGAACCCGAGCGGCCCAGCAGTCGCTTCGCGGCACGGCGCATGATGCCCATAGGATCCAGTCTACTGCCCTACGGGGCGGCCGAAGCGGCCGACCACGATCAGTCCGGGCGTCCCGGAGCCATCCGAAGAGGGGAAGACGGTCGGCAGGGCGCGGAAGTCCCGCCCGCGGTCCTTCTCGGTCCACAGGCCGCCGATGGTCGCCCCGGCCGCCGGCGAGACGAGGGCCAGGGCGGACCCGGTGACGAAGGCCACCCAGGCATAGTCCGAGTCGTTGCGCCGCATCAGCGCCCCGATCCCGGCCCCAGCGCCCATGAAGACAGCCGCAGCGCCCACGCCCATCACGGCGCCGAGGCCGGTCCTCCCCCACATCGGCCCCCCCTGGAGCCAGACGCCAGTGCTCGCGCCCAGGGCCCCCAGGGTGGGCACCAGCAGGCCCCAGGCCAGGGGCTCGGCGTGCAGGACTCCCTCTCCCCGCTCCGACCACCACCAGGCGAGGCTGAAGGAGGTCCCCATGCCTCCGAGCTCCAGGAGCAGGGAGGTGGTGAACCCTCTCCAGGGACGGAGCTGGGGTGGGCGGAGCCGAGCGATGAGGCCACCTTCTTCGGCGGCGGTCGCCTCCAGCGGAGGAGCCTCCTCCCACGGCGCGGGCCGTACGGTCCCCTCGCTGTCCGAGGGGCTCTCGCCCCCTTCCGGGCTGGCGCCCCCCAGGTCCGGCTCCGGCTCCGGCTCCGGCTCCGGCTCCGGCTCCGGCGCGGGCTCCGGCTCGGGCTCCGGCTCGGGCTCCGGCTCGGGCTCCTCGGCGTCCGCCCCCTGCTCCAGGTAGTCCTCCAGGGACCCCTCTTCGTCGTCTGCGGCCACGACCGGCGAGACCGTGAGCGCCAGCAGCCCCCCCAGGAGCGGACCGATCACGGGCGGGCGACCTCGGGACGCTCCTCGCTGGCCAGGGACCCCGACACGGTGGCCGGTGCGGCCCCGCCGTTCCAGACCGGGCGCCCCTCCGGGTCCAGCCGCTGTCCCTGGATGACCGAGTGATCCAGGATGGCGACCTCCTCCAGCTCGTCCTCGAAGAACACCACGACCCCACCGCGACCGTCGGGGGCGACCACGCGGTGGCTGTCGACGTCGGTCTGTCGCGCCACGATCACCGAGCGCATGCCCTCGCCGCCCCAGAGCCGCTCGCCCTGACCGTCGAGCCGCTGGGCGGCCAGCGACGCCGACGCACCGCCGTCCCGGACCTGCTCGTAGACCACGATCACGCCGCCGCGACCGTCGGAGATGGCCTGCGGGTCCCGCTCCGGCAAGACACTCGACGCCACCACCGCCGGCAGCTCCCCGGACCCGTACAGCAGGGCGCCGGACCGGCTGATCCGCTGGGCGAAGACCTCGTCGTTCTCCGGGTCCCCTCCCTCGACGAGGATCCCGCCGAAGACGGCGATCGCTCCCCCGCGGCCATCGGGGACCGCGGTGAGGTCGCCGTGGCTGAAGGGCCCCAGGGAGACCGCCGTGCTGCGCTGGCCGCCGTTCCAGGGCAGGCGGCCTCCGCGGGTGATCCGCTGGGCCGCGATCCAGACCCGGCCCTCGTAGGGGCCGTCGCGCACGTGCTGCTCGAACAGGGCGATGGCCCCTCCACGACGATCCGAGACGACCACGGGGGCCTTCTCGCCGACGCGCCCGGCCGACACGATCAGCGACCGGATGCCGCCGTAGTACCGGAGCTGCCCCGACCGGGAGATCCGCTGGGCCATGATCTCGGAGTCTCCGGCGTACTCCCCGTCCCGGGCCTCCCCCTCGTAGACCACCAGCACGCCGCCCCGCCCGTCGGAGACCACGGCCGGGGCGCGCTCGATCATCTGGCTGGACGCCACCAGCACGCCCTCTCCCCACATCGGCTGGCCGTACCGGTTGAGGCGCTGGGCCATCACGTCGGCATCGCCGGCGTAGTCACCCTCCAGGAACTCGGCCTCGTAGACGACGATCACGCCGCCCCGCCCGTCCGGGGCCATCACCGGGTTGCGCGAGGCGAAGATCGGCGAGAAGGCGACTTCGGTGGACCGCATGCCCTCGTTCCAGGTGGGCCGACCGCTGGAGTCCAGGCGCTGGGCCCAGATCCGGGGGATGCCCGCGTAGGGCCCCTCCAGGGCCACGACCTGGTAGACCACGATGGTGCCCCCGTGGCCGTCGGACATCGCGACGGGTGCGTGCTCCGAGTACTCGCTGGAGGCCACCGGCATCGACACGGTGAAGGCCCCGCCCTGGTTGGAGTTCCAGAGCGGATGCCCGGCGCTGCTCACGAGCTGGGCCACCACGTCGCTGTCCCCGGCATACTCGCCGCGGCGGAAGCGCCGCTCGGCGACGACGACCGCGGCCGGGTGCTCGCCCCCCCCGGGCCGGAGCCCGTAGGACCACATCGGTCCCGAGGCACAGCCGATCAACAGTCCGACTACCACGCACCCCATCCGACGTCGGTCTCGCTCCGGTGGAAGACGAGGTGTCGTCCTCCGACCAGGTCGTCGTGCTGGATCACGGCGCTCTCCAGGGGCTCCCCATCGAGGTCGACCCCCGAGAGGTTCTCGCCCGTCCCGTCGGCCTCGATCACCAGGTCCCCGTCGGGCCGGTGCACCACGATCCGATCGAAGACGGGCGGCAGCAGCACGTAGTCCACCGTGCCGTTCATCGGGTAGAGCCCCATCGCCACGAGGACGTACCAGGCGCTCAGGGTGCCGCCGTCGTCGTTGCCGTCGAGGCCATCGGGCTCGCCGTTGTACTTGCCGTCCCGGATCCAGGCGGACCACCTCCAGGTGTCGGCCGGGCGACCCAGCAGCGCGTAGAGGAAGGCGGCGTGAAGGTCGGGCTCGTTGCCGTGCCAGTAGTAGTTGTCCGGGAGGAAGGTGTCCTCTTCGAGGGTGCTCTTCTCGAAGAAGGTGTCCAGCTTGGCGAACAGGGCCTCCCGTCCCCCGAAGAGCTCGGCGAGCCCCGCGGCGTCGTGGGGCACGAGCCAGGTGTACTGCCAGGCATTGCCCTCGGAGTAGGCGTCGCTCCAGGCGAGCTCGTCCAGCTCGACCCAGGTGCCGTCGCTGTTGCGACCCCGCATGAACTGGGTCTCGGTGTCGAAGACGTGGTGGTAGCCCCGCGCTCGCTCCGTGAACTCCGTGGCGAGCTCGTCTTCCCCGAGGTCCGCGGCCCACAGGGCCAGGGCGTGGTCGTCGATGGCGTACTCCAGGGTCTTGGACACGCTCGACCCGCCCAGGTCATAGGGCACGTAGCCATAGGTGAGCACGCTGGAGAGGTCGTCGCGCGGCCGGACGGAGTCCAGGTCGGTGGCCTGGGTGACGGCGATCTCGAGGGCCTCGGCCGCGTCGAAGTCCTGCACGCCCTTGAGCCAGGTCTCGGCCAGCACGATGTCGGCGCTGTTGCCCAGCATCGAGCCGCTCTCGCCCGGCCCCGCCGGCCACCGCGGCAGGAAGCCGAGCCGGCGCCCCATGTCGGTGAGCGAGCGGGCGTGGTCCGCCGCCAGCTCCGGCCAGGCGAGGATCACCAGGGGGTGAAGGGTCCGGTAGGTGTCCCAGAGACTGAAGTCCGTGTAGTAGGTCCAGCCGGCCTGGAAGCCGAGGCCACCGCCCGCCGCGAGGTAGAGCCCGTCGGCGTCGCCATAGGCCGTGGGCATCATGTGGGCGTGGTAGAGCGCCGAGGCGAAGATCTCCTGCTCGAGCGCCGTGCCACCGGTGACCTCGAAGGTCCCCAGGGTGTCCTGCCAGACCGCCTCGGCGCGGGCCGCGAGATCCTCCAGGGTGCCGTCGGGGTGCTCCAACGCGAGGTTCACCTCGGCACCACCGATGTCGATCATCGACAGGCCGAGCCGGACCTCGACGTCGGCGTCGAACTGCAGGGTCAGGGCCGTGTTGGCGCCATCCAGGCGGGTCACCCCCTCCTGGGGCCGCCCGGCGTCCCAGAGGGTGTGGTTGACCCAGGGCTCCGAGAACTCGGCCAGGAAGTACGTCGGCTCGCCTCCCGAGCGGCCGGTCAGCGACCCGTTCAGGAGCGCGTAGCCGCGCACGATCCGGCTGCCGGTGTCCAGCTCCACCCAGGCGTCCGACACGCCGTGATCGTCGCTGCCGGTGTGGGAGAGATCGAGGGTCAGCCAGCGCTCGGCGCCCTCCCAGTCGAAGCGCATGTGCGCCGTGCGCAGCCCTGCGGCCAGCTCGACGGTGCCCACCCCCTCCAGCTCCACCCGGTACCAGCCCGGTCCCGCGCTCTCCTTGTCGTGGTCCAGGGTTGCCCGGTAGGTGTCGGGGTCCACCGTCTCCGCGGTCGTGGGCATCCACCCCACCGCACCGCCGTCCGGAGCGCCGATGCCCGGCTTGCGGGTCAGCGAGAAGGCGCTGATGTAGGGGTCCTCGTAGTAGTAGCCACTGGCGTGGAGGGGCCCGAGCGCACCCGACTCGCCGGTGGTGTCGGGACCGATCTTCATCAGTCCAGCCGGCAGGGTGGCGGCCGGGCTGCCGGAGCCCTGGCCGAAGCCCAGGCCCCCCGTGCTGATGAACACATCCGTCGCCGCCACCAGGTCGACCGGCGCGGTCTCCCAGCTCACACAGGCCAGCGCCAGCCAGAGGGTCGTCACGGCGCTACTGTGCCAGCATTCCAGCCCCGTTGACCATCACCGCGACACAATTGGAGGAGGCCGTGCTCGTCGCCCTGCGTCCCGCGGGGCTGCGCGACCGCCTGTTCCGGGTGCTCTATCCGGGGCTCAGCCCCCGGCAGGTCCTGGGGCGCCTGCCCCCCGCGATGGCCGAAGAGCTGCTCGCCGTGGACCCGAGGGAGATGATCGCCCGGCGCGAGGCCCTCGACCGGATCAGCCGGGCGCTCTACGTCCACGTCGACGCCGGGCGGGTCTCGCGCACGCGCCGGCGACTGAAGAGTGCGATGGTGGACTGCTTTGCCCTGGCGCGACGTTAGCTTCGCCAGATGATCCCCCTGCTTCTGTCGCTGATGACCGGCTGCGGCGCCGAGCCCGTCGAGTGCCCGGCCTGCCCCGAGCCCCCTCCCGCCCCCAAGCTGGTCCTGGATGACTGGGAGGCCGAGGTCCTCGCCCCCGTGCTGGCGGAGCTGCGCGGGGGCATCGCCAGGTGGGACGAGGAGGCCTGGGGCATCTGCGAGGGGACCCGGGCCTGTGACCGCTACCTCGGCGCCGACGCGGCCGACCTGCCACCCGGCGACTACCTGGTCCAGGCCATCCTCCAGGTGCCAGCCCAGGGCGGTCCCTGGAAGGTGGCCTTCGACGTGAAGTGCAAGACCGCCATCGAGGGCCGCCCCGATGCCGAGCAGCACCACGAGCGGGAGTTCGAGGTCAAGCACACCGGCAGCCACCGCGGCTACCCGCTGAGGCCCCTCTGGAAGATCAAGTCGCCCCACCCCCAGGGTGCCCGCTCGTGCACCTTCGAGCTCACCGGGCTGCGCTCCGACGGCCAGGTCCTGGAGACCTGGACCGGGTCCTACTCCACCCCGGCCAGGGTCGACTGAGTGTCCTGGCCCCCGTTCATCGAGGAGCTGCGGCGGCGCTACCGGGCCGACGAGGCCAACCTCTTCCTGTTGCACGGCGGCGTGGCGGAGGGTCGCTGGGACATCGGCGGGCAGGCCGTGGACTGCCTGACCCTGCTGGTGCGCATGCTCGTCCAGACCCGCGAGGTGCTCGGGGTGTTCGACCCGGGCGTCGGCCTCACCTTCTCCACCCTGGAGGACGAGCTGCGCTTCCACCGCATCGTGGCGGCCCGGCGCACCCTGGACAACCAGACCCGGGCGTTGGACCTCGACCAGCTCGAGGACGCCCTCGTGGCCATCTGGACCGCCGTGACCACGGCGACGACCCGCCAGGCCTTCGTCATCCTGCACGCAGAGCGACTGGCGGCGCGATCCCGCCTGAAGCTGCCCGACGGTGTGCCAGCCCCGGTGGACTGGGCCGGCCACCCCGACCTGCGGGCCACCGACAACGCCCTGCTGCTGCTGGCCGACGATCTGCCGGCGGTGCGCACGGGCCTCGGCAGCGGCCTGGCCGAGGTGACCGTGCCGGCGGACTCCGTCGAAGTGGAGGACACCGAGTCGGTGGTCGAGGAGTAGGGTCGCCCGACCGGCGGCAGGCCGGGTTCGATGTGGCCTCCGCCTCCTCCGCCCCGTAGACTGCCCACCGTGGTGCTCTCCCCCCTGGTGCTCTGGCTGGCCTGCAACGGCGGCGACGGTGACGACACGGGCTTCGTGCCGGTGTCCAATGGTCCGCCGAGCCTGATCTCCGTGGCCCTGTCCCCGGATCCGCCCCTCGCCGGAGAGGACCTGTTCGCCCTGGTCGAAGCCGTCGATCCGGACGGCGACGAGATCCTGCTCCACTACCACTGGCGCCTCAACGGCTACGTGGTGGAGGAGGCCGACGGCGACACCCTGCCTGCCCACACCGCCATCGGCGGCGACGAGATCACGCTCATCGTCAGCCTCCAGGACGGCTTCCAGTACGGCGACCCGGTCACGCTGACCGTCACCTACGTCAACTCCGGTCCGGTGGTGGACAGCGTGGTCATCACCCCCACCCTCGCCGGGGTCGAGGACGACCTGACCTGCACGGCCGAGGCCCACGACGACGACGGCACGGTGCCGGAGCTCTTCTACGCCTGGACCGTCGACGGGAGCGATCCGGGCGTCTACGACACGTTGCTGCGCGGACCCTTCCCCAAGGGCACCGAGATCGTCTGCATCGTGACCGCCAACGACGGCGACCTGGTCAGCGACCCGCTGGCGTCGGACGTGCTGGTCATCGGCAACACGCCGCCCGGGCCGCCGACCATCGCGCTGGATCCGGACCCGCCGAGCCCCTGCGAGTCGAGCAGCGTGGAGGTCCTCGCCCAGGGCGAAGACCCCGACGGCGACACCCACACCTTCCGGGCCGAGTGGACCTCCTCGTCGGGCACCGTCGTCTGCAGTGACATGAGCTGCCCCGGCGGGACCTTCGACGACGGGGCGACCTACACGGTCTCCGTCTACGGCCACGACGGCCTCCACGAGGGCGACCCGGCCACCCTGACCTTCGTCGCCACCCCCTCCGGCGAGTCCCTCGGCGACGACCTGGACACCGACTGCGACGGCCTGGTCGACGAGTGGATCGACTTCGCCTGGCAGGCCCAGGGGCTCTACTGGGAGGACACCGAGGCCGCCCAGCTCGGGTTCGCCATCGACGTGGGCGACTGGACCGGTTCCGGCGCCGACGGCGTGGCGGCAGCGGCCAGCGGCACCCACGAGGTCCTGCTGTTCACCGACTGGGACCCGGACCGCCCCCGTGCCCGCACCGCCGACATCACCCTGACCGACCTGCCGAACACCAGCGCGCTGGCCTCGGGAGACGTCGACGGCGACGGGCGAGACGACCTGCTGCTCGGCATCACCGGCTACGACGACCCCCGCTCCGACGCCGGAGCCATCGCCCTGATCTACGGCGACGACCTGCAGGACGGGGACGGCCCCGAGATGGCGAGCTGGCTGATCGCCGGCAGCGACTCCAGCGAGCGACTCGGCAGCGCCGTGGCCCTGGGAGACCTCGACGGCGACGGCTACGCCGACATGGTGCTCGGCCAGCCCGACGACGACGCCCCGGCCCGGGAGGCCGGCCAGGTCCGGGTCTTCTTCGACACCCGGGCCGGGTCGCTGGACCACGCCGACGTGATCATCGAGGGCACCAACCGGGAGATCCACTTCGGCACTGCGGTCGGCGTCGCCGAGGACATGGACGGCGACGGCACGGCCGAGCTGCTCGTCGGCGCCCCCGACGAGGACGGCGTGGCGGCCGACGGCGGCGTGGTGGCGCTCTTCCTCGGCGCCTCCCTCACCAGCGGGGGCCTGGACCACGCCACGGCCCGCGTCTACGGCAGCGACGGCAACGACGGCGTCGGCCAGCAGCCCACCCCGGCCGCCGACGTGGACGGAGACGGCGTGGCGGACCTGGCCGTGGCCGCCTTCCACGACGGCGGCACCATCGCCCTGATGTCGGGTGTCGACCTGCTGGCCGGCGGGGACTTCTCGCTGACCGACGGCTTCGCCAGCGTCACGCTGGACAGCACGAATTCGGCCCTCGGGCAGTACGGCCGCGGGCCCGACCTGATGGACCTCGACAGCGACGGCCAGGCCGAGCTGGTGGCCGGTGCCTCGGGCACGGGCTGGCTCTACGCCTGGGAGGGACGCGACCTGTCCGGCAGCGTGGGCGACGTCGACGCGGCCATCGCCATCGACCAGGAGACCTCCAACGATCAGTTCGCCCGGGCCGTGGCCTTCGCCGACACCGACGACGACGGCATCGGAGACATCGTGTCCAGCGCCTACCGGTCCGAGGTGGCTGCCTCGCGGGGGGGCGCCCTCTACGTCTTCCGGCCGCCCTACTTCCTCGTCGCCGAGCCCTGGTCGCCGGAGTGCGAGGCCGTGGGCAGCTTCCTCTACTGCCGCGAGCAGGTGGACTGGGACACCGCCCGGGCCAACTGCAAGCGCCACGGCAGCGACCTGGCCCGCTTCGACACCGACGAGCTGGCCAGCGAGGCCGGGACCGGCGCGGCGGACCGCTCCCGGCCGGCGACCTCGCGAGGCGGCTGGTGGATCGGCCTCACGGACCGGACCCAGGAGGGCACCTGGGCCTGGCTGGACGACAGCGCCGAGACGAGCGTGACCTCCTGGGGCAGCGGCGAGCCGGGCAGCGACGCCGGGCGCAACTGCGCCTTGATGAACGACCAGGGCGAGGGGCTCTGGGCGGATCGACCCTGCGGGGACTCGTACTTCTACGTGTGTGGATCATAGGGAGGTCGTGTCCCGCCAAGTGGTGCACTCCCCGGTTCTTGTCTGGGGTTGGACGGGGTCGAGCGCGAGAGGGGGGTCCCCCCTCGCTCATCGACGGTCATCCTGGGTGCCCGGAAGATAGGCGGCCCAGCCCGGGCTTCCTTCGGTTAGATTCGACCCGGGTTTCGCCGCCAAGGAGTAGGGTGATGACGAAGTCGATGCGACGTTCCACCCCGGTTGTGGACAGCCACGGCACGGACGCCTCGACGGAGATCCAGCAGAAGGCGCTGCCAGGGAGTTCCACTCGGGTGAACCACGGCCATGGCAACGCCGCCGTGCAGCGCTCCCTGGAGGCGAACGGGGGAGCGACATCGCCGCCCGACGTACAGGCGACGGCCGCGGCTGGCACCTCCGGTCCGGCATCCACCCTGCCCCACGCCGCCAAGATCCAGCAGTCCTTCGGCTCCCATGACATCTCGGGCGTCTCGGCCCACGTCGGAGGCGCGGCCGCCGACGCATCGAGTGCGATGGGGGCTTCCGCATACGCTTCGGGCAGCGACGTCGCTTTTACCAGTCAGCCGGACCTGCACACGGCTGCCCACGAGGCCGCCCACGTGGTCCAGCAGTCGGCAGGCGTCCAGCTCCAGGGTGGGGTGGGCAAGGCGGGTGACCGCTACGAGGTGCACGCCGACGCCGTCGCGGACAAGGTCGTCGCGGGTGAGTCGGCTGAAGGCATCCTGGACGAGTTTTCCGGCGACGGGGGTGGGGGCGGGATCCAGCACAAGCCCGTCCAGTTCGAGAACACGGGTGGTGGAGATACCAAGGGCCCGCCCGGCAACACTCGATCGGTCTCATGACGCCTGCTCGGTTGGATGG
>CAZCVP010000225.1:0-5163 GCA_964501915.1 uncultured Enterobacterales bacterium
CGAACCCGGGGCCTTCGTGCACCACCGAGGGCGCGTGAGCCCGGGGGGTGCGGCGCACCCGGGGCCTTCGTGCGCCACCGAGGGTGCGGGAGCCCGGGGGGTGCGGCGCACCCGGGGCCTTCGTGCACCACCGAGGGTGCGTGAACCCGGGGGGTGCGGCGCACCCGGGCCCTTCGTGCGCCATGGCGGGCTCATGTGACGACGATGGCGGGCTCATGTAACGCGTTCGTAACGAGCGCTCGGGGATGGAACTGAGGGTCTCGCGCGGGGTCTGTTTGACGCGCCCCCGAAGGAGCCCGTCATGCCTCGATCGATCCGTTCTCGCTTGCCCCTCCTGGCGTTCCTGCCCCTCCTCATCCTCCTGGCCTTCCGGGCCCTGGCCGGCGACACGCAGGCACCCGCGGTGAGGGGGCGCGCCCCCCCCCCCCCCCCCCCCCCCCCCCCCCCCCCCCCCGCCCGCCGCGGGCCGGCCCGCGCCCTGCTCCCCCGGTCCCCGCCACGGCGTCCCTGGCTGTCGATGACCGGCTGCTCATCGCCGCGCCCGTCACCCAGGGGCTGGTCACCCTGTACCCCGTCGTCGACACCAAGACCCCGACCCGTCCCGAGGGCGCCTACACCCTGCTGCGGGACGGTCTGGCCGAGAAGACCTTCACCGTGCAGGAGTCTGACGGCGGCACCGTGCCCGCCCTGCTCGTGAAGAACACCGGCGCCAAGCCCGTGCTCCTGGTGGCCGGAGACGTGGTCAAGGGCGGCAAGCAGGACCGCGTCATCACCTCGGACGTCGTCGTGCAGCCGGGCCAGACCATGGACGTGGCGGTCAACTGCGTGGAGCATGGCCGCTGGAGCGCCGGGAAGACCGGCCACAGCTTCGGCTACGGCGGACGCGGCGAGGGCTCGCTGAAGAAGGTCGTGCAGGTCGCCAAGGACCAGTCCGCCACCTGGAGCGAGGTGGCGACGAGCAACGGACGCAAGGCCGCCGTCATCCGCCAGAAGGGCGACACAGAGGCCGCCGACAAGCTCGCGCCGTCCACCGGCACCTACATCGCCTCCCTCGAGAACAAGGCCGTACAGGACGAAGTGGGGCCCGCGTCGGCGGCGCTCATCGAGTCACTGAAGGAGCGGGCCGGCGTGGTCGGCGTCGTGGTCGCCCTCGGGGACTCGATCACCACCGCGGAGCTGTTCGGGCACCCCGCGCTGTTCGACCGAAGCCGCGAGGACCTGGTGCGCAGCTTCGTGCTCGACGGGGTCGGGGCGGACGCGCAGGGCACCGCGCCCGTGGCGACCGAAGCGGCGGCGTTCCTACGGGACGCCCTCCAGGCCTCGCTCGTCTCCCAGGCCGAGCAGGGAGAGGCGCTCAAGGGCGAGCGGGAGAGCGATCAGGCCGCCTCCTTCGAGACCACCACGAAGACCGGCGAGCGCATCCACTTCAACGCCTACGCGAAGTAGCCGTCGACGTCAGAGCTTGTCGGGGGGCGTGCTTCCAGGGGGCGCAGGCGCCGCGGGAGGCGCCGGGGGCACCAGGGATGCCAGCCCGGGGTTCCAGCGGGCCAGGGCCGCCAGAGGGGGCAGGCCCGCGGCGGGGCCAGCCGGCGGAGCGGGCGGCTTGGGGGGCTCCGCGGCGATCGATGCGGCGAGCTCCTCGAGCTGGTACTGGTCGTAGCGCCGCGCTTCACCGCAGCACCCCACGAACGCGATCGCCCCGAGGACCGCGAAGCCCAGGGACACGGGCAGGGGCAGCACCGAGTGCACGACCACCGTGGGCGGTGCCACCGCTGTGGTCAGGAAGATGCCGATCCACAGCATCAGCGCCGCGGCCAGGCCGTCGTAGGTGGCGGCGAGCTTCCAGTAGTGATTGAGCAGCGTCATGGACGGCCCGCGCAGGGGGTCGTGCCGCAGCTCGGCCCACATGCGCACGTAGAAGTAGGGGCTGGCGTTGCCTTCCTCGTCGAAGTAGTGGGCGAAGCGCTCGACCTCCTGCAGCTTGTGGCCGTGCACGACCGGCTCCAGGCGGCGATCCGCGAAGCCGCCGTTGCCCGTCAGCCCGTACCAGGGGGCCTTTGCGGCCTGGATCCCGCGTCGGATCGAGCGACCGAGGGCGAAGCACACCAGGCCGCAGACGTACGCGACCAGGACCACGGCCAGGGCTACGAAGAAGAAGCTGGGCTCCCTCGGGGCCGTCGAGAGGTCCACCCCCAGCCCCCAGGCGAGGTACAGGAGGGCCAACAGCGCTGTACCGCCGGAGATGAGGAAGGAGAGGTCGAAGACGTCCAGGAACTCCGACAGCTTTCCGAACAGGATCCGTAGTGCATCGCCGAACTCACGCATGGCGGCGAGCGTATCATCCGGCGATGGGCCAAACGTCTGACAAGGCGCGACTGAGCCAGTGCCCCAGCTGCGGGGCCTCGGTGACGCTGCCGCCGGAGGTGGTCGCCGACCGCTGCGTCTTCTGCGAGAGCCCCCTGGTGGCCGCCGCCGAGGGCGCCGACGAGCACGCCGACGAGGTCGCGCCGTTCCTCCTGGACCGGGACGGCGCTGCGTCGAAGCTGCACGGGTTCCTCCAGGGCCAGTGGCTCGCCCCGAAGGAGGTCCGGAGGGCGGATCGGCCGGCAGACCTGCACGGCGTCCTCGTCCCGTTCTGGGCCCACGACGCCGACGCCCGCTCTCGCTGGTCCGCCAACGTCGGCATCTACTGGTACCGCACCGAGACCTACTGGGTGACCGTCACCCGGGACGGCAAGAGCGTTCGGGAGATGCGCACCCGCCAGGTTCGGGAGACCGAGTGGTTCCCCAGCTCCGGCACCCACGCCGCCAGCTACAGCGAGCAGCTGGTGAGCGGCAGCAAGGGCCTGCCCGAGGCCGAGGCGAACGCCCTGGAGCCCTTCGACCTGGGGAACGCGCTGCCCTACGACCCGCGCCTGCTCGCCGGCTGGGTGGCCGAGCGCCCGACCCTGGACCGGCAGCACGCCGAGGAGGTCGCGCGCCAGGAGCTCGCCGAACACGAGAACCGCGCCATCGCCAGCTTCCTGCCCGGGGACACCCACAGCAAGGTCAGGAACCAGACCAACATCGACGTGCGGGACGTGCGGCTGGTGCTGCTCCCGGTGTGGATCGCGACGTACAGGTGGCACAACGAGGTGCACCGTCTCCTGGTGAACGGGCAGACGGGCGAGGTCGTCGGCTCGGTGCCCAAGGCCTGGGGCAAGGTAGTCCTGCTCGTGCTCGCCGCGTTGATGGCGCTGCTGTTCATGGCGATCGTGGTCCTCGCGGCCACTGGGGTTGCCACATGAACGTGCAGGCCATGCAGTGCGTCAGCTGCGGCGGCGCGATCGCCAACCAGCCCGGCGAGACGGTTCCCCGGTGCCTGTTCTGCGGGCGCGCCGAGCTCGTGCCCATGGCCGTGCCCGAGACCGTGGAGGAGCCTGTCGGCTGGATCCCGTTCTCGGTGGATGAGGCCCTGGCCGTTCAGGGATTCCGGGGCTGGGCGAAGGGTCGATTCTGGGCTCCGGGCGCCATCCGGAGCGCTCGCGTGGAGCTGTCCCGGTTGTTCCTCCCGGCGTGGATCTGGGACGGGGAGCTGGAGACCCACTGGACGGGGCTCATCACCGCAGGAACGCGCTCGGGCAAGCGGCCGGTGACGGGGCAGGCGACGGCGGTGCTCGCCGGAGTGCTCGTGCCCAGCTCGCCAGCCTTGTCCGCCTCGGAGCTGTCGGACATCAGCCCGTTCTCCGACGGGGACGAGCGGCCCTACGGCCAGGACCTGCCGGCGCCCCAGGAGGTGGGCACGCTGACCCGCTCCATCGCCCGCCGCCGGGGGGTGGCCCAGATGGAGGCCAGGCACGGCAGCCAGATCAGGGCGGCCCGGGGGCTCGTGAAGATCCGCACGAGCAGCCTGGTGCTGCGGGCCGACGGGCGTCCCGTGCTCCTGCCCATCTGGATCGGGGCCTACGTGCACGGCGAGGACAGCTACCGGGTCGTCATCAACGGCCAGACGGGCGCGGTCACGGGCACCTCGCCCATTTCGTGGGCAAAGGTGGCGATCGCCGTGTTGGCGGGCTTCTTTGCGCTCATGATGGTGATCGCTGTGCTCGCCAATGCGTGAGGCCCCATGACCGACTCGGAGCGCCCTCCCCGCTTTTCGATGATCCGGGAGTTCTCTGCCGCCGACCTGCTGACGCTGGGCAACGGGGCGTGCGGGGTGGTCTCGATCTTCCTGTGCCTGCAGTACCTCGCCGATGACGAGCGGCGCTTCCTGTGGACGGCGTTCCTGCTGCTCCCCGCCGCCTTCGTGCTCGACGCGCTCGATGGATGGGTGGCCCGCAAGACCGGCAAGGGCAGCCGGCTCGGAGGGGACCTGGATTCGCTGGCGGACACGGTCTCGTTCGGAGTGGCCCCGGCGGTGCTCGCCTTCACGCTGGGCATGCAGGGGGCTTGGGACGCGATCATCCTCGTGCTCTTCGTCCTGTGCGGCATCGCGCGCCTGGCCCGGTTCAACGTGACGGCTGACGAGCTGGCGGGACCCACGGGCAAGGTCAAGTACTTCGAGGGCACGCCGATCCCCACGTCGCTGGCGATCGTGCTGGTGCTCGGCGTCGCGTTCTGGATGGACGCCGTGCACGCGGACCTGTGGCTGGGCGAGGTGCGGCTGGGCCCGTGGCTGCTGCATCCCCTGGTGGTCCTGTACGGGATCAGCGGCAGCCTGATGGTCTCGACGATCCGGATCCCCAAGCCGTAGTCGGGACGGGCGTCGGTGCGTCGGCCGGCGAGCATTGGCCGGGAATGGGGGCGTGACCGGCCCTGCTGGCCGGCGGGCATGGCCGGGAATGGGGACGTGACCGGCCCTGCGGGCCGGGGGCATTGGCCAGGAAGGCGGGAATGGGGGAATGCGGGAGGGTTCTTGGGTCGCTTCGCGACGACTTCCTCTACACCGGCTCCTTCCTTCCCGTTTTCTCGGCTTCCCGGTTTCCCGGTCCCTGACTGGCCGAGGTGACCCTGCCTGCGAGGCCGACCAAACCCCGGGTGACTGCGTCGCAGTCGGGGTGGTTTTGTCCGCGGGGACGACCAAACCCCGGGTGACTGCGTCGCAGTCGGGGTGGTTTTGTCCGCGGGGACGACCAAACCCCGGGTGACTGCGTCGCAGTCGGGGTGGTCTTGTCCGCGGGGCCG
>CAZCVP010000225.1:5263-12682 GCA_964501915.1 uncultured Enterobacterales bacterium
TTGTCCGCGGGGCCGACCAAACCCCGGGTGACTGCGTCGCAGTCGGGGTGGTTTTGTCCGTGGGCCCGTCGCTCGCCCGGTCGGGCTCCGGCTCGCGGGAGCGGTACGATGCCCTCGATGGAACGCATGCTCCTCTTCATCGTGCTGCTCACCGGCTGCCCGACCGCCCCGGACCTCCCCCAAGGTCCCGACCCGTGCCGCGAGCCGACGCAGGTCGAGGTGGTCGAGTTCATCGACGCGGACACGGCGGACGTCGACATCCTGGACGGTGATCTCGCCGGCACCACCGAGCGGATCCGCCTCCTCGGCATCGACACCCCCGAGCTGAATCACTCGGACCTGCCGGACAGCGAGTACTGCGCCGTGCGGGCCTGGAACCACGCCATCGAGGAGTTCCAGGGGGAGACGTCCTGGCTGACCTTCGACACCGCGTGCACGGGCACTTTCGGCCGCACGCTGGCGTACCTGTTCCGGGACTCCGACCAGCTCTGGTTCAACAAGGACATGGTCGAGCAGGGCTACGCCCGGGTCTCGGAGATGACGTTCGAGTTCTCGTTCCGCAGCGAGTTCGAGGCCGCCGAGGAGGAGGCGATGTCCGCCGGGCGGGGACTCTGGGGCGCCTGCGACGGGTAGGGCTGGTCGCTGGAGTGTCCAGTTCTTCCTGATTCGCATCGGCGACTGGTCGCTGTAGTGACCACTGCGGCGGCTCCACGCACCCGACGATCCCTGTCCTGACTGCATCGTCGACCCTGGCATGCGTCGTGCTTGTACTCCAAACCGTCGGCCCCCGGTCGGCAGAACGGAGACCGCTCGTGACGCTTCGCTTCGCCCGCACCGCGCTCATCCCCCTGCTCCTGCTCGGGTGCAACCAGTCCCTGACTGACGAGACCACTGTCGTCGCCGATCCGGGCTTCGAGGCGCCTCCTCCGTCGAGCAACTATGACGACGACCCCGAGGACCTGGGCTCCGCGGCCTGGGACCCGGATCGCGCCGAAGAGGTCCTGGACGCGACCTGGTACGGCGACGTGCTCGTCTCCAACGACACCTTCGTGGTCGAGCAGAGCCAGGCGTTCGTCAGCTTCTCGGCTCCCGCGGGCAGCTCGACCGTTACCATCGACTTCAACGCCCCGGCCATCAAGTCCGGCCTGCGGGAAGGCTCGGTCCTGGTCAGCGGTCTGTCCGGCGGTCTGCTCCGGCGCGTGGAGTCGGTCAGCTTCGATGGCACCCGGGCGACCGCCATCACGTCCGAGGCAGTGCTCACCGACGTGATCTACGTGGCGCAGCACTTCGAGCGCCTCGCCCTGCCCCTCGAGCCGGGCGATCTGCCCGAGAGCGAGTCCCGCGATCCGTTCACCTACGATTTTTCGGGCACGCCGCTCTTCAGCGCCGGTTCGGGCGCCAACCAGGTCGCCGTGGACATCCAGAGCGGGTCCATCACCCTGGAGCCGGGCTTCGACTGGGGCCTGGACGTGGACTGGTTCGACTGGGACCGCCCCTGGCCGAAGCTCGAGAAGGCCGATCTGGGCGTCTCGCTCGACGCGGAGCTGGAGGTCGTCCTGCACGCCGCCGCCCAGGGCGCCTTCGACCAGGCTGGCGAGAAGGACCTGTTCACCTTCGACAAGGAGTTCGACTTCTCCGTCGGTCCGGTGCCCGTCGCGGGCGAGGTGACGTTCGATGTCGACCTGATCTGGGCCGCCCAGGGCTCCGCCGAAGTCGACGCGTCCATCGGCACGCACATCGACACCCAGCTGGGGCTGGGCGGGCGCTACATGGACGGCGAGTGGGAGAACACGTCCGGCTTCGAGTGGAACGCGGAGCGCATCGGCCCGACGTTCGCCCTCGCCGGCGAGCTCGAGGGCCGCGCGGCGCTCCGCATCACCGCCCATGTCTCGATGTACAGCGCCGTCTCGGCGGATCTCATGGCCAAGCCCTGGGTCGCTGGCCACGCCGCCCTGGACTGCGGCGCCGTCGACTGGAGCCTGGACGTGGGCGTGGAGCTCGAGAGCCAGGTCGGCTACGACGTCCTGAGCTTCGTCGGAGGCCACACCTTCGCGCCCTTCTCCTGGGCCAAGGAGCCCCTCGCTGCCGGAACGCTGCCCCTCTACAACGCCGAGAACCTCGATCCCAACTGCGGTCCCGGTGAGACCGCCCCCACCGAGGAGACGGTGACCGAGGAGCCCGGAGAGGCGGTCGGCGGCAGCGACGTCATCGACGACACGGAAGAGGAGCGCTTCGACGCCCTCACCAGCGAGGACTGCATCGACGGCGTCGACAACGACACCGACGGCGCGGTCGACTGCATGGACAGCGAGTGCGCGGACCGGATGGTGTGCGGCAGCGAGTGCCACGTCTGGGACAACCTGCGCTGCGGCCAGACCATCACCGCCGACACGTCCGGCATCGTCAGCGATCGGCCGTCCCGGATCAGCGGCTACCCGGTCAACATCGGCCTGTACGACGGCCCGGAGATCGGGTTTGCGTTCCGTCCGCCCGTGACCGCCGAGATCGCCTTCGAGCTGGTCGACCCGGACCCCACCACGGTCAACCACGACGTGATGATCCTCCACACGCCCACGGGCACCTGCAACGCGACCGACGCCATCGCCTGGGGCTTCAACACGGCGAGCGCGGAGCTGACCCGGGGCGAGCAGTACATCGTCGTCATCGACGGCTTCGACGGAGACGCCGGCGGCTTCTCGCTGCACGTGAACTGCGCGCCCTGAGCGGCGCAGTCAGCTGCGTGATGGGCCGCGCAACGCCGTCGCGCGAGCAAGCTCGCCGCGCTCAGCACTGCGGCTACTTCTTCAGCTCGTTCCGCTGCTGGAGGCGCCACCAGGGGATCTGGGCCTGCAGCGCCTCTACCTGGTCGGCGGCCGCGGCCAGCTCCGTCGCGCGCCACTCGTCGAGCTGTCGGGCCGCCTCTGGGCTGACTCCGGCTTCGATGGCCCTGGTGTAGGCGTCCTCGCCCGCCTCGATGTCCTGCACGCTCTGCTCCGCCCGGGCGAGCTTCGCTTCGAGCTCGGAGATCATGTTGCCGTAGGGCTCTTCGGGGGGCGGCATGCGCCTCAGGACGATGCCGTCGAGGTCGCTCGTGGGGTGGATGGTCGTGCCCCACTGACCGAACCCTGACGAGCCCAGCTCCAGGGTGCAGGGGGCGCCGCTCCACAGGGTCACGACGAACCGGCCGTCCCGCTCGATGACCTGGCTGGCCTGGGTGCAGCCGTTGATCGAGAGCGGCTGCTCCGCGTCGGGGTCGTAGCCCTCGGCCACGCCACGGACCTCGACGGTGCTCGCCTCCTCCAGGACACAGGTGCCGCTCGACCCGGAGGTCGCGCCTTCCCATCGGAGTCGGCCCAGAGGCTCGTTCGAGGCCCGAAGCGCCACCGCCCAGGCTCCCGGATCCGTCTGGAGCAGCTCGTTGTCCGGGGGAGGGGAGAAGAAGAGGGCGGTGCCCGCGGGCTCGTCGGCGAGCCCCGAGATCGTCCCCGTCTCCTGGACCGTGTTGTGCCAGCCGAGGCGGAGGTTCGCAGGCGCATCGGCGGGCAGGGGACACCGCACGAGGTGCCCCTCCAGCTCTTCGGCGACCGCCGCCATCGCCTCCTCGGCGGGTCCGGCGGGGGCCGACGGCTCGACCTTCGGCCCCGGGCTGAGGGACGGGGGCGGCAGGTCCGGAGCGCTCGGAGGCGGCGCGGGGGTCGCGAGAGGAGTGGGGGCGACGACCGCATCCGATGTCGCCGGCTCGGACTCGGGGGCGGGCCCGCTCACCCACCAGATCAGCACCATGCCCATGGCGATCATGAGCCCAGCCGCCATCTGCTCCCGGTTGGTCACGCCCGAGGCGGCCGCGGGCCGAAGATCCCGGTGCCCACCCGGACCCTGGTGGCGCCTTCCTCGATGGCCACCTCGTAGTCGCCGGACATGCCCATGGACAGCTGGGGCAGCGCGATCCCGTGCAGGTCCTGCAGCCGGTCCCGGAGAATGCGCAGGTTCCGGTGATCGCCCCGGGTGGCCTCGGCCTCGGGGTGGAAGGCGGGGATGTGCATGAGGCCATCGATGCGCAGACCGGGCAGCGCCGCCAGGTCGGGCAGCACCGACAGGAGCAGGTCCGGCCGGAACCCCGACTTGGCGCCCTGGTCCTCGGCGTTCACCTGGATGAACACCGGCTGCCGGAAGCCGCCGCCCCGCTCCAGGGCCCGCTTGTTGATCTCCAGGGCCAGCTTGCTCGAGTGCACCGCCTCGATGCAGTCCACCCGGCCGATCAGGAACCGCACCTTGTTTCGCTGCAGGTGGCCGATGAAGCTCCACCGCAGGTCGGGCTTGCCCACGAGATCCGGGTGCTCGGCCTTGCGGATCCACTCCTGCACGTAGCTCTCGCCGAAGAGACGCACGCCGTAGCCGTAGGTCTCGACGATGGTGGACGCGGGGTGGGCCTTGCTGACCGCGACCAGAGTCACGTCGGCCGGATCCCGGTCGGCCCGCAGGGCAGCGTCCCGGATCCGGGTGTTCGTGGTGACCAGCTGGCCCTCGATCTGGCGCAGGGGAGTGACCATCAGAGGCGGGGTCCGCCGAGCTGGGGCATGGCCTCCAGCACCTCGACCAGGGGCAGGCCGACGACGTTGGTGTAGCTGCCTTCGATGCCCCGCACGAGCATCGCCCCGATGCCCTGGATCCCATAGGCGCCGGCCTTGTCCAGGGGCTCCCCGGTGGCGATGTAGCGCTCGATCGTGGCGTCCGACAGCTCCCGGAAGTGCACCTGGGTCACCACGTGACTGACGCGCTCGGCCCAGGTGTCGCTGCGCACCAGCGCGAAGCCGGTGATCACCACGTGCTCGCGCCCGGACAGCGAACGCAGCATGCGGGCCGCGTCGGCGTCATCGGCGGGCTTGCCGAGCACATCCCGCTCCAGCACCACGATCGTGTCCGCGGCCAGGACCAGCGCCGGCTCGGTGAGGCTCTGGGCGACCGCCTGGGCCTTGATGCCGGCCAGCCGCTCAGCCATCTGGTAGGGCCGCTCACCCAGGATCTGGTGCTCCTCTACGTCCGCGGCCTGGACCCGGAGCGTGAGGCCGACGCGCTCCAACATCTCCTTGCGGCGAGGAGAGCCAGAGGCGAGAACGAGGGGCAGCGAGCCGGTCATGGGCGATCTCTAGCAGAGGGGTTGTCCGGAGCCGCGCACGGATCCATGCTGGATCTCTGGGGGGACCAGCATGCGCATTCTCGTCTTCGTTCTTCTGCTCGCCTTCCCGGCGGTCGCTCATGCCGTGGACGGCACAGGCCTGTCGGTGGTGGCGCCGCCCTGGCACGGCGACTGCGAGTACCAGGCCCGGGTGACCGACGGGGGCCACGAGCAGGCCCTGCGCCGCAAGCGGAAGCACCTGTACGAGGGCGACGCGAAGGGCGCCTGGAAGGACCTGCGGGACTACGGGCCGGACGGGGCCCGCCTGATCGGCGAGTGGCTCGATGACGGCGCCCCGGGCGTGGACGACAGGCATCGGCGGGACGCTGGCCTCCACCTGTTCCGATGCGGGTCCCCCGTCGAGGTCGAGATCGCGGCCCGGCAGGTCGACTGGGGGAGCTCCAAGGCGGTCAGGAGCATGCTTCGGGCGCTCCAGGGGCGGGTGCCCCGCTTCACGCCGGAGCAGGCCGCGCACCTCGCCACCGCCCCCGACGAGGCGGTGCAGATCGAGGCGGTGAAGGCGCTGATCGGCTCCTACAAGATCAAGAAGAGCACCGGGTTCGCCATCTTCTTCATCGCGATCACCCGGACGGTCGACGTCAAGGCGGCCAAGACGGAGCCCCCAGCGCACCACGTGGAGGCGGTCAAGGCCCTGCTCGAAGAGAACCCCGTGGATGTGGTCTGGCACCCCGCCGTCAAGGCGATCGGCACCCTGTATTCCTACGAGATCCCCGAGCAGGACGCGTGGTTCCCCATCCTCCTGGCCGCAGTGCAGCGCCCGGAGCTCGACGAAGACGGCAAGATCGGCAGGGCTGCTTCCCTGTTCATCGGGCGGGGGCTGCCCGACCGCATGCTGGAGGGGGCGCTGACCGTGCTCGAGTCTGGCCTCACGGACAACCACGTCAGTCTGGTCGCCGGGTTCGAGGACGCGATGCAGGACGGTCGCTCCCATCCCGACCTGGAGCAGGCGCTGGAGATCTTCGCGGAGCAGGGACTCGGCACGTCGGCCCTGGAGGCCCGGCAGCTGCTCAGAGCCGCCCGTCGTCGCTGATCAATCGAGCCACGCCGACAGGTCGCGGCCGATCCGCTTCGCCGTGGCCTCGATGTCCTCGGCGAAGTACTGCTTCGTCACCTGCCGCCTGTGTTCCGCGTCCATCACCTGCCGGGGGAAGAGCGCGTCGCGGATCTGTCGGCGGTAGGGCCAGGGCACCCGGGCACCCAGCGCCACCAACGCCCGATGCAGCTGCCCCTCGGCCTTCAGCCCCTGGGGCGTGGAGCCCACGTTGTAGCGGTCCCGGACCCGGGGCAGGAACTCCGGCTCGATCCCCAGGAACCCGAAGATCTGCTGGCAGACGGCCACCGAGTCGGCGTCCAGGTCCTCGGTGAGGGCCACGTGCAGGTCCGGGAACCGGCGCTGCCAGCGCTCCAGCTGCGGCGCGTACCTCGACTTGGCGGCGTAGTGCCACATGGGCCCCCAGCCCTCGGTGATGCGCTCCTGCTCGGCGGCGAGGGCCTCTTCGAAGGGCAGCGGCTCTCTCGCCTCCCGACGAGCGTGCTTCCAGTTGGACCAGGCCCGCTCCGCCGGTTGCCGTAGCAGCACCACGATGCGGGCCTCGGGGACCAGGTCCGCGACCCGATCCGGCGCCCCGGGCGCGTACAGGTAGTCCGTGGACGACTCGCCCACCGCGGCGCGGCCCTGAAAGCGCGCCCGCAGCTCCTCGGCTCCCTCGAAGAGCAGCTCGTACGTCTTCCGATCCCGCACCGACCCCTCGCCGGTGCTCGTCTTCGCCCAGTCCATCCAGCTGAAGAACGACGGCTCCTTCACCTTGCTCATCTGCACCTGGGGGTGCTGATCGAGGTAGTGGTGCAGCGAGGTCGTGCCCGCCTTCTGGGCACCGATCACGAAGAGGTCGGGGAGGGCCATCGTCTAGGTGAAGGGGAGCAGCATCTTCCCGAGGATGAAGTCCGAGATGAGGATCGTGATCGACAGCATCACCACGGTGCGCGTCGTCGCCCGTCCCACTCCCTCGGTCCCGCCGCGGGTACGCAGGCCCTGGAAGCACCCGACCATCCCGTAGATGTATCCGAAGAACGTCGCCTTCACGAGGCCGTGCATGACCTCGCTGATCGACGTCGAACGCAGGACCTGGTCGAAGTAGTACGCGGGGCTGAGGCCCTGCTCGGCGATCGCCACGAGCCCGCCCCCGGTGATGCCGATGACGTCCGCCATCAGCGCAAGCATG
>CAZCVP010000226.1:0-12382 GCA_964501915.1 uncultured Enterobacterales bacterium
GGCCACGTGTCCGAGGCGACGGACTGCGACTACACCGACCCCGCTATCAGTCCGGGCGCCACGGTGGTGTGTGTCGGCGTGGACAAGGACTGCGACGGCTCCAGCGACACCGACGCGGTGGACGCCGGCACCTGGTACGCCGACACCGACGGCGACGGCCACGGGGACGCCGGCAGCACGACGGTCGCCTGCGAGCCGGGCTCCGGCTGGGCGGAGACCGACGGGGACTGCGACGATGGCGACGCCGCGGTGAACCCCGCCGCCACCGAGATCTGCGAGGGCCTGGACAACGACTGCGACGGCGACGCCGACAGCGACGCCACCGACGCGACCACCTGGTACCTGGACTACGACGAGGACGGCTTCGGCGGCGCGACCGTGAGCACCACCTCGTGCGACGCTCCCACCGGCTACGTCGCCGACGCCACCGACTGCGACGACCTCGACAGCGCCGTGAACCCCGACGGCACCGAGACCTGCAACGCCGTCGACGACGACTGCGACGGCGTCACCGATCCCGACGACAGCGTCGACGCCCCCACCTGGTACGCCGACACCGACGGCGATGGCTACGGCGACGCCAGCGCGAGCAGCACCGCCTGCCTCTCACCCTCCGGCACCGTCGAGGACGACAGCGACTGCGACGACACCAACGGCGACGTCCACCCCGGCGCCACCGAGACCTGCAACGGCCTCGACGACGACTGCGACGCCGTGGCCGACAACGGCGCCCTGGGGACCGACGCCACCTGCGCCGCCGACGACTGCGCCGCCATCCTGGCCGACGATGCCTCGGCCGCCTCGGACACCTACTACCTGGACAGCGGCAGCGGGGCCTACTCCGCGGTCTGCGACATGACGACGGACGGCGGCGGCTGGACCCTGCTCGGCTCGATCGTCAACGACGGCAGCCGCTCCTGGAACAGCCTCGACGCCTTCACCGATCCCACGACCTGGGGCGATGCTGGCACCTGGGAGAGCGCCGACTACAAGGGGGAGGCCTGGTACGGCGTCGTCGCCGAGGACTTCCTGGTGCGCACCGAGGAGTACGCCGTGGCCTGGTCAGGGCTGCTGGCCGGCTCGACCTTCGCCGACTGGGTCTACGCCGAGTACGACACCTCCGGGTGCTCGACCACCTACCTCGGCGGCACACCCGACTACAGCGAGAGCCTGACCACCTCCGAGGTCGCGCTCTTCGACGTGATCGTGCGGGCCTGGGACGACAACGCGAGCTGCTTCCCCGACGGCAACGAGAACGCCCTGGTCAGCTTCACCCTGTCGACCTGCTGCTGGACCAACGGCCTGGGCAACACGCCCAATGGCTACGCGACGTGGGAGGTCTACGACAACTCGATGCTGCTGGCCTCCCAGCTCGTGGCGAGCTCCTGCACGCCGGGCGACTACCCGTGCAACGGGGCCGGCTACGAGCACAACTCGAGCTACAACTGCTACGACGAGAGCTGCAAGACCACCTACGGGGCGGTCTGGGTGCGCTGAGCCCGCCCGTTCAGATGTCCACCTGGCAGGCCGCGCCGATCACGAGCTGCGTCGCCTGGACGTCCGAGAGCCGGGTCAGGTCGTCGGCGGCCTCCGACTCGCCGGTCACGGCCGACCAGCCGGCCTGCCACTCGACGATGTCCAGGCCGATCACGGCGCCCAGCGAGGTCGACGGCCCCAGGAAGAGCAGGCCCACGGGGTCGCCGGCCAGGCACACCGTGTGGCCGTCGGCGTCCAGCTCCAAGAACCAGGTGTAGTCGCCGCTGCCGTCGCCGTCGTCGTAGATGGCCATGCCGATGATGGCCATGTTGGCTCCCGCCTCGGCCGACGGGAAGCTGAAGTCGGGGCCCGGACCGCTGGTGAGGGCGATCGAGAACGGCCCGTTGGTCAACGAGACGTCGAACACCGGGTCGTCGAGGTTCGGCTCCCCGTCGCTGTCCAGGGCGAGCCCCACGACACCCCGAGCACCGGCGCCCCAGGGGGTGTAGGTCCCGGAGAGCGTCAGGTTCACGTCGAGCAGGCCCCGTCCGACGATGTCGATGCCCTGGCTGGTGGGCTTGAAGCTCGGATCGCCCGCGGTGTCCCCGTCGGCGAAGTGGTGGTCGACGAGGATCCACCCCTCGGGCCAGTCCTCGGGGACCTCGCCCGTGAGGTAGGCGAGCAGGGCATCGCTGTCCGCTCCCAGCACGGTCTCGGAGCCATCGGTGAAGGCGCTGTCGGGGGTGGCGTCCACCCAGGCCGTGCCCGCGTAGGTCGCGACCATCAGCCCGGGATGCTCGGTGTCCTCCAGCAGGTGCTCGGTCGGCGCCGCCTCGGGCAGCGTGAACTCCGCGGTCGTGCTGCCGGCATCGCCAGCCGCCAGGGTGTCGCCCACGTTGAAGGTGTCGCTCTCGTCGTAGACCCGGACCAGGCCCACGGTCACCGTGCCGCCGTCCTGGGTGTCCGCGGGAGCGGTGAACTCCAGGCCCACCGTCTTGTAGACCGGCTCGGTCTGGGTGTCCGTGGTGCCCGAGTCGTCGGTGGTCGCTCCGCTGTCGTCGGGGGAAGCGGAGTCGTCGCCACCACCGTTGCAGGCGACCAGGGAGAGGGAGAGGGTCAGGGTCGAGAGGAGCATGTGGGCCTCCATGGGCCCGCTACTCTACCCTCACCTCGATGATCGCTTCGCTCCTGATCTGTGGATGGGCCGCAGCCGCCGAGGTCTCCGAGCTGGAACAGTGGGCCCAGGACCAGCGCCTGGACACCTGGTGGGAGCGGGTCGAGACGCAGCTCCAGGACCCGGAGCGCCGGGCCCACCTGGTGCACCAGCTCCAGTTCGAGAGCGCCTGGCAGCGGGCCTTCCGGGACCAGCGACGGCCCGTCGTCCACCTGGTCGACGTGGTCTCCGAAGACGAAGGCTGGCTCGGACGCCCCCTGGGGGACGCGGACGTCGACGCGCTGGAGCGGGCCTTGCGGCGCTACACCGGCAGGCGGGTGCGGGTCGAGCTTCGAACGGAGAGCGCGGTCTACCAGCAGGCCTTCGCCGACCACTTCCGGCCCGTCGCCGGCGGCGTGACCGTCACCGCCACCAGCTACCGCAGCCCGACCCACGACCCGGCGGTACCCACGCTGTACACCTTCGCCGCCTGGCGCGACGCCGAGGGGACGCGTGTGCTGGTCTCGGCCTCCGGTGGCCGGGTCGACGAAGGGGCCTGGGTCGGCTCGGCCGCTCGCCCGATCGACGACACCAACGCCTGGCTCTACGCCCACGAGCTCTTCCACAGCCTCGGCGTGCTGCACCACTACGCCAGCGGCCTCTACCGGAGCGTCGAGGCCAAGGCGGACGCCGAAGCATTCCTGGTGGGCAGCGACTGCATCATGAGCGCTGGCTACGTGGGTGGCCTGCGCGTGGACCGGGAGGCGCCGACCACCGACGCCACGGGCCGTCGAAGGATGGCGGACCTGGCCTGTCCGATCTGTCGCTTCCTGGTCACCGGCGACCACCGCTCGAACCGTCGCTGGTCCAGGACCTACCGCCGAGAGGCCCTCTGGCTGGCCGAATCCCGAGAAGACTGACCCGGCACACCGTCCCCCTCCGGGCCCATCGTGGCGGCGACGTGTCCCATTTCGGGCCTCACAGCCCCACTTTACATTTTCCCCATCGGCTCGTAACGACCCCTTTACCTTTTGGATCTCGGGAGGTCCGAATCGAGGTGTAGGTTTTACTCGCGAGTCCGATGACCCCTTCCACCCCGAGGCCAACAACGATGCAGCCTGCAGCCCGCTCTCTCTCGCTCCTGGCTCTCGTCTTCGGCGCCGTGGCGTGTGGGTCCCTGGAGGATCCGCAGCTCAACGCCATCGAGGGCATCGGTGACCACGACCCGGAAGGCAAGATCCTCTACGGCGACTCCCCGGACTCCTGGGAGCACGACGCCGTGGTGTCGCTCCACCAACGCACCGGCAGCAGCGTCTACACCTGGCCCTTCTGCACGGGCACGCTGATCGACAGCGAGTGGGTGCTGACGGCCGGCCACTGTGTCGAGTCCCGAGGCGGCGTGCTCAGCTCCGGTGCCGTCGCGGTCTACGTCGGCGACGACCCGTCGCGGGACCTGAGCCAGCACGTCTACACCGTCGCCAGCGTCATCCAGCACAGCGGCTACAACAGCCGCAGTCTCTCCGATGACATCGCGCTCATCCGGCTGGCCCAGCCGATCACCGAGGTCGACCCGGTCCTGCCGCTGGCCGCCAGCGATGGTCTCGGCAACGCCGACGTGGGCAAGAACCTCAACTTCGCCGGCTTCGGCGACACCGAGCGCGGCGGCTACGGCGTCAAGATGCAGATCGACCTGCCGCTCTCCCAGGTGTGGGCGGAGCAGATCTACTACACCCAGCGCTCGGGCGGGCCCTGCTCCGGCGACTCCGGCGGCCCGGCCTTCTTCGAGCGGAGCGGCGACGTCTACGTGGCCGGCGTGACCTCCTACGGCGACTACTCCTGCCGCTCCTACGGCGTGAGCACCAAGGTCGACGCCTACGAGTCCTGGATCCTCGGCTACACGGGCACCCTCGGTGGCGGGTCCAGCGGCGGCTCCGGCGGCTCCGGCGGCTCCGGCGGTGGCACCACGACCGCGACCTGTTCCGGCTTCGACGCGACCTTCGAAGGCACGCTGAGCGGCTCCGGCCAGTACACCATCGAGCCCAACGACAACTACTACGAAGCCCCCGCGTCCGGCACCCACGAGGCCAGCCTCTCCGGCACCGGCACCGACTTCGACCTCTACCTCTACAAGTACCAGCGCGGTGGCTGGAAGGTGGTCGCCTCCTCCGAGAGCGGAAGCTCGGACGAGAACATCAACTACGACGGCCGCTCCGGCTACTACATGTGGGTCGTGTACTCCTACTCCGGCGCCGGCGACTACACCCTCTGCGCCAGCACGCCGTAGTCGCTCGCCGAGACCGTGCTCAGACCGCCAGCCCCAGGCGGTCGAGCACGAAGGCGTACTGGAAGGCGAACTCCTCGATGCGGCCATAGCGGCCCGAGGAGCCTCCGTGCCCGGCGCCCATCAGGGTCTTGAGCAGCAGGAGGTTGTCGTCGGTCTTCAGAGTGCGGAGCCGGGCGACCCACTTGGCCGGCTCCCAGTACTGCACCCGCGGGTCGTTGAGGCCCGCCTCCACCAGCATGTGGGGGTAGTCCTGGGCCCTGACGTTGTCGTAGGGGCTGTAGGCCCGGATCCAGCGAAACTGCTCCTCGAGCTTCGGGTTGCCCCACTCCTCCCACTCGATGACCGTGAGCGGGATGGTCTCGTCGAGCATCGTGTTCACGACATCGACGAAGGGCACCCGGGCGACGACGACGTGGAAGAGATCCGGCCGGAGGTTGGCGACCGCGCCCATCAGCAGGCCCCCGGCTGACCCGCCCTGGGCCACCAGCCGGTCCGTGGCGGTGTAGCCCTGGGCGACGAGGTGTTCGGCACAGGCGATGTAGTCGCGGAAGGTGTTGACCTTGTGCTCCATCTTGCCGTCCTCGTACCAGGCGCGTCCGAGCTCTCCACCGCCGCGGATGTGGGCGATGGCGAAGACCACGCCCCGCTCCAGCAGCGAGAGCCGCAGCGTGGAGAAGCTGGGGTCGTAGCAGTGGCCATAGCTGCCGTAGCCGGCGAGCCAGAGCGGGTGGCTGCCGTCCAGCACCAGGTCCCGGGCGTGCACGAGGGTGATCGGCACCCGGGTCCCGTCGCCGGTGGTGGCCCAGGTGCGGGAGGTCTGCCAGCGGGCGCGATCGTAGCCGCCGAGCACCGGGGTCTCCTTGCGCAGCTCGCGCGTCCGCAGGGCCAGGTCGTAGTCGAAGACGGAGACCGGCGTGACCAGGGAGTCGTAGGTGAAGCGCAGGGTCGTGGTCTCGAACTCGGGGTTGGAGCCGAGGGCCACGGACCAGGCGGCCTCGTCGAAGCCGACGCGGTGCTCCTCCCAGGTCTCCAGGTCGATGATCGTGAGCTGCGGCAGCCCATGCTCCCGCTCCGAGAGCACGAGGTGCCCGGCGAAGGCCGTCGCCGAGAGCAGGTGCACGTCCGGGCGATGCGCCTTGACCTCCCGCCAGGCGGTCCGAGACCAGTTCGAGAGCGGGACCGCGAAGAGCCGGAAGTTCAGCGCGGCCTCGTTGGTGACCACGTAGAGGTGGTCGCCGTGGTGGGTGAGGTCGTACTCGACCCCGTGGG
The DNA here is from genome assembly GCA_964501915.1 of uncultured Enterobacterales bacterium. Classification (GTDB taxonomy): domain Bacteria; phylum Myxococcota_A; class UBA796; order UBA796; family CAJQPC01; genus CAYFPX01. The sequence goes on from CAZCVP010000226.1 coordinate 6,183, forward strand.
TGCGCGGTGCGACCACGCGGAAGGCTCCCTGCGGATGGTCCGCCTCCAGGAGGTGGACCTCGGTGGTGATCTTCGACTTGAGGTCCATGGCGACGAAGCGGTTGGACCGGGTCCGGGAGAGGTAGAGGAAGAAGCGGTCGTCCGTCTCCTCGTAGACCAGCGTGTCCTCGGCCTCGCCCAGGACGTGGCGCCAGGCCTGGTGCGGGCGCTGGGCGGTGTTGCGCTTGGAGTAGAAGAGGGTGCGGTTGTCGTTGGCCCACTCCAGGGACCAGCCGACGTTGTCGATGCGATCGGGCAGCGTCTCGCCCGTGGACAGGTCCCGGACGTGGACCACGAACTGCTCGTAGCCGGTCGTGTCGACGGCCCAGGCCAACAGGGTGTGGTCCGGGCTCACCTTGACGGCGTGGACCTTGTAGAAGCTGTGCCCCTCGGCCTCCTGGTTGGGGTCCAGCAGGACCTGCTCCGCCCCGCCCTCCAGCGGCCTCCTGCAGCGGATGGGGTAGTCCTTGCCCTCTTCGGTGCGCTGGTAGTAGGAGAAGGGCCCGTGCCGCACCGGCACGGAGAGGTCCGTCTGCTGGATGCGACCGAGGATCTCGTCGTAGAGCGCCTCGCGGAAGTCGGCGAGGTGAGCCGTGAGCGCCTGGGTGTGCGCGTTCTCGGCTTCGAGATAGGCGAGGGTCTCCGGGTCTTCCCGCTCCCGCAGCCAGTGGTAGGGGTCCTCCCGGTGTTCGCCGTGCAGCACGGTGGACACGGGTCGGCGCTGAGCGACAGGCGGCTGGGGCATCCGGCTCTCCTCACAGGCTCGTGGCAATTGCCCCGAGGCATGTCGGCCTAATCTCTCCTTCGATGCTCGCCCTCCTCCCGCTCCTGCTCGCCTGCACTCCGCCCATCGAGGTGGAGCTGGGTCCGCCCGGCCACCCGCCGGACGGCGACATCGACGTCGACACCGACACCAACACCGACACCGACACCGACACCGACACGGCGTGGGGCAGCTACCCGGGGCTGGCCGGCGCCATCGGGCGCCTGGAGAAGATCCAGTACCTGGGGAGCTACTGGGAGGGCGGGACCCCGGATGACCGGGGCTTCGCGTCGCTGATGATCATCGACCCGGTCGACGCGCACTACTGGGACCTGGAATTCGCGCCGGCCATCGACACCTGCGAGCGGGACTACGTCCCCCCGGTGGATCCGGACCCGCTGGCCAAGGTCCACACTCCCGACGCCGCGCTCTTCGGCAACGGAGAGAAGAACATCGAGGCCTACCTCACGGACACCCCGTCCTGGCTCAACGACGACGTCGCCCCGACGCTGGTCCAGCTCGACAGCGCCTACAGCCTCGCGCCCCTGTCCACCGGCGTCTACCCGGCCCTCACGATCAACTCGGGCATCGAGACTCCGCAGAGCCTGGTGCTCCAGAGCCCCGACCTGGACTCGGATCTGCTGGAGCTGGGCCGCGACGAGCTGCGCTTCGCCTGGAGCGGCGCCGAAGAGGCCGACCGCATCCTGCTCCGGCTGGCCTACTACGAGACCTCGGTCGACGAGTACACCGAGATCGTCACCTGCCAGGTCACCAACGACGGCAACTTCCAGGTGCCTTCGACCGCGTTCTCGTCCTTCGGCCGCAACGACTACGTCATCGTCTGGATGACCGCCGCGATGGAGAGCACCGCCGTCATCCCGTTCAACGACTCGGACTTCCGCATGGTCGGCGCCCACACCCGGGTCGGGGGGTTCCTGGCCGAGCGGGAGTAGGAGGGGGAGTCGTCGGGACCGAGCGGGCTGAGCCTTCCCGACGGCTGCCATGGGCCCTCTCCCCGCGCGCAGCCCCCTCGAACTTCCGCCTGCCGACACGGAGTCCCACCGAACTTCCGCCTCCGGACGATCCTGGGAGCGCCACAAGCGCCAAGTACCTGGAATCTCGTCGGAGGGCCCTCACCACCTGGCGCGGATCCACCCAAGGCGGAAGAACGAAGGCACTCCGTGTTGCTCGGCGCTCCGCTCCCCGCCAGGGCGCCCTCACTGGAGGTGGACGGTGCGGGCCAGGACCTGAGAGCCGGGCCCCGCTTGACGCCGAGCGACTCGACGGGGGCCAGGAGGGTGAGCGGCATGGTGGACCGGGCCGCAGGCGGGCGAGAGCCCTCCCGCAGCGGAGGGACCGTACGGCATGCCCAACACCCTCCTAGGAGGGAGAGTCGCACACGCAGAGAGCCCGGTACCCCTTGAAGTAGACCAGCGGTCGCAGCGCCTCGTCCTCGCCCTCCACCACGGTCCCTTCGACCTGCCCGAGGAAGATGGTGTGATCCCCGCCGTCGCGGGTGCCGTACAGGGTGCAGTCCAGGCTCGCGAGGGCACCGGGGAGCAGGCGGGCTCCGGACACGGGGGCTCGCACGTCCCCCTGGTCCGCGAAGCGGTCCTCCATCGGAGGCCCCCAGCCGCCGAAGCGGTTGGAGAGCTCGACCTGGCCCTGGTCGAGGATGTTCACGGCGAAGCCGGCGCCGCCCTCGAGCAGCCCGTGGGTGGTGTTGCCCTTCTTGACGCACACCAGCACCAGGGGAGGGTCCACCGAGAGGCTGCAGAAGGCGGTCGCGGTCATGCCGTGGTCGCCCTCGGGGCCGGCGACGGTGACGACGGTGACCCCGGCAGCGAAGCGGCTCAGGGCGGCCTTGAAGTCGGCAGGCTCGACGGGCATCGGGGTCCTCCGGGTCGGGGAGGTCCCCTAAGGGGAGTCAGACCTTGATGTCGAGCCGCAGCCCCGTGTAGCCGTGGATGGCGCCGAGGTCGTCGCCCATCTCGTCCAGCGCCTTCATCATCGCGCCGAGCAGGCCCCCCTTGCCACCCTCGTCCCGCTCGCCGATCAGGAACTTCACGGCTGCGGAGTCGCTCTTGCGCATCGCCTCTCGCAGGTCCTGGGCGTCGCCGACGCTGAAGTCGAAGGGGTCGTCGTCGCCGAAGTCGAAGTCGACGCCGAAGGAGGTGGACAGGTCGTCCTCGTCGTCGAAGAGGGCCTCGATGCCCTGCTGGAGGACCTTGCGGGCGGTCTTCAGACTCCCGGTCGCCAGGCTCTCGTGCTCCACCTCGGCGAAGACCGCGTTCAGCTTGTCCTCGATGGCCTCCATGTCCAGGGCGACCTGGCGGGCCCTGGCTCGCAGTCCCCGGGCACCCTGCCGGCCCGCGTAGGTGCCCAGCATCACGTCCACGCCGGTGAAGAAGCCCGAGGTCCCGTCGTCGAGCTCGAGCACGTCGGCGGGGGTGTTGCCGGTGATGAGGAAGCCGTCGGAGTTGGTGTCGTAGGACGCCGTCACGTCGGCCACGGAGGCGTTGATCCGGTCGATGACGTCCTGGAGGGTGTCGGCCGTGACGTCGACCGAGACGTCGGTGCCGTTGATCGAGAAGGTGCCGCTGGAGATGCCGGACAGGGGGGCCACGTCCTCGATCACGACCTCCAGCTCCCCCTGGTCGGTGCCCGTGACCTGGGTGGCCCCGGAGAGCTTCATCGCCGCCAGGAAACCCGAGGTGTCGTTGTCGACGGTGATGTCCAGGGCTCCCGTGTCGTCGCGGACGATGGAGAAGGTGTCGCTGCCCGCATCGTAGGAGGCGGTGACCCCGGCGGCGCTGGCGTCGATCGAGGCGATGACGTCGTTCACCGAGTCGTCCGCCGCCACGGTGATGGTCTCGCCGTTCACGTCGAAGCTGCCGGCGGTGATCGAGGTGCCCCACTCCAGCCAGGGATCCTCGGTCCGGAGCCCGTCGAAGGGCCTGGTGGGATCCAGGTCCTGGCTGGTGCCGGCGTCGACGTCGATGAAGAAGCTCTCGTTCTTCTTCACGCTGCCCGCGCTCAGGGACACGCCGATGCCGAAGGAGGTGTACTTGACCGTGTCGGGCGGGGTACCACCGGCGAACTTGACGTTGCCCAGGCTCGAGCCGCCCGAGTCGTAGATGTCGAGGCGCACCGTCTTGCTGCCGCCGACCGTGCGATCCCGCCGCACACGGAACTCCAGGGTGTCGGTCCAGGCGCCGGTGTAGTCGTCGTGCAGCGTGACCACGCTCGTCGAGCTCGGCCCGTCCCAGTCCGGGCCGCGGGTGCTGTAGGACCTGGGGCTCGGGTTCACCTCCTCGCTGCCGGCCAGCGTGGTCGCCCGCGGGAGCAGGTCGAGGCCGAGGCCACCCTCCGACGCCGCCGTCGCCAGCTTGCGCACACGGCGCACGTCCCGCACTTCCTCCACCGACGTTCGCAGGCCCTCGAGCTCCTTGGCGAGATCCGCGGCCCGCTCGTGCAGCTCCAAGAGCGCCTGCTTGCGCTGGTAGGCCTGCTTCTTGGCCTCGGCGCGCCCGTCGAGGTAGGCCTGGCTTCCCCGCGCCCGGTAGCTCGGCTTGGCGTAGGAGACCGTCCCGAAGCCGAGGACGCCGGTGATGGAGTCCATCAGGCCTTCAGCTCAGCGGTGCTGCCCGCGGCCTCTTCGCCGGCAGCCCGGCTCTCCTCGAGCCGCGCAGCGGCCCGTGCACGTCGCGTCCGTGGCGGCGGCAGGTCGAGCCCCACCAGGTAGGCGTCGACCTCGGTGTCGGGGACCTGGGGCTCGGGTGGGGCGGGCTCGCCGAGCCGCCTCGCGCGAGGGCGATCGGGCAGCTCCGGCAGCTCGGTCTGCGTCATCGTGCCCTGGCCGTAGCAGACGTCCAGGGCGCCGCTGACGGCCCGGACCTCCTTCAGCGCGTGGGCGAACTCGGCCTCCGGCTCGGCGTCCTCGACCCGCCCGGCTTCGAGCAGCTCGAGGGGAGGCGCAGGTCCGACCTTGGGCACGGGGGCTCCGAGTAGAGAAGAGGACGAGACCCCGAGGAGGCGGGGCGTGTCCGGAGGATCGGCGACCCGCGGGACCCCCATGAGAGTCCCGGAGAAAAAAAGCTCAACTTCGGCCGATAGCGGCCGAGGCGCCCTCGCCGGATCAGTTCCACCCTCTCGGCCGGAAGAGACCGAAGGCGCTGGTGTACCCGTGCAGGAAGGTCCGACCGTGCACCGGACCGATCTCGCCGGAGCAGAAGAAGCCCCCCAGGGCCACGTCGCCGACGTGCTCCCGGAACAGCTCGGTGTCGTGGTCCACCGCTCCATAGAAGCTGCGGCCGCGCCCGAGGCAGGAGAACATCACCGCCCCCGCACAGGCCTGGCCGTGCTCCCCCAGCTTGTGGCGGGCGAGCACGCCGACGAGGTCCTCCGCGGAGGCTGTTGCGTCGCGGATGTGGAACTGCACGACCGAGCCCGGCTCCAGCATCGCGGCCACCGCCACCACACCCCGTCCGCGATCCAGGCCCACCAGGTTTCGGATCAGGAAGTCGCCCGGCCCGAAGGAGTCCTTGTCGCTGTCCATGGCGATGCCGAGCATCGGCGAGAGCTGGAAGGCATCCTGCTCCGTGGAGTCGAGCCCGGTGAAGACCTCGTCGAGGAGCTGCACCGCCGGCACCTCGTCCAGCTCGAAGAGCAGGTTCCGTCGTCCCTTGGTGATGCGCATCGGACGGCCGAGGGGACGGCAGCCCTGGGCCACCACGGAGTCGACCTTGATGTCCCCGTACAGGGCCAGCCCCACGACCCCGCTGTGCCAGGTGCGCTCGCCCACATACAGCGCGTTCTCCTCTGGCGCACGAGCGCCGCTGGCCAGGCCCCCGATGATCGTGGCTCGTGGGTAGGCGGCATCCAGCCCCCAGGCGAGCTGCTGGGCATCGGAGGAGAAGGGATCGGGCAGGACGATGAAGTCCGGCTCCTGCTCCGGCACCAGGCCGAGGCGCGCGGGCCAGGCGCTGGGAGCACCGTCGAGGTCGGGGAGCTCGTCGGGTCCGAGGTGGAAGGGCACCAGCGCCACGTCGGGAAGCAGGGCGCCGATCATCGACAGCGCCGGGCGGTCCTCGACCTCGTGGCCGCTTCCGATGATGGCACCGCCGGAGCATCCGAGCAGCAGCGCACCCTTGAAGTGGGACTTCACGTCGAGCGGGACCCGCTCGTAGTCCTCCTGGTGGTGGGGGGAGACGAAGACCAGGATGAGGTCCGGAGTGGCGCCCCCGAGCTGCCGGGAGATCGACGAGGCCGCCTCCTGGAATCCGTCCTCGTAGCGGGAGCGCGTCGAGAGAGAAGAGACCCACTGCATCGCGAGTGCCTAACAGGTCGCGATCCAAAAGCAGCGGGGCCCGGCCGCCGGGTGGCGACCGGGCCCCGA
>CAZCVP010000227.1:0-12338 GCA_964501915.1 uncultured Enterobacterales bacterium
GGCCAAGAACAAGCTCTGGAACCAGCTCCGCGCCGACGTCACCGGCCTCACCGTGACGGCGGACCTGACCGAGCTGAGCACCAGGGAGGTCGTCACCCTGACCGCCACCGCCTCGTTCAGCGACGGCAGCGACCAGGACGTCAGTCGCGACACCTCCTGGACCTCGAGCGACGAGACCGTCGTCAAGTTCTACGAGGCCGGTGTCGGGCAGCCCCTCTGGAGCGGCTCCGCCACCCTGACGGGCGAGTACGAGGGCTTCAGCGACGACGTCGACGTGACCGTGAGCATGTCCCTGGCCGGCGCCGGGGACCTGGTGCTCAACGAGCTGCTCTGCGACGGCACCGTGGAGGGGGATCCCAACCAGGACTCCCCCGACGGCACCGCCCACGAGACCGAGGACGAGTTCGTCGAGATCGCCAACGCGTCCGACGCCACGGTGGACCTCGAAGGCGTGACCATCGAGGAGCTGACGGCGCGCGGCAACCCGCGCCACACCTTCGGCGAGGGCACGGTGCTGATGGCCGGCCAAGCCATCGTGGTCTTCGGCGGTGGCGACGTGACGGCGCTGACCGACCTCGGGCTGGCCAACGTCTCCTTCGACACCAGCAACGCCGAGGACGCCTCGCTGGAGTTCCGCCTGAGCCTCAACAACGACGGTGACCACGTCTGGCTCTACGCGGCGGACGGCAGCACCGTCATCGACGACGTGGCCTACGGTGACGCGGACTTCAGCGCCACCAACGAGGCGATCTTCGACGCCTCGATGGTGCTCGACCCCGACGTCTACGGCAGCGCCTACACCCACCACAAGTACGCCACGGACTCGGCGGGCGACTACAGCCCTGGTACGCTCGCGGACGGCTCGGAGTTCCCCGGGCCCGACGGCCGCTACGGCTCAGCCAAGTAGGTCCGCTCCCCCGTGAGCTCCGCAGACCATGACTGGTCCTCCGCTGCGCTGGTCTCCAAGCTCACCCGTCCGTTCGCCCTCGGACGTGACGGGGGGCCGGGGGGCTGGTGGATCCTCGACCAGCCGCTGCTGGAGCTGATGGGGACCGAGGTCCAGGCGGACCTCGCGGGCTGGCACCAGGACCGGCACCCCCGCTTTCCCAGCGAGCGACCGGTCCGGGTGGCGCCGGACTGGATCTGCGAGGTGCTGGACGGGGACTCGGGGTGCACGGACCGCACCGCCAGGGCAGAGCTCTACCTGCTGGGCGGCGTGAGCCACTACTGGCTCCTCGATCACCGTGGACGGGTGCTGGAGGCGCTCGAGGCCGAGGACGGCCGCTGGATCCGCCAGGGGGCCTGGACCGACGGAGCTTCGGTCCGTGTCCGCCCGTTCGAGGCCTGCGTGTTGGCGATCGGCGCCCTCTTTCCGCCGTCGAGCGTGCGGTAGCAGCAGGTCCGGGAGTCCGGACGTGGAGCCGACACCGGGCAGAGAGCTTGAACCCGGGGGCCACCGCCCATAGGATCGGGCCCCCTTCTTCGCAGCACGCGGGCACGCCATGCAATCCGGGACGCTGGCCGAGACCTCGGCCCTGGACCTCTTCCTCCGGCTCACCAAGGAAGCCGCCACCGGCCTGCTCGAGGTGTCGGACGGCAAGAAGAAGCGGAGCTTCTACCTCTCTTCGGGTGATCTCCAGTACACCCGCAGCAACCTCCGCAGCGAGAGCGTCCAGGCGCTGAAGGCCAAGCACCCGAAGCTCGACAACCGGAGGCTCGCCAACCTCCAGGCCAACATCCGCATCATGAACTGCGTCGGGCTCGGTGAGGGCGCCTGGACCTTCGCCGAGGACGAAGAGCCTCCCAAGATCCTGCCCCTGAGCCTGCTGTCCGGTCTCTGGACCGCGCTCCTGGAGCGGGTCGATGATGCCGACCTGTTGGGGCGCCTGGAGCCCTACCTGGAGGAGCACCCCGAGGTCGACTTCGCTGGGCCCTACGAGGTCACGGACCTGCCGGTGGGCCCCGAGCTGGGCAGCATGCTCCACGAGCTCGACGGTCGGCGCTCCCTGCAGGAGATCCTCGACTTCGCGCCCGGCGAGGTGGGGCACGCGCTGCGGGCGATCGTGCTCGCTCACGGTGTCGGCATCGCCCGTCTCGAGGGCGGCGAGGTCAGCACCAGCGTCGAAGCGACGGTCCGGACCAAGCCCGTGCCCGACGTGCAGGTGGAGCTCTACGACGACGAGCGCACCGACCTGGACTTCACCGAGCAGCCCGACGGGGACCAGCCCGTCGACAGCCACGAGGCGACCCTCGGCATCGGGCGCAAGAAGCCCAGCGGTGGCGGCGTGGAGATCTCGTCGATGATCGCCGACGCCCTGGGCGATCGCGTGGCGGCCACGGATCCGGAGCTCAAGCGTCTCCAGACCCAGTACGACCGCATCCAGGCGTCGGAGAACCACTTCGAGGTCATCGGTGTGGAGTGGGACGCCACCGACGAGGAGTACCGCCGGGCCTACTTCGAGCTCGCTCGCCGCTACCACCCCGACGCCTGGTCGGACAGGCCGATGGCCCAGGTGGAGATGGTCGAGAGGATCATCGCCGCGGTCAACGAGGCCTGGGAGGTGGTGGGCACGGCGGAAGGCCGCGAACCCTACGTCAACAGCGTCATCCACGGCATCAAGAGCGAGGACGAGCTGGCGATGGAGAAGGTCCAGGCCATCTTCGCCGCCGAGGAGCGCTTCAAGGTCGGCCTGCGGGCCCTGCAGGCCAGCAAGCTGGTCGAGGCCCACGACATCTTCCAGGAGATCGTGGAGGCGGTGCCCGAGGAGCACGAGTTCCGCGCCCACCTCGGCTACACCATCTTCCGGTTGCACTACGGCAAGGACGACGATCGGGCGGACGGTGGCCGGGACCTGATCAAGGCCGCCATCGACGCCGTGGCCAAGATGGACGCCGGCTACGTGCTGCTGGGCCAGACCTATGCCCTGGAGGGCAAGCCCGAAGTGGCCCGCAAGTGCTACATCCGGGCGCTCAAGCAGAACCCGTCGAACCCCGACGCCCACCGGGAGATGAAGCGCCTCGAGCGTGCCCGGGAGGAGCAGGAGCGCAGGGAGGCGGGCTTCTTCAAGAACCTGTTCGGGGGCAAGAAGAAGGGCAAGGGCAAGAAGGGGAAGAAGGGCAAGAAGTAGTTCGATGAGCGAGCTCTTCACCAGCACCGTCCTCTACCACCTCGGCCCGGTCACCGAGCTGCTCGCCGACCCCGAGGTCAGCGAGATCCTGATCAACGGACCGGGCGAGGTCTACGCCGAGCGGGCCGGCTTCCTCGACTTCTGCGACGACCTCTACTTCGAGGACTCCGAGGCCCTGATGGCGGCCTGCGTCAACATCGCCCAGTTCTCGAACAAGATCCTCGACGAGCGCAACCCGCGCATGGACGGTCGTCTCCCGGACGGCTCGCGGGTCCACGTGGTCATCCCGCCGGTCTCGCCCCACATCAACGTCGCCATCCGCAAGTTCGCCCGTCGCGAGCTGGGCATGGACGACCTGATCGCCTACGGCACCCTGGACACCGCGACCGCGCACCTGCTCGAGGTCGCCATCCAGATGAAGCGCAACATCGTGGTCTCCGGCGGGACCGGCAGCGGCAAGACCACCCTGCTCAACGTGCTGGCCCACTTCTTCGACGACCACGAGCGCATCGTGGTCCTGGAGGACACCCGGGAGCTCAAGCTGCCCAAGCCCCACCTCGTCCAACTCGAAGCCCGCGGCGAGGACGAGTTCGGTCGTGGAGAGATCAGCATCCGGGACCTGCTGCACTCGGCGCTGCGGCTGCGACCCGATCGCATCCTCGTCGGCGAAGTGCGCGGTGGCGAGGCCCTGGACCTGCTGAACGCGCTGAACTCGGGCCACGGTGGCACCATGAGCACCCTGCACGCCAACACGCCCCTGGGGGCCCTGGCCAAGCTGGAGACCCTGGTGCTCTTCGCCGGCGAGGACCTCCCGGCGCGGGCGGTGCGCAGCCAGATCTGCAACGCGGTGGACATGGTGGTCCAGGTGAACCGCTTCAAGGACGGCAGCCGCCGCATCGACAAGGTCGCCGAGCTGCTGCCGACCCTCGACGACCACGGGCACTACCAGATCCGGGACCTGTACCGCTTCAAGGTCTACCGGACCGAGACCGTGGGCAACAGGCAGCGCCTCGTCGGGGCGCTGGAGCCCACTGGGCTGCTGCCCACCTTCTTCGACGAGGCGCAGGCCCGCGGCCATCCCCTCTACGCGGTGGACTTCCAGCCGGACGACGAGGACACGGCCAGGCATTAGGTGCCACGATGATGTGGACTCTCCCGCTGCTGTCGGCCTGCACCTGGATCTCGCCTTCGAGCCACGACGACCGCAAGGACGACTCGGGTGTCGTCGAGACCGACAGCGACACCGACACCGACAGCGACTCCGTCACAGACACCGACACCGACACCCCCGCCCCGTCCGGGTGGAAGCAGGTCGTCACCGGGGAGAACTTCACCTGTGGGCTCGCCACAGCCGGGTGGGTCGAGTGCTGGGGGCTGGACACGGACGGGTCCACCTCGGCTCCGGCCGGGACCTTCACGGAGCTGTCGGCTGCCGACGACTTCGCCTGTGGTCTTACCACCGACTCCGAGATCCGCTGCTGGGGCCACGAGGAGGGAGGCGAGTTCGACATCCCGGACGGCCGCTGGGCGGCGGTGTCCACGGGCTGGCGCCACGTCTGCGGCCTGAGCGGCGACGACCGAGCGGTCACCTGCTGGGGGACCTCCTCCAACGGCGCCCTCTCCGACCGATCCGGGCGCCATGTGTGGGTGGTCTCCGGAGACGACCACAACTGCGCCGAGCGGGAGTCCGACGGTCGCCTGGACTGCTGGGGGAGCAGCGTCTACGGGCAGGGCTGGAACCCGGACGTCTCCTACTGGAACCAGCTCAGCGCGGGGGATCGCCAGAGCTGCGGCGTCGAGGAGGGTACCGGCGAGGTCCACTGCATGGGCTGGGAGACCCCCGGTGTGGTCGGGGAGGAGCCCGAGGGGGGCTTCGCCTCGGTCCAGGTGGGGTGGCAGGCGGCTTGCGCCCTGGACGCCTCCGGCCAGGCCACTTGCTGGGGGACCTCCAGCTACGGCGTCGACGAGCCACCCTCGGGAACCTACACCCAGCTCGACGTCGGCCACGAGCACGCCTGTGCGCTCACGGTGCGGGGCGCCATCGAGTGCTGGGGCGACGACTACTACGGCCAGGGCTCGCCGCCGAACGGCTTCACTGAGCTTCGATAGCGTCGTAGTAGTCGATGATCCTGCGCACATAGGCCCGCTTCTCCCGGTAGTCCCCGGGGAAGAAGCTGCGCTTGAAGCCGTAGATGATGGTGCTGCGCACCTCCTTGGGCGTCATGTCGAAGGTCCGCACCGCCAGGTCGAGCTCGCGGGTCACCGTGGTGTGGGAGACGAGGCGGTTGTCGGTGCACAGGGTGGCGGACAGCCTGGCGTCGAGCATCTTGCGAAAGACGTGGTTGTCGACGGTGCCGATCGCGGGGTTGGTCTGCAGGTTTGAGGTGATGCACACCTCGATGGTGACGCGACGGTCGGCGATGAACTGGGCCAGGGCGTCGACGTAGCGCTCCGGCTCCCCGATCCGTGGATCCTCGATCCGGTGGGCGTCGAAGAGGTGGTAGCCGTGACCGATGCGATCGGCGTGGAGCTCGGTGATCGCCTGGAAGATCGACTCCGGGCCGTAGGCCTCGCCGGCGTGCACGGTCTTCTTGAGGAAGTGCTCATGGGCGTACTGGAAGGCCTCCCAGTGGGCGGCGGCCGGGAAGCCAGCCTCCGGACCGGCGAGGTCGAAGCCCACGATCGGGATGCCCCCTTCGTCCCGGCACCGCACGGCGCCCCGCGCGAGCTCCAGCGAGGCCGTGGTGAAGCGGGCTTTGTCGGGCATGTCCCCGAGCAGCTCTCCGAGCTGTGCGTACCAGGGGGAGGCCTCGGCCATGAAACAGCGCAGGGCGCACACGATGATGCCGTAGCGGAACGGGGGCTCCTCGGTGCCGGCGAGGTGTTGCTCGTGCTCGGTCCTGGCCCGTGCGAGGCCCCGGTCGACGGCTCCGAGCACTTCGTCGATGGGGGGCGTGCGCCCCTTGTGGAGCGGCGGCGCGACGCGCACTTCGATGTAGCGGACGCCCTCCCGGATGTTGTCCCAGGCCAGCTCGTAGGCCACCCGCTCCAGCGCCTCGGCGTCTTGGAGCACCGCGCAGGTGTAGGCGAACCCGGCGAGGTACTCGACCAGGCTGGCGTAGCGCTCCTTGAAGACCAGCTCTGTGAGTCCCTGCTCCGTCTCGGAGGGAAGCGCGACGCCGCGCTCCCGCGCCAGGTCGATCAGGGTGGCCAGCCTCAGCGATCCATCCAGGTGGACGTGGAGGTCGGTCTTGGGCAGTGCGACGAGCTTCGACACGGGCAGGCTCACGCTGCCGGACTATCCACCCTTGCAACGGCGGACCAGAGTTGGTAGGCAGGGTCCGAAGCGGAGGTTGTGCCTCAAGATGGAATTGCCCTACGAAATTCGCGAGGCGCTCGTGATGGCCGTCGACGAGTACCTCGAGACCGTCAACGAGGATCCCGACGCCGGCTCGTTGGCCGAGTACGTGGTCGAGACCACCGAGACCTCGGCCGAGGTCCACGGCGTGGAAGATGCGGAGGAGCTGATCTCGCGCATCGAGGAACACGCAGCCCTGGACGAGAGTCTGGTGGATACCCTCGAGTACGAGTTCTCCAACGCCGACGAGCTGGGCCTCACCGGTGAGGAGATCGTCTCCCTGATCGAGAAGGTCTGCGGCATCGAGTGGGAGGAGCGTGACGAGGATCTCTTCGACGACGACGACGACCCCTTCGACGTCGTCGACTAGCGGACCCGGCCCCCACGGGGCCGCGCGCCCCGGGTGTTCGTGAACCTCCTGCTCCTCTGCTGTGCCGCCTTCGCTGGCGAAGACGCCCTGATCGACTTGGCGCGCGCCGAGCTGGAGCGCACCCAGGTGGCGCTCGCGGAGAGCGAGGAGCCGCCCTACTTCCTGGCCTACGAGATCGTCGATCGGCACACCGTCCGGTTGCTGGGGAGCCACGGGGCGATCGGTGGGCGCTCCGATCGGCGCCTGCGCTCCGGAGACATCGACGTGCGGGTGGGCTCACCCGAGCTCGACAACACCCACAAGATCCGCGGCGCCGGCTGGTTCGCCGAGGAGGACCGCAGCAGGGTGCTCCTGCCGCTGGACGGCGATCCGCGCGCATCCACCCTGGCGCTGTGGCGCCAGACCGACGACGCCTACCAGGCCGCCGTGCGCCGGCTCCAGCAGGTGCGGGCCAACGAGTCGGTGATGGTCGACCGGGAGGACACCTCGGCGGACTTCTCCCCGGCCGAGCCGGTGGTGGACCTGCGGGAGGTGAGGGACGTCGAGCTGGACCTCGAGGCCTGGGCCGGTGTGCTGCGCCGGGTGAGCGCCGCGGGCCTCGATCACGCCCACCTGCTCGACAGCAGCGCCGAGCTCACCGCAGTGGCGGAGACCTTTCGGGTGGTCACGAGCGAAGGCACGTCGGTGCGCTGGTCCCGGGTCCACTACCGGGTGAGCGTGTGGGTTCGGACCGTCGCCGACGACGGCATGGAGCTGCAGCTCAGCGACTACGTGGTCACAGCCGATCCCGACGATCTGCCGGACGAGGCCGAGCTGGCCCGGCGCTTCGCGCAGGTCGCCGAGCGCCTCCAGCAGCTTCGCGACGCCCCGCTGATGGAACCCTTCAGCGGTCCGGCGATCCTCCGGGGGCGTGCGGCGGGCGTCTTCTTCCACGAGGTCCTCGGTCACCGGGTGGAGGGCCACCGGCAGAAAGACGAGGACGAGGGGCAGACCTTCACCGACATGGTCGGGGAGAGCATCCTGCCGCCCTTTCTCGACGTCGTCGACGATCCCACCCTCGCGGCCCTGGGGGACACGGACCTCTCGGGCCACTACCCCTACGACAACGAGGGGGTGCCGGCCTCTGCCGTCACGGTGGTGGACGACGGTGTGCTGGAGGGCTTCCTGATGTCCCGGGCACCCATCGAGAACTTCGGACGCTCCAATGGCCATGGGCGCCGCGCTCCGGGCAATGCGGTGGTCGCCCGCCAGGGCAACCTGCTGGTGCGCTCCGACGAGGTCCTGAGCGCCGAGGCCCTGCGCCAGGCCCTGCTCGACGAGATCGAGGCCCAGGGCAAGCCCTACGGGCTGTTGGTCGATGACATCACCGGCGGCTTCACCCTGACCGGCCGCGTGGTGCCGAACAGCTTCAACGTGCGACCGGTGTCGATGTGGCGGGTCTACGCCGATGGGCGCCCGGATGAGCTGGTGCGCGGCGGGGACCTGATCGGCACGCCGATCACCACGTTCTCCCGCGTGGTGGCAGCGGGCGGCGAGCTGGAGGTCTTCAACGGCATCTGTGGCGCCGAGTCCGGCTGGGTGCCGGTCAGCGCGGCCAGTCCGTCGCTGCTGGTCAGCGAGCTCGAGGTGCAGCGCAAGGAGAAGCAGCACGACCGCCCGCCGCTGCTGCCCCCGCCGGGCCAGGAGGCGCCGTGATCGCGCTGTGGCTCCTGGGGACGGCTCTGGCTGGCGACTGGGCCTGGTCCGACGAGACGGTCCTGCGCGCCGCCCTCGACGCCGAGCTGGAGCGCGCTCTGAACGGGCTGCGCCTCCCGGGAGAGGAGCCCCCCTACTGGATCGCCTACGACGTGCTCCAGGGCGAGGTCGCCACCGTCTTCGCCGAGGCCGGGGCCGTGCTGACCCAGGAGCAGGTTCCCCATCGCCAGCTCCGGGTCGAGGTGCGCTGCGGCGACGCCGACTACGACTCGGCGAACTTCGACGCGCTCGGCGAGCCCGACGGCGTGGTCGTCGGTGGCCTGCCCCTCGAGGACGAGCCCCTGGCCCTGCGGCGCGAGATCTGGCTCCACACGGACCGGGCCTACAAGGACGCCATCGAGCAGCTCTCCCGCAAGGAGGCGGAGCTTGCCCGGGAGGACCTCCTCGGTCCGGCCCAGGCGCCGGTCGACGTCCTCACCACGCCGGCGTCTGTGCCCGAGGCCCTGGACCCGCAGGCGATCGAGGATCGCGTCCTGGGGCTGACCGCGTTGCTGGCGGGCGACCCGGCCTTCGAGGAGGTCGCGGCGGCCGGCCGGGACTGGCAGGGCGTGCGGGTCACGCGCACCTCGGAGGGCATGGCTGTGTCCCGCACGACGGGCTTCGCCGTGGTGCGGGTCGAGGCCGTGCTCGAGGCCGAGGACGGCTCCCGGGTGCGCGACGGTCGCTGGTGGGTCGCGCGCACGGCCGCCGAGCTGCCTCCGGTGGCTGAGATGGAGGCCGAGGTCCTCGAGATGGCGGAGTGGCTGCGGGGCCTGGCCGAGGCTCCGGTGCTCGAGGACTGGCTGGGTCCGGTCCTCTTCGAGGGACCGGCGGCCCTGGAGGTCTACCGTCAGCTCGTGGCCCCCGAAGTGGTGGGCTCACCGCCGATGCGGGAGGGCCGGGGTCCCTTCGGTCCCGAGCCCGTGGCTCGTCCGCGGGCGCGGGTGGGGCGTCGCCTGCTGCCGCCCGGCTGGACCGTGGTCGATCGTCCCGGCGCCGACGCCGCCGGCCGCATGGACCTGGACCACGAGGGCGTTCCGGCCACCGAAGTCGTGCTCGTGGAGGACGGTGTCGTCCGGCGTCTCCTCCAGTCGCGGATCCCGGCCGGCGAGCAGCCCCTGTCCACGGGGCATGCCCGTGCGGGTGGAGGGGACCGCCGCGAGGCCGTGCCGACGAACGTCGAGGTCATGGCTCCGCGGGCCTCCTCCGAGCGGTCCCTGCGGCGCAAGGCGCTGCGCCTGGCGGCCCAGACGGGCCAGGACCGTGTGCTCGTCGTGCGCCTGCTCCAGCCGCCGGCGATGACCGAGGACTTCGACGTCCACTTCACCGGAGAGGGGCCGCCGCCGGGCCTCACACCGCCGTATGAGGCCTACCTCCTGCACGCCGACGGCACCGAGGAGCCCGTGCGCAGCATCGCCTTCCACGGCGTCGACCGGCGGGTCCTGCGGGAGGTCGTGGCGGTGGGCGAGCCCACGGGCTGGGTCGGTGTGATGGACGCCCAGCCGGGGCCCCAGCGCTTCTTCATCGGCGCCACGGGGGGCATGCCGGCGGCCTGGTCCGGTCCGCCGATCCTCATCTCCGAGCTGGAGCTCCAGGGGGCCGGGGGCGGTGAGGCCCGCGTGGTGCCACCCCCGCCGGTGATGACTACAGGGGCCGGTAGTTGATCGAGCCGTCCTCTCCGAGGACCACCTCGTAGTTCGCCATCAGGTCGTCGTAGCGGACCGTCTCGCCGCCTGGCCACTGGACCTCGGCCGACCAGACGCAGGCCTCGTCGAGGCCGGCGTGCACGGCCACGCCGTTGTGGAGCCCGAAGTGTCCGTAGCCGCCGGAGACCTCGAAGTGCTGGGTGGACCCTCCGGCGGTGACGGCCACGTGGGCGCCGAGGCCGGCCCGGTTGCTGCTCTCGCCCTCCAGCAGGATGCGGGCGTGGTTGCCGCCGCCGGTGTTCTCGAACAGGTGGACCTGGTGGTCCTCGTGGGTGCTGACGCGCATCGTGGAGGAGCCCACCAGCACGTCCAGGTCGCCGTCCCGGTCGAAGTCGCCATAGGTCAGGCCCGCGGGCAGGGGCCAGTCGATGCCGGTCTCTTCGGCGGCCTCCACGAACGTCCCGTCTGTCTGCTGGTGGTAGAGCAGCAGGCGGGTGTCGGGGTAGTCGGAGGAGCCCACCAGCACGTCGAGGCGGCCGTCGTTGTCGAAGTCGAGGAAGCCGGCGGTGATGTCGCCTTCGTTCCAGTCCGGGCTGGCGTGCTCTCGGGTCAGGCCTGTCGTCTCGTTGCCGGGCCGCTCGAAGGTCCCCGTGCCGTCGTTGACCAGCAGCTCGGTCGGGTCGGAGCTGCTGCCGATGTGCCAGTGCACGATCTCCGCCGTCAGCAGGTCCATGTCTCCGTCGCGGTCGACGTCGCCGCAGGCCGTGGTGAAGCTGTTGCCGTTGAGGCGTGCGGGCTGGTCGTCGAAGCCGGGCGTCCAGTAGTTGGCGTAGGTGGCGCAGTCGCCCAGGCTCGGCACGCCCGGGTCGGGGTCGCAGCCGTTCACGGAGCAGTAGCAGCGGTAGAACTGGTTCTCGCTGTAGTCCAGGACCTCGTCGCCGGCGAAGCCGGAGGTGCGGCCCACGTCGGTGAACGCCCCGCCGTCGTTCATCCACTGCTGGTTCCAGGCCCGGCCGTAGTTGGTGGCCATCAGGTCCGGCCAGCCGTTGCCGTCCACGTCGCAGACCGTGGCGCCGTAGCCGGAGCGGCGGGCGGTGCCGTCGAGCCAGGGATCCAGGCTCGAGGAGCTGCCCCGTTCCATCGACAGACCGACGTCGGCGGTGACGTCGGTGAGGTCGCCGGTGCCGTCGCCCGCATAGAGGCTGTCCTGCTCGCCGTAGAGCAGGCCATAGGTCTCGTAGAACCCCACCACCCAGAGGTCCAGGTCGCCGTCCAGGTCGGCGTCGGTCCAGGACATGCCCGCGGTCGAGTAGCCGATGCGGGTGTCGAGGTCGGTCTTGGGGCCCAGCTCGAAGGTGCCGTCGCCCTGGTTGAGGAAGATCTCCGAGCGGTCCCCCGGGTCGTTGCTGATGTCGTTCTGGTCGATGTAGACGCCCGCGGCCACGTCCAGGTCGCCGTCGTTGTCCACGTCGCCGAAGACGTGGATCGTGGCCGAGTGGCCACCGTCGCCGTCGCGGGTGTCGAAGAGCCCCGAGGACTCGCTGGTGTCTTCGAAGACCCGGTCGCCGCCGGCGCCGGCCCGGTTCATCAACAGCCACCGCTGGCGCTCGGCCGAGCCGTCGTAGACGTCGCGCTTGTGGGCGGCGAACTCGCTCACGACGAGGTCGGGGTAGCCATCCCCGTCGAGGTCAGCGGACCGCAGCCGGCCCCCTTTGACCCCATCCAGGCCCCAGGCCTCGGTCCGGTCCACGAAGCGGGAGCCGCTCTGGAAGGCGCCGGAGCTGTGGCAGATCTCGGGCAGCGCCCCGGTGTCGTCGCCGCTCGGGGGGCAGGCGAGCAGGGTGAGGAACAGGGTCATGGCGGGTCCTCCGGGGTGGAGGGTAACCGCGGGGGTGGGGCGTTCCGGGGTGGCGGCTGGGGGGTGCCAACGCGATCTGCGCGCGCTGCGGGTGCCACAGACGCCGTTGGCGCGGCGCCAACGCGATCTGTGCGCGCTTCGGGTGCCACAGACGGCGTTGGGGCGGTGCCAACGCGATCTGCGCGCGCCTCGGGTGCCACAGACGGCGTTGGGGCGGTGCCAACGCGATCTGCGCGCGCCTCGG
>CAZCVP010000228.1:0-12296 GCA_964501915.1 uncultured Enterobacterales bacterium
GAAGAGCACCAGGTATTCCTCGAGCTCGACCACGCGGTCCACGAGCAGCCGCGGCAGAGGACGGGAGCCGTTCATCGTGCCGCAGCCGACGAGCAGTGCGGTGAGGAGGGGGAGCATCGCCGCCGCGCCTAACCCGCCAGCGCCGCTGTCCGCCGTCGTGACCCAATCGACGCCGACCTGTCGCTGTGTCCGCGACCGGAAGCGTCCATCCTGGTGTCGCAGGAGACCTCGTGATCGAAGACGCCATGTCCGTCCCCGAAGACCTCGTCACGCCCGGCGCCGTGCGGTTCTTCCAGCAGGTGCTGGGACCGCTGCGCATCTACCACCGCCACCGGGTCGTGGGCCTCCAGCACGTGCCCCGGCGAGGTGGCGCCCTGCTCGTGCTCCACCACACCCTGGCCACCTACGACACCTTCCTGCTGGGCCTGGCGATCTACGAGAACACCCGGCGCCTGCCCGCGTCCCTCGGCGACGACCTGATCTTCCGCATCCCCCGCCTGGGACCGCTGGCCCACCGGGCGGGCATCCGGGCCGCCTCCCCCACGTCCGGCCGGGAGCTCCTGGACGAGGGGCACTTGCTGGCGGTCGCTCCGGGGGGCATGTGGGAGTGCCTGCGTCCGAGCACCGAGCGCTACCAGCACCGCTGGCACGATCGTCGTGGCTTCTGTCGCCTGGCGCTGGAGGCGGGGGTGCCGCTGGTGCTCGCGGCGTGCCCCTCGGCGGACGACATCTTCCGGGTGCGGCCCAGCCGCCTCACGAACGAGGCCTACGAGCGGTTCAAGGTCCCGGTGCCCGTGGCCCGGGGGCTCGGTCCGACGCTCTTGCCGCGGCCGGTGCGCCTCACCCACCACGTGGCGGCGCCCATCCATCCACCGACCTTCGAACCGGGCCAGGTCGAGGACCAGGTCACCGAGCTGCACGCCGAGGCGTGCGCGGTCATGGAGCGCTTGCTGGCCCGGTCCTGAGGGTTCAGCGCTTGCGCGTGATGATGATGCGCGTCACCTCGCGGTCCAGCACGCTGGTGTCCCGGGAGACGTTGACCATCTCCCAGGGCACGTCCAGGTTCTGGGCCTGGATCAACAGGCTCGGCTCGTCGGCGTTCACGTTGTCCAGGCGCAGCATGCCCGGCAGGTGGGGCACCGCCTCGCGGTACCAGGCCATGACCTCCTCGACGGGCTTCTCCACCACGTAGATGCCGGAGATGCTCGTCTCGGCCATCTGGCTGGCCCCGGGCATGATCGGCACGTCGAACAGGGTGTCTCCGGCGCTCGCCTGCTCGGCGTCCATCACCATCGCGTTTGGCGTCAGGATCAGCATCCGGCCCAGGGCGCTGGTGGACAGGGTGACCATCGTGATCGGGCTCTTCGGGTCGTCGAACCGGAGCCCGTTGGTCATCTCTTCGGGCGCGTGGCGCTTCATGTGGTGCTTGTAGAAGGCCACCACCTCGGCGCCGGCGAGCCTGGTCTCGTAGACCACGCCGTGGGGGCTCTTGGAGCTCAGGGTGACCGCGGCGGGGACCGGCACGCCTCTCCACGGGGTGCCCGCCTCGGGCAGGTCCGTGGTCGTCGCCGCCGGGGGTGCGGGGGTGATCTCGGGCTCGTCCGGGACCGGCTCGGGCTGTCGCCTGGGCTCCGGGCGGGGCTCGGCTCGTGGCGGTGGCTCGGCTCGTGGCGGTGGCTCGGACCTGGGGGCCGGCTCGGGCTCGGGGGCCGGCTCGGGCTCGGGGATCGGCTCGGGCTCGGGGATCGGCTCGGCCACGGGGGCCGGCTCCGGGGGGGCTTCGGGCTCCTCCACCGGTGGCGCCTCGGCGGCTGGCACCGGCGGCACCGGTGTGGCGGTGACCGGCGCGGGCTCCACGACCGGGTCTTCTCCCCGGGACGCCGCGATCCACCAGCCGGCCGCGCTGGCGACGATCAGCAGCGCCACCGCGGGCCACCAGGGTCGGCGGTCCGGCCGGGAGGGCACCGTCTGCCCGTCCGGCTCCAGGGTCCCGTCGATGAAGGTCGACCTGTCCACCGTCGGCACGTCGAGCATCGAGTCAGCGTAGGTGGCGGCCTCTTCGGTGCGTGGCCGGGGCCGCACTCCGGCCGCCGGGGTGGGGGAGAGCCGCTGGCTCTCCGGCAGGTCCCGCAGCACCATGCGGACCTCCCGCTGGAGGTCGGCTGCCGACTGGAAGCGGTCGTCCGGGTCCTTTTCAACCAATCGCGCGAGGAGTCGCTCCGTGCGGGGCTGGAGCGGGATGTCGGGGTCCACGTCGTGGGGCGAGCCGATGGGCTCGTTGGCGTGCTTGACCAGGTAGTCGATGGCGCTGTCGGTGTCTCCGAAGGGGTGCTCGCCGGTGAGCATCTGGAAGAGCATCACGCCCAGGGCGTAGAGGTCGGCCCGGGCGTCGGCCTTCTTGCCCCGTGCCTGCTCGGGGGCCATGTAGCGGGGGGTGCCGAAGACCGAACCGGTGCGGGTCAGGTTGGCGGCGCGGTCGTCGGCCATCCTGGCGATGCCGAAGTCCAGGACCTTCACGTAGTCCGGGTTGCCGAAGCGGTCGGACAGCATGATGTTCTCGGGCTTCAGATCCCGGTGGACGAGCCCGGCCCCGTGGGCCTCGATCAGGGCGCCACAGGTCTGGTCGAGGATGCGCAGCGCCCGGGCCTCGAACATCCGCCCGGCCGCCGAGATCGCGTCGGCCAGGGTGAGCCCTTCGACGTACTCCATCGCCAGGTAGAGCTGGCCGGACTCGGTGGTGCCGAAGACGTGGACCTGCACCACGTGGGGATGGTTGAGGCGGGCCACCGCCTTGGCTTCGCGCTTGAAGCGCTCGACGGCGGTGGGGGAGCCGGCGGTGAGCTCCGCGTGGAGCACCTTCACCACCACCGGGCGCTCCATGTCGATCTGCTCGGCCAGGTACACCGAGCCCATGCCCCCTTCGCCGAGCCGTTCCTGCACCCGGAACTGGTTCGACAGCACCTGGCCGATCAGGCTGGGGGGATCGGTGGTCATGCTCGAGGAGCCTAACGGTCTGCGTCCACCGGCAACTCTCCGGGCCCGTCCGAGACCGCAGCCCCGGACTATGCTCCTCGGCGTGTGGCTTCTCTGGACGGCGTGTGCCCTGCTGGACCCGGCCCCCGCCGGGGAGGCCGTGGGCCACGACGCGTCGGCCAGCCGGCCGCTGTGGCTCTTCCGCGAGGACGGCCGGGGTGGGTTCGTGCGCGCTCGGGAGCCCTTCGCCCACTCCTTCAGCAGCCTGGGCCTGGTCGCCGACGGCGACCGCCTCGTGCTGCTCGGTCTCGGGCGCTTTCCCGGGGCCTTCTCCATGTGGCGCCGCGACTGGCTGGGGCCACCCCTGCACGGCCTGGAGACCGAGGACCTCGACACCTGGGACCCGGTGATGTGGCGCCTGCGCGGCGATCCGGAGGATCGGATCCCCATCGATCCCCAGCCTCACCTCGGCGAGGAGGGCCTGGAGGTCTACTACTACGCGGCGCCCTCCGAGCAGCAGGGGGATCCGGCTCAATTCGCCGGCGGCCACCGCATCGCCCGGGCTCGTGTCGGCCGCACGGCGGCCTGGTCCGAGGACGTGCTGACCGCGCCGCTGCTCGCGGATCCCTGCCCGGTCACCTTCCAGGGCCGGGCGCTGCTCTTCGCCACCTCGCAGCCCGGCGCCGAGGCGGCGCTCTTCGAGGGCGACCCGCTGGAGCCGGTGGAGGTCTTCGGCGGTGTCTCCGTTCCCCACGCCTTCGTCCACGACGGTGTGCTCCAGCTCTGGGTCCAGCAGCAGCGCCGCCAGGGTGCCGTCGCCCTGCGGTCCACCAGCGAGGACGGCCGGACCTTCACCTCCTTCGAAGAGCCGCTGCCGATGGACGGCCTGGGCAACTGCGCCAGCCCGGTCGGGGCGTCCTTCGACGGCGAGGTGGTCGTGGTCTGCCTGGACGAGGCGCTGGGCGAGGGACCGTGACCCCGCACCTGGAGGTGGTGGCGCCGCTTCCGGTCGGCCTCTCGTCGGCCGAGCTCGACCGCTGGGCCGAGGACCACGACGTCGCGATCTGGCTGGACCGCCCGGCCCGGGTCATCGAGACAGGCCACGGGGCGGCGGCGCGCTGGGTCCTCCAGGACCGCACCGTCCGGGACGTGGTGCTCTTCCCGGACCAGCTCGCCTACCGGGGCGCCCAGCTCCGGGAGGAGGCCGTCTCCTTCCTGCGGCGCCGGGCCGTGTTGGCGTCCGCGGCGCTCGTCGAGGAGGCCGAAGAGGTGGCCCGTCGGGCGCGTGGCCCGCACCGGGAGGCCTTCCGGGCCCTCTGGGCGCGGCTGATGGCCGCACGGCAGAGCCTGCGAGCGCACACGGCACCGGATGGCTCCGTCGATGTGGCGCCCCGCCTGGTGCTCGACGAGAGCCACGTGCGCCTCGTCTACTCCGTGGACCTTGGGGGGCGGTGTTCGGGGTGTGGGGGGGTGGAGATCGAGGTGTCCCTGGCGGACGAGGGCCCGCCGGTGCCCACCTGCCGGTGCGAGACGGACGCCCCGGGCTGTGCGGCCCGGCTGCGGGCGCTGGACGCCGTGCTGGACCTGGTGGTGCGGTCGCCCCGCGAGGACGGTGGACTCCAGGACCGCCTGGAGCACGTGGCGATCACGCGTCGCTGGCGGCGGGAGCTGGTGGCGCTCCTGGCGGTCCTGGAGCCGCTCCCGGCGGGACCGGACGGCCGCCACTTCGGCTGGGAGGTGCGCGGCGGACCCGACTTCGAGGAGGTGCGACTGGAGCCGGTCCACTGCCTGCCCCGCAAGCGCGCCGGGGGCTTCCGGCGGTGGTCTCTGCGCGACGCGCAGGACGGCTGGAAGGAGGGCCTGTCAGACCCGCGTGACCTCCGCGTCGCCGCTCTGGCGCCGGAGGGCGGGGCCCTGCGGGGCGACGTGGCCCTGGCGGCGCTCGGGCTGCTCGTGGGCCATGCCCGCGTGTTCCTGGAGCGGCGCGGGGCACCGATCCGGGTCACGCGGGCTCAGGTGGGCATCCACTGGCGGGGCAGCGAAGAGGCGGGGGTCGAGGCCGACGTGCGGCTGGGCTCACGCACCCTGGGACCCGCCGAGCTCACCCGGCTCCTCTCCCGTCGTCGGCTCGCCCTGTCCATCACCTGGGACCCGGAGGGGGCGGTCCTGGAGGTGGTCGAGGCGCCGCCACGGGCCTGGCGGCTGCTGGAGCTGCTGGCGAAGCGGGGCCGCTCCTTCCCGGTCGAGGCCGTCTCTTCGCTGCTCCAGCAGCAGGAGGCGTTGGAGCGGGTCCTGCCGGTGGACCTGGACCCCGACCTGCGGGGGCGGGCCGTGGAGCCCGCCCGGCGCCTGCTGATCCGGGCGGACCTGGCGCCCGGGCCCGTGCTGGGACTCCGGGCGCGCCTGGAGCCCCTGGCGGGAGCCCCGTACGTCGTGCCCGGACGGGGCGCGGTGCGCCTCCATGGGCTGCTGGACGGCGAGCGGGTCCACACCGAGCGGGACCTGGAGGGCGAGGTCGCGGACGTCACGGCCCGCCTGGCGAAGGTGGGCCTGGAGTCGGCGGTGGACCAGGCCTGGGAGCTGGACGACCCCGAGCTGGCCCTGGACTGCATCCACGCCCTCCAGACCAGCAGTGATCCCGACCTGGAGGTCACCTGGACCCGCACGCCGCCCTGGGTGCCCCGGCTGGAGGACGTGTCGGACCTCGAGCTGACCGTGCAGCAGCAGCGGGGCTGGTTCTCGCTGGGGGGCCAGGCGGTCGCCGAGGGGCGTGCGGTGCTGCTGGCGGCGGTGATGGAGGCCGTGCTCGACGGTCGCCGCTACGTCCGGGCCACCGACGACGGCTGGGTGCGGCTCTCCGAGCCCTTCCGGGAGGACCTGCTGGAGCTGGCCTGGGCCGCCCGGCCCGACGGCCAGGACCTGGAGCTGCCCCTGGGGGCGGCGCCGCTGGTGGAGCAGCTCGAGGCCGAGGGGGCCGAGCTCGACGCGCCGCCGGCCTTCCGGCTGCCGCTGGAGCGCCTGCGGGAGACCGCCGAGCTGACCGTGACGGTGCCGTCGGGGCTGCGGGCCGAGCTCCGCGTGTACCAGCGAGACGGCTTCGCCTGGCTGGCCCGCCTGGCCCACTGGGCGCCGGGTGGCTGCCTGGCGGACGACATGGGGCTCGGCAAGACGCTCCAGGCCCTGGCGCTGCTGCTCCACCGGGAGGCCACGGGACCGGCCCTGGTGGTCGCGCCGACCTCGGTCGGCTTCAACTGGCTCCAGGAGGCCGAGCGCTTCGCGCCGGGGCTGTCGCTGCGGGTCTACCGGGGTCGTGGACGGGAGCGGGTCCTCGGGGACCTGGGTCCGGGGGTCCTGGTCGTGACCTCCTACGAGCTGCTGGCCCGCGACGCGGAGGCCCTGGCGGGGGTGGAGTGGGGCACCGTCGTGCTCGACGAGGCCCAGGCGATCAAGAACCCGGGCACGCGCCGGGCCCAGGCGGCCCGCAGGCTCCTCGCGGGCTTCGTGGTGGCGCTGACAGGCACACCGGTGGAGAACCGGGTCGAGGAGATCTGGAGCCTCTTCCGGGTGCTGGTGCCGGGGCTGCTCGGCAGCGCCGAGGGCTTTCGCGAGCGCTTCGTGCGACCGCTGTCCGGTGAGCATCCGGGGCCGAGCCGGGCGGCCCTGGCGGGGCTGGTGCGCCCCTTCCTGTTGCGGCGCCGCAAGTCCGAAGTCGCCCTGGAGCTGCCACCGCGGACCGAGATCACCCTGAGGGTCGATCTCAGCGCCCCGGAGCGGGCGCTCTACGATCGCGTGCGCCGGGCCGCGCTCCAGGAGCTGGACGAGGGCCATCCCGACGGGGCCTGGCACATCCGAGCCCTGGCGGCCCTGACCCGCCTCCGCCAGCTCTCCTGCCATGCCCGGCTCGTCCTGCCGGAGAGCAGCGTGCCGTCGAGCAAGCTCGGGCAGACGGTGGAGCTGCTGGAGGCGCTGCGCGACGAAGAGCACCGGGCGCTCGTCTTCAGCCAGTTCACCAGCCACCTGGCGCTGGTGCGGACGGTGCTGGAGGAGCGCGGCCACCGCCTGCGCTACCTGGACGGGTCGATGACGGCGCGGCGGCGCCAGGCCGAGGTCGAGGCCTTCCAGGGGGGCGAGGGGGATCACTTCCTCATCTCCCTGCGGGCCGGTGGCACGGGCCTGAACCTCACGGCCGCCACCTACGTCGTCCACCTCGATCCCTGGTGGAACCCCGCCGTGGAGGACCAGGCCACCGATCGGGCCCACCGCATCGGCCAGGACCGGCCCGTGACCGTGTACCGCCTGGTGGCGGCGGAGACCGTCGAGGAGGGCATCATGGCCCTGCACGCGGAGAAGCGGGAGCTGGCCGAGGGCCTGCTGGCCGGCACGGGTCGCGGCGGGGCGCTCACGCCGGCCGAGGTGCTCACCCTGCTGGGAGGACCCCACTGAGCGCGGGGCCGTGGTTGGATCGGAGCCTGTCCTCCCGGGTGCTCCGATGATCGTGTTGCTCTCGCTAATCGTCCTGTCCGGCTGTGGTGATGACGTCACCGACACCGACACCGACACCGACACCGGCACCGTCGTGACCACCGACGACTCCGGGACCGGGATCACCGGCAACGTGCCCCCGACCTGCGCGATCACCTCGCCCCCGGACGGCACCTTCGGCGAGGAGGGCACCACCATCACCTTCATCGCCAGCGTGGGCGACGAGGACCAGACGCCGTCTTCGTTGACGGTGAGCTGGGAGAGCGACAAGGACGGAGACCTGGGCTCGTCGACGCCGAACAGCGACGGCGAGGTCGTGCTCGTCACGGACGAGCTGCGGGTCGACACCCACGTCGTCAGTGTCTTCGTGACCGACTCGGCCGGCGAGGTCTGCTCGGACTTCGTGCTCTACACCGTCGGCGAGCCGCCCACCGCGGTCATCACCGCCCCCGCCAGCGGGGTCACCTTCGGCGAGGGCGAGTCCATCACCTTCACGGGGCGGGTGCAGGACACCTCCACCGACGCGGCCGAGCTCGTCATCCGCTGGTCCTCCGACAGGGACGGCGTGCTGGACAGCTCCGGGGCGTCGACCGATGGAGACGTGGGTTTCCTCACCGGTGCCCTCTCGGCCGGCCCCCACCAGGTCGAGCTGAGCGCCACCGACGAGGACGGTCTGTACGCCGTGGACTCCATCGACCTGCTGATCGACGGCGTGCCTTCGGTGCCCACCGTCAGCCTGAGCCCCGCCGATCCCGACACCACCGACGACCTCGTGGTGAGCGTCGACGCGCCGAGCGTCGATCCCGAGGGCGACGCGGTCACCTACGACTACGCCTGGTCCCTGTTCTCCACGCCCAGCGCCGAGAGCACCGACGCCCGCCTGCCGGCGACCGCTACCACCCGGGGCGACGTGTGGGCCGTGGCCGTCACCGCCACCGACGGGGTCGGGGTCAGCGACGCCGGCGAGGCCTCCGTCACCGTCGGCAACGCTCTCCCGAGCCTCACGGGCGCCACCATCAGCCCCGATCCAGCCGGCGCCGAGGACACCCTCACCTGCGCCTCCACGGGCTGGTTCGACGCCGACGACGACACCGAGGCCAGCACCTACGCCTGGAGCATCGACGGCAGCGCGGTCGGCACCGGTCCGACCCTGTCGGGGGCTTTTGGAGGCGACGACCAGGTGACCTGCGAGGTCACCCCTCACGACGGCCTCGACGCCGGCGATCCCGTCACCGCGGTCGTGACCATCGGCAACTCCGCGCCGTCGATCGTGGTGGTCAGCATCTCGCCGGACCCGGCGACCGTGGCCGACACCCTGACCTGTTCCTGGTCCGGCTACGCCGATCCGGACGGGGACTCCGACGCCTCCTACGCCTCCTGGTCCGTCGACGGCTCTCCAGCGGGCAGCGGCACCACCCTGTCCACCGGGTTCGCCGGGGGTGACGTGGTGACCTGCACCGTCACGCCCTTCGACGGGGCCTCCACCGGCACGCCGGTCGACGCCAGCCTGACGGTCACCAACACCGCCCCGAGCCTGGATGCGGCGTCGATCACCCCCGATCCCGCCATCGCCTCGGACACCCTCGTCTGCACGGCCAGCGGCTGGGACGACGCCGACGGCGACGCCGACCAGTCCACCTGGGCCTGGACGCTGAACGGTTCCTCGGTAGGCAGCGCCACCACGCTGTCCGGGGGCTTCGTGGCCGGTGATCTCGTGGTCTGCACGGTCACCCCCGACGACGGCAGCGACACGGGCACGCCGGTGAGCGACAGCCTCACCATCTCCAACAGCGCCCCGTCGGTGTCCGACGTCGTGATCGATCCCGACCCGGCGGTCGCGGGGGACGTCCTGAGCTGCTCCTGGACCTGGTCCGATGCGGACGGCGATGCCGACGCCTCGACGGTGGCCTGGACCGTCAACGGGGGCGCCGTCGGCTCGGACCCGACGCTCGACACCTCCCTGGTTCGCGGCGACCGGGTCGCCTGCACCGTCACGCCCGACGACGGCACGGACACCGGCACCGCCGTGACCGCCAGCCTCGTCGTCGACAACACGGCGCCGAGCCTGGCCTCCGCCACCATCACCCCCAACCCGGCTGGCGTGGGCGACACCCTGACCTGCTCCTGGTCCGGCTGGTCCGATGCGGACGGCGACAGCGACCAGTCCATCGTGCTCTGGACGGTGGGCGGCGTGGCCACCTCGACGGCGACCACGCTCAGCAGTGGTTTTGGCGGCGGCGACACCGTGACCTGCGAGGTCACCCCCTACGACGGCGTCGACGCGGGCGACGTGGTGAGCGACACCGTCGAGATCGACAACACCCCGCCCGTCATCGCCGACGCCAGCATCACGCCCGACCCGGCGCGGGTCGACGACACCCTCACCTGCCTGCCCGGGAGCGTGACCGACGCCGACGGTGCGACCTCCTTCACCTACACCTATGCCTGGCAGGTGGACGGGGTCGACGCCGGTTCGGACAGCACCCTGGCGGGGGCCTTCTCCAAGGGCGAGGGCGTCACCTGCTCGGTGACGCCGTCGGACGGTGCCGACGAGGGCAACACCGTCACCTCGCCGGCCCTGACCATCTCCAACACCGCGCCGGAGGTCCTGACTGTCACATTTTCTCCCTCGGCGCCCACCACGGACGACACCTTGTCGGTCAGCGTGAGCACCGACGACGCGGACGGGGACAGCGTCGCTCTGACCTATTCCTGGTCGGTCGACGGGTCCGGGCTCGGCGAGACCGGGGCCACGCTGGACGGGGCGACCTGGTTCGACAAGGGAGAGACCGTCGAGGTCGAGGTCGTGCCTGGCGACGGGGACGAGGACGGCGATGCCTACATCGCGGGTGTCACCGTGGCCAACAGTCCTCCGGGAGCGCCCACCGTGTCGATCACCCCGGAGTCTCCCCGAGAGGGTCTCGACGACCTGGTCTGCGGGGTCGACTCCGACTCCGACGACGCGGACGGCGACGCCGTCAGCTACACGGCGACCTGGGACGCCGACGGTGTGTCCTACTCTGGGGCCACGACCACCACCTGGACCGGCGACACCGTGCCGGCGGGCGATGCCTACGAGGGGGAGGTCTGGACCTGCACCGTGACGCCGGACGACGGGGACGACGCGGGGACCACTGGCGAGGCCAGCGTGACCGTCGGTGCTTCGGGCAGCACCGTCACCTTCGACGGGACCTACGGGACCTCCTGGGAGACCCTGGCGTCGGGGACAGGGTCGCACCTCTACTCGATGATGACCTTCCACCCGGCGGACATGGCCTACCTCTACATGACCTATGCCAGTCCGATGGAGTACTACGACCCCGCGACGGACTCCTGGGGTGCGGTGAGCTCGTCGACCCCCTACGTCTCCCCCTGGAACACCACGGCGCCCTGGGACGGGGACCTGTGGATGATCCGCGACAACACCGTCTACCGCTACGACATCGACACCGACACCTGGACGTCGGAGGCCAGCTACTCCGGCTCGGACGACCTGAACATGACCGAGTCCGACGAGAGCGGTCACATCTATGGCTACTCCGGGTCGGGGGAGATCATCGACTACGACACCACGGACGGCTCGGTGAGCTACCTGGGCACGGGCAAGGGGAGCCAGTACGAGACGCGGCTGGCCTACGACCCCGATCCGCGGGCCATCTACTTCGGGTCCTACTCCTCGTCTGCGCTCTACCGCTACGGCCTCGACTCGGGATCTGTGGACACCATGACCTCGCATCCCGAGAGCCAGCTCAACGACATCTACTGTGGCGACCGGAGCGGTCACATCTATGCGGCAGGAAACTCCAGCGGCACCACCATGTGGCAGTACGACATCGCCACCGACGCCTGGAGCGCGATGCCGGACCTGCCCACCGACCACGGCAACAACGGCTCCTGCACGGTGTCCGAGGACGGCTGGCTCTACGTGGCGACAGGCAGCAACCTCGTCCTGCACCGGATCGCGCTCTACTGAGGTGTGCCTGTGATCAAGCTCTACGAATTCGGTCCTTCGCGCTCGGCGCGGTGTCTGTGGACCCTGGCCGAGCTGGGCGTGCCCTTCGAGCGGGTGGAGGTCGACCTGCGCAAGGGGGAGCACCGGGGGCCGGAGTTCCTGGCGATCAACCCGATGGGCCGGGTGCCGGCGCTGGCGGTGGACGGGCTGGTGCTGACCGAGTCCTTCGCGATCTGTACCTGGCTGGCGGATCGCTTCCCGGAGGCGGGTCTGATCCCGGCGGCGGGGACGCCGGAGCGGGGGGACCACGACCGGTGGATGTTCTTCTGCGCGACCGAGCTGGACGCGCCGCTGTGGCGGATCCGTCGCAACAAGGTGCTCCTGCCGGTCGACAAGCGCGTGCCGGCGGACGTGCCGCGGGCGGAGGAGGACTTCCGCCGGGCGGCCGCGGTGCTGCAGCGGGCGCTGGGGGACCGGGAGGTGCTGGTCGGGGCGCGGTTCTCGGTGGTGGACGTCGTGATGGTCCACACCCTGTGGTGGGCGTCCTGGAGTGAGCTGCTGGAGGGCTTCGGGGGGCTGGAGCGCTACGTGGCGCGGCACCTGGAGCGGGAGGCGGTGCCGGAGGAGATGCGGCGGTAGGTCAGCTCGGGCCCGGGGGACACCTCTGGGCAGGATGGCAGGTCATCCGCGGCGTGCGTGTCGGGTGGCGACACCTACGGCGGAGAGGAGGGGCCATCCTCGGTGTTCGTGTCCGCTCGCGGTCAGAACCCTTCCTCGTCCTGGAGACGCTTGACCCAGTCGGGCGCCTCCCACGTCGACTCGTAGCCCTCGTCGAGTCGGACCTCCTTGCCCTCGATCATGCAGGCGACCTCGAACTCGCAGCGCCAGG
>CAZCVP010000229.1:0-12178 GCA_964501915.1 uncultured Enterobacterales bacterium
CCGGTGGGGGGGCCGCCCGGGGGGGGGGGGTTTTTGGTGGGGGGCTGTCCGCCGGGATCGTTGGGGGGCTGCCGACTGATCAGAGCCCGAAGCGTCCGGCGACCGCGGGCTCACGGAGGCGCAGGACCCTCCCGACGCGGCTGACCGAGCCCAGCGGGAGGGTGGCCTTGTTGTCATCGTCGAGTCGAAGGGTGACGAGGCAGAGATCCTCACCGTCCATCGTGGCGTGGTCGAAGTGCGCGCCGGGCGGGATGCGAGCGGCGAATTCCGCCAGAGCGTCCTCGAGCGCCCGCAGGCTGCGGCGACCCAGGTAGGCCTCGGCACCGTCGGTCCCCAGGACCAGGGCGGCCTCGGGACCGTTCAGGAAGAGCCCGCGGTACTCCTCCAGGTCCGCATCCAGGGCGGCGTGGAAGGCCGCGTGTCCCAGCTCGTCGGGGCTGATCGGGGAGTGGCGTGTGGGTCTCTGTGGCAGCAAGCCCGCCTGTCGACGCCCCTCGCTCCGCGCCAGGAGCCACAGCAGCAACAGGGCGACCAGGCCCAGGAACTTCGGCGTGTTCTTGCTCTCCCGTGGGTTCCAGCGCGGCCGGGGCGTGGGCTTCGGGCGGGCAGCGGAAGCCTCGGCGCTCGGGACCGACTCCAGCTCGAGCTCGGGCGCGTCCTCCACGACCTCGACCTCGGGCGCGGGGTCTGCGTCCTGCGCCCAGGCCGGGGAGGACACCACGCACGCGACCGCGAGCATCACCAGGAAGATGATCCGCGTCGAGTAGATCCGGGTGTCGAAGGTGCACATCCGCCAGCGCCCCCGCTGGGATCATAGCGCTGGCGGCCTCTCCAGGACCGCGGCGAAGAACCCGTCGGTCCCGTGCTTCGCCGGCGTCATGACGAGCATGCCGCCTTCGGAGAGAGGCTCCGCTCTGGCCGAGCCGAGCACGACGTCGATCGGAAGGAGCCTCCAGCCGGGGTGAGCGTCCAGGAAGGCCTGGACCCGCCGGAGGTTCTCCTGGTGCCACAACGAACACGTGGCGTAGATCAGCCGCCCGCCGGGGGAGACCAGCGGGGCGTGGCGCCGCAGGAGCACGTCCTGCTGCACGGGGAAGGCGGAGGCCCTCTCCGCGTCCCACCGCCAGCGGAGCCCCGGACTGCGGCGGAGCGTGCCCGTGCCCGTGCAGGGCGCGTCCACCAGGACCCGTTCCGCGCTCCCCGCCGCGACCGGTACCGGGCCCTCGACGCGGAGCGCGCGGGTCTCGAGCCGGACCCCTTCCCGGTCGGCACGTCGACGGGCCTCGGCCAGGGCCCCCTTGCGCACGTCCAGGCTCAGGATCCGCACGTCCCCGGCGGCTCGACCGGCGATCGCCAGTGACTTGCCTCCCGCTCCAGCGCAGGCATCGACCACCAGGCCACCTGGAGGGGGGGCGACCAGCTCGGCCACGAGCTGGCTGGCCTCATCCTGGAGGGCCACACGGCCTTCTCTCCAGCACCTCAGCCCCTCGAGCTGCACCCGTCCTTCGACCACCACGGCTCCGTCGCACCACCGCCCGGGGCGGGCCGACAAGCCCGCGGCGGACAGCTCGGCGATCACCTCTTCTCGGTGGGCCCGCGTGCGCACGACCCGGAGCACCACCGGGGCTCGCCCGTCCAGGGCCGCCAGCTCGGCGAAGGCCGAACCGACCGTGCGGCCTTCGAGCAGGGCCTCGGCCAGCCAGTCGGGGACCGAGCCGACGTGAGCGAGCCACTCCGCCTCGGACCGTCCCTCGCCCCAGGCAGCGAGGGCCGGGCGCGGCTGGTGGAGGTGCCCGAGCCAGGCCGTCTCCACGGGGGCCAGGAGCGGCGCGAGGCCTCGTGTGAGCACCAGCCAGCCCCACCAGAACGCCGCGGCCGGATCCTCGCCCCGCCAGCCCCCGGCGCGCAGCAGCAACTCCAGCAGTCTCCGCCGGCGGACGATCCCGTAGAGCGCGTCCGCGACCCAGGGCCGGTCCTTGCTGCCCAGCCGGCGGTCACGGCGCAGGCCCTGAGCGATCCGGTGACCCGCCCGGCCCGGGTCCTCCAGCGCGACCGCCAGCAAGGCCAGCGCGGCGCGGTGCCGGACATGGCCCGGTCGGGCGCGGAGGTCGGCTTCCAGGCTTCGCTGCGGCAGGCAGCGGAGTGCGGCGGTCTGCAGGGGCATTACACTAGTCCGTCCAGCGTCTGGTCGATGCATACCCCATCCACATGTCCGAGCTGCAGAAAGGGCCTGCTCCGGTGGGAGACCCGACGCACGGCGGACCGGTCTGTCGACACCTTTGCCTGCGAGGCGTGCGACTACGTGCTCGCCGAGGAGGACTGGCACATCCCCGTCCAGCCTCTCTCGGAGGGGCGCTGCAGGAACTGCTGCGGCCGGAGGGTCGAGGGGACCTGCCTGGACTGCGAGCTGTCCAGCGCCGAGGATCTCGAGGTCCACGAAGAGCTGCGCCGGCTGATCCACCCCACCGCCGACCTGCTGGCCTCCACACGCCTCGCCGTGGCGATGGGACGCCGCCTGATCGCCCTGAAGCTGGCCACTGCGGCTGCTCTCGACGGCCCTCAGCCCGAGGTGGCCCGCTGCCTGCGCATCCAGCTCCTTCGCGGCGTGGGGGAGGAGCTCGCGGCCTTGTCCGACGCCCGGGAGTGGGTCCACGAGGCGGGGCGCAACTCCGCCATGGCCTGGGCCGCCTACGCCGACGAGCTGGCGGCCACCAAGAAGCACGGCGAGGCGATCGAGGCGTTCCGCAAGGCGCTGGAGCTGGCACCGAACGCCCACGGAGCGCGGGCCCGCTTCGCCCGCCTCTTGATGGACCTCCAGCGGTTCGGACAGGCCCACGAAGAGGCGCTGGCGGTGCTCGACCATCCGGGGAACCGGGAGGCCACCCTGGCGGCCCTGGAGGTGATGGCCGGCTACGTCGAGCTGTTGATGCTCCGAGGCGAGACCATGGCGGTGCGAGAGGTCCTGGAGGAGCTGGGACCACGGGCCCGGCGCCACCCGGTCTTCTTGTGCGCATCGGCAGCCCTGGCGGTCCAGGACGAGCGCCTTCCCGAGGCCAAGGCCGACCTCAAGGCCGCCCGAAAGCTCCAGTCGGATCACCCGCTGATCCGGCAGATCGAGAAGACCGTCCAGTCCGCACGCAAGGGGTGGTTTCCCTGGTGAGGCGGTGGCTGCGCTCGGGGCTGGTCCTCCTGCTGCCCTCCACCTGGACCCCGGTCCAGGCCGCCGACCTCGACGAGCGGGGCTGGCACACCGGCGTCCCGGGAGCACGGACGGCCGAGGTCCTCGCCCCCTTGGAGCGGTTCGTGCTCCAGCTCCCCGAGCACATCTCGAGCCGGATCGAGGGCCCCACCTTCCTCTTCTACTTCTCACCCGGCTGTCCCCACTGCCAAGACGCCATGCCGGAGATCCGGGCCCTCCACGACCTCCTCGAGGACGAGCTGGCCTTCCTCGGCATCTCGTCGGCGAGCAGCACCGCCGAGGCCATGGACGCCTTCGGCCTGGCCTACGAAGTCCCCTTCCCGCTCGTCCACGATGCCGACGCCTCCTTCGCCGCAGCAGCCGGTGCGCGCTCCACGCCGTCGGTGTTGATCGTCCAGCCGGACCCCGAGGGAGCGCTCGTCACCGAGGCCCTCTACCCCTGGTTCCGGGGAGCGGGTCCGCTCTTGCGCATGGGCCTCCACCCCGAGGACCCCTACGCCGCCTTCACCCCCGACACCTACATCGGTGAGAAGGTCTGCGCCCAGTGCCACGCCTCCGAGGCGCGCAGCCTGCTGCTCACCCGCCACACCCTGGCCTACCGGACCCTCTTCCTGCGCGACCGCGCCGAGGATCTCGAGTGCGTGGGCTGTCACGTGACCGGCCTCGGCTCCCCTTCGGGGTTCGAGGTCGGCGACCACTCCTCGCCCTTCACCAGCGTGACCTGCGAGGCCTGCCACTCACCGGGTGGACCCCACGACGGCCGCGGCACCGACCCTCGCGCCGCCTGCGAGGCCTGCCACGACGCCGAGCACAGCCTTGCGTTCAGCGTCGAGAAGGGTCTCCCCTTCCTGGACCACTACCTCGTGGACCACCTCGACGAGGAGGAGCTGCGAGCCCGCTGGGAGGCGCTGACCGGCGGCCTCGCACCGCGGCCCCTGCTCGCCTTCCCCGAGGGCCCTCACGTGGGCTCCAACACCTGCCGGTCCTGCCACAAGACCGAGTGGAAGGCCTGGAAGCGCTCCCCCCACCGCGAGGCCATGGACCGGCTCGCTGCGGAGGAGGCCGGCCAGGTGGACTGCGTGCGGTGCCACGCCAGCCCGGTGCGGTACGGTCCGGCCTCCCCGGACCTCGAGGGCTACGTGGTGCACGAAGGCGTCGGCTGCGAGAGCTGTCACGGCTCGGGCGAGGCGCACCTGGCCGATCCTGTGGCCGGGACCATCCTCGGGCTGGGCGAGAGCTGTCCAGAGTGTGTGCTGGAGGCGGTGTGCACGACCTGTCACACCGCCGCCTGGGACCCCGGCTGGGATCTCCATCCCCGCCTGCGGGCCATCGAGCATTGAGCCTCTCGGCGGTCCTCAGGCTGCGGTACCTGTGCACGCTGGCGCTGATCATCGGTCTGTTCGCCGCAGCCCAGGTCGTCCGGGTCCAGGCGGCGAGGTCGGCCGCCCAGTCCATCGCCGCGCTCGAGGCGAGCCCAGAGCACCCGGCTCCCGGAGTGGAGGAGATCCGGGCGGAGCAGAGCCGCCTGCTGGCCCTCGAGCGGTGCCTGATCGCCCTGGCGCTCGGTGTCCTGCTGCTCTCCGGGTGGGGGGTCTTCCGACCCCTGGTGCGCCACCTCGAGGAGGTCGAGAGCACCGGTCCAGAGCCCACGGGCCCGGCACCACCCGAGGCCCAGTCGACCGCCGCCGAAGTCCGCCCGGTTCCAGGCGCCGCCGGCCTGCTCCCGTCCGTGCTCGACCAGATGCGGGACGGGGTGGTGGTGGCGGACGCCGACGGGACGGTCGTCCTGCACAACCCCGCCGCCATGCGCATCGGTGGATCCAACCTCCAGGGCAACGCGAGGGACCTCTGGACCGGTGGCGTGGGGCTCTTCCAGGACGACGGCACCAGCCCCGCCCGCTGGGAGGAGCTGCCCCTGAACCGGGTGATCCACGGAGAGGACCACGCCGAGGCGGAGTTCCTGGTCCGGGGGCCTGGGACCGAGGGCACCTGGATCCACGCCATCGCCTGGCCCCTGAGCACCCGTCCCGGCGACCGGCAGGGAGCGGTGATGGTCTTCCGCGACGTGACCGCCCGTCACCGCGCCGAGCAGGACCTGCGGGACCTGACCGACGAGCTGACCCGCTCCAACCGGGACCTCGAGCAGTTCGCCTACGTCGCCTCCCATGACCTCCAGGAACCCCTGCGCGTCGTGCGCTCCTACGTCCAGCTCCTCGATCGGCGCTACAAGGACCAGCTCGACGACGAGGCCGGGGAGTTCTTCGACTTCATCATCGGCGGCACGAGGCGGATGTCGAACCTCATCCGCGACCTGCTCGCCTACTCTCGCGCCGGTCCCGCCCGGCTGCAGCCGCAGCCCGCGCCGCTGGAGCAGGCCCTCGAAGAGGCCCTCGCCAACCTCCAAGCGTCCATCGAAGAGAGCTCGGCGGAGGTCACCTGGGAGGACCTGCCCCTGGTGGAGGCCGATCCCGTCCAGCTCACCCAGCTCCTGCAGAACCTGGTGGCCAACGCCATTCGATTCCGGGGGGAGCGAGCCCCCAAGGTCGAGGTGTCCGCCCGCCGGGAGGGGCGCCGCTGGCGGATCGCGGTGAGCGACAACGGCATCGGCATCGACCCGGAGTACCAGGATCGGATCTTCTCGATCTTCCAGCGACTCCACACGCGCGAGTCCTACCCGGGCACGGGCATCGGACTGTCGATCTGCAAGCGGATCGTGGAGGGCCACGGCGGCGCCATCGGCGTCGAGAGCCAGGAGGGACATGGATCCGTGTTCTGGTTCACGCTGCGAGGAGCGGAGGCCCGACCGCGGTAGACTCGTCGGCCCGCATCACCGTCTGGGGGACCGTGTCGTTCCGTCCCGTCGAGATCTTGTTGGTCGAGGACTCCGCCGGCGACGCCCGGTTGATGCAGGAGGCCTTCAAGGGCCTGTCTTCTCCCACGAAGCTGCACGTCGTGCGGGACGGCGTGGAGGCGATGTCCTTCCTCCGCCGAGAGGGAGCCCACGGACAGGCCCCTCGACCGCAGCTCGTCCTGCTCGACCTCAACCTCCCGCGCCGGGACGGGCGGGAGGTCCTGGCCCTGATCAAGGCGGACCCGCAGCTCAAGGACATCCCCGTCGTGGTGTTGTCCACCTCGGCGTCCCCCGAAGACGTGCGCCACTGCTACGGTCTGCACGCCAACAGCTACCTCACCAAGCCCGCGGACCTGGACGAGTTCTTCCAGGTCGTCGACACCATCGAGCGGTACTGGCTGAAGACCGCACGCCTGCCCGGACGCTGAGAGATGCCCGACGGCTACGACATCGTCCCCCTCCAGGCTCCGAGGCTCGCCGGCTGGCCGCTGAAGGTCCTCGTCACGCTGGCCGAGCTGGACCTGCTCGGGCGACCGCTTCGCTCGGAGATGAAGAAGACCGCGGGCATCGATCGCTTCCGGGCCACCCCGACCCAGGCCT
Organism: uncultured Enterobacterales bacterium; assembly: GCA_964501915.1. Classification (GTDB taxonomy): domain Bacteria; phylum Myxococcota_A; class UBA796; order UBA796; family CAJQPC01; genus CAYFPX01. Next base: position 6,651 of record CAZCVP010000229.1, read on the forward strand.
CGCCCATCGTCGAGCCCCTCCCCGCCGGACCGGACGCCGGCGGGAGCGCGGCGGTCGACCTGGCGGCGGTGGGGGCCCTGGCGGCCCCGGCCACGCCCTTCGAGACCGTCGCCGACTTCCAGGCGGCCTACCGGGAGGGCTCCACCACGCCCGTCGAGATCGCCAGGGCGGTGACCGCCGCCATCGCCGCCGGCGACGAGCGATCCCCGCCGATGCGTACCTTCATCGCCCACGACGGGGCCGATCTGCTGGCTCAGGCCGAAGCCTCCGCGGCGCGCTGGGCCGCCGGGGAGCCGCTGGGTCCCCTGGACGGTGTGCCGGTGGCCGTCAAGGACGAGCTGGACCAGGTGCCCTACCCGACCACCGTCGGGACCCGCTTCATGGGCCAGGAGCCCGCCAGCTCCGACGCCACGGTCGTGGAGCGCCTGCGGGCCGCAGGCGCCCTGCTGATCGGCAAGGCCAACATGCACGAGGTGGGCATCGGCGTCACCGGGCTGAACCCCCACCACGGGGCTGCCCGCAACCCCTACGACCCCGGTCGGGTCACCGGGGGCTCCTCCAGCGGCTCGGCCGCCGCCGTGGCCTCCGGCCTCTGCCCGCTCAGCATCGGCGCCGACGGCGGGGGCAGCGTGCGCACCCCGGCCTCGCTGTGCGGCGTGGTGGGGCTGAAGGCGACCTGGGGGCGGGTCTCGGAGCACGGCGCGGCGCCGCTGTGCTGGCACGTCGCCCACGTCGGTCCCATCGGGGCGACCGTGGCCGACGTCGCCCTGGGCTACGCCCTCATCGCCGGCCCCGACCCGCGTGACTCCTGGTCGCTCCGCCAGCCACCGGTGCACCTGGACGGCCTGGCGAGCGGCGACCTCGGGGGCCTCACCCTGGGGATCTACCGACCCTGGTTCGAGGACGCGGAGCCCGCCGTGGTGGCGGCCTGCGACGAGGGGGTCGCCGCCCTGGTGGCCGCCGGGGCCGAGGTGCGTCCCGTCGAGATCCCGCAGCTCTCGAACATGCGCATCGCCCACCTGGTCACCATCGCCTCGGAGATGGTGGGCTCCCAGCTCCACCACGACGCCGCGCACCGCAAGGACTACGGCCTCGACGTGCGCATGAACTTCGCCCTGGCCCGGGACTTCACCGCGGCCGACTACGTGCACGCCCGGCGCCACCGGAACCAGTTCACGCGCTGGTTCCTGGACCTCATGCGCGACGTCGACGTGATCGTCACGCCCACCAATGGCTGCACGGCGCCACCGCTGCGGCCCGACGCCCTGCCCGCCGGGGAGTCGGACCTGACGACCCTCGATCGCATCATGCGCTTCGTGACCGTGGCGAACCTGACCGGCTTCCCCGCCCTGACCGTGCCCTGCGGCTTCGACGACAGCGGGCTGCCGATCGGCCTCCAGCTCATGGGGCGCCCCTGGGAGGAGGCGCTGCTGCTGCGCCTGGGGCGGATCGTCGAGGCCACGACGCCCCGACCGGTTCCCGAGGTCCACCACACGCTGCTGTCCTGACCCGCCTTCGCGGCGGTCAGGCGGCGTGGAAGGTCGCCGGATCGGGGCTGCTGCCCGCGAGCAGGGTCGGCTCGTCCAGGGGCTCGAGGGCGGCCTCCAGGGCTTCGGACATCTCCTCGACGAGCACGAACTCCAGGGCATCACGGGCCTCGGGCGGCACGTCCTCCAGGTCCGCCGCGTTGGCCTTGGGCAGGATGATCGTCTTCAGGCCGCGGCGGTGGGCCGCCAGGACCTTGGCCTTGATGCCACCGACCGGGAGCACGCGACCGCGCAGGGTGGCCTCACCGGTCATCGCCACGTCCGGCCGGACGGCCCGCCCGCTGAGCAGGCTCGCCAGGGCGGTGAACATCGTCACGCCGGCCGACGGCCCGTCCTTGGGCACCGCACCCGCCGGCACGTGGATGTGAACGTCCTGGTGCTCCAGCGCGTCACGAAGGCCCAGCTCCTCGCCGTGGGAGAGCACATAGGTCAGGGCCGCCCGTCCGGACTCCTTCATCACCTCCCCGAGCTGACCGGTCAGCAGGAGCTGGCCCTTGCCCGGCAGTGTGCTGGCCTCCACGTAGAGCACGTCACCGCCCACCGGGGTCCAGGCCAGCCCGGTGGCGATGCCGGGGCGAGCGGGTCCTTCATGGGCCTGCAGGTGGAACCTGCGGCGCCCCAGGTGTTCGGGCAGGTCCTCCACGTCGACCCGCAGCGGTCCGTCCTGATGGCCCCTGGCCCGCCGCACGGCGGCGGCACGGTAGAGCTTGCCCAGCACCCGCTGGAGCTGACGCACCCCCGCCTCCCTGGTCCAGCCGGCGATGGCGTCGGCGATCGCCTCGTCGGTGATCTGGACGTCGTCCAGCTCCAGGCCGGCGTTGGTGGCCAGGCGGGCGAGCAGGTGGTCGCGGGCGATCGTGGCCTTCTCCTGGCGCGTGTAGCCGGCGATCTCCAGGGTCTCCATCCGGTCCATCAGGGCTGGCGGGACCTTGGAGGGATCGTTGGCCGTGGCGACGAAGAGCACCTTGCTGAGGTCGAAGGGCACCTCCAGGTAGCGGTCGACGAAGGCGTGGTTCTGTTCCGGGTCGAGGATCTCCAGCAGGGCGGCGCTGGGGTCTCCCATCCAGCCCCGTCCGAGCTTGTCGACCTCGTCCAGCAGCAGGATCGGGTCCGAGGTGCCGGCCTGTCGCAGCCCCTCGATCACCCGGCCCGGCCGGGCGCCGATGTAGGTGCGCCGGTGTCCGCGCAGCTCGGCTTCGTCCCGCACGCCGCCCAGGGCGATGCGCACCAGTTGGCGGCCCGTGGCTTCGGCGATGGCCTCGCCGATGCTCGTCTTGCCGACGCCTGGGGGGCCGACCAGAAGGAGCACGTCGGCGCGGCCGGTGCCGGCCAGCTTGTGCACCGCCAGGTGCTCGACCACCTGCCGCTTCACCTCGTCGAGGCCGTGGTGGCTCAGGTCCAGCGAAGCCTCCAGCGCGTCCAGGTCCAGGTCCACGGCGCCGGTCACGCCCCAGGGGAGGCTGGCCAGGCGATCGAGCCAGTCCACCGCCACGCTGCGCTCCGGGCTCTGGCTCGAGAGACGCTCCAGCCGTCGGAGCTCACGGTCCACGCTCTCCCGGACCTTGTCGGGCAGCTCCAGCTCAGCCAGCTTGGCCCTGAGCAGGGCCAGGTCGTCGTCGGTCCCGTCCCCCAGCTCTTGTCGGATGGCCTCGAGCTGCTGGCGCAGCATGGCCTCGCGGCCGGTGTTCTTCACCCGGTCCCGGATCGACCTCTGGGCCTCGAGGATGCCCTTGGCATTGGCGAGCTGTTCGAGCACCAGGTGGGCTCGCTCGACCGGGTCCACCGTGCTCAGCACCCGCCGCTTCCAGTCGTGGGGCGCATCGAGGAAGGCGGCGATGGCGTCGACCAGGGAGCTGTTGTCCTGGACCCGCTGCATCACGCTCTGGACCGGCGCACCCGCGCCGAAGGCCTCGGCGGCCTCGCGGACCGACGATCGCAGCATGTCGGCGACGGCGGCGGCCTCCACCGTGTCCGGCCAGGCCGGACTGAGCACCGTGAAGCGAGGCTCCAGGTGGGGTTCCACCCGCACGAAGTCCTCGAGCCTCACCCTGGCGATGCCCTGCACCACGACCCGCATCGGCCCCGTCTTCGGCGCCTCCTTGCGGATCACCCGGGCCACCGTGGCCAGGCCGAGCAGGTGCTGCGGGCCTGGATCGTCGGCCGGGGCGGTCTGGACGCCGACCAGCACGTAGTCGGACCCGGTCTCCAGGGCGGCCTTGGACCGGCGGCGTCCCACGGCGAGGGGCATCACGCCCCAGGGCAGCAGCACGCCGCGACGGAGGGGAACGAGGGGCAGGGAAGCGGGCAGGTCGTCGGGCAGACGGACGTCGAGATCGAGGCGCAGCTCGGCCATGGAGGTTCCTCATCCGCGCGAGGCGGCTCGGGGGCGGTGAGCGTGGGTGCGGGACCCGGGCTCGGGTTCCGAGGAGCTAGGCACCCCCCAGTCGGGGTCAACCAGACGGTTGCACATTCATGCACGTCTCCCCGTGGCCCGCCTGGAGGCGGCCGTGGCCCGCCTGGAGGCGGCCGTCCACACCTCCGGATCCCAGCCACGTGCCCGGCGGCCCTGGCGCACCGCCTCCAGGTAGTCCCCGGTGGGGGGATTCAGAGGCAGCGTCGCCGGCAAGAGGTAGGTCCAGGCCCGGGTTCCCTCGACCTCCACGACGATGCGCTCGTAGAAGTGGGGGTGTCCCTCGATGCGGTCGAGGGTCTGCCAGTGCGCAGCCTCGAGCCGGTAGAGCACGCCGAGGACGCGGCTCCCCGAGTGGGCTCGCAGGGTCCCGACGCCGGCCCCCCACATCCGGGACCGGCCGGCGAAGGCCTCGCGGTGGTCGTCGAGCACGGCCACCTGAAGCTCGACGTGGCCCGGGCAGCGCTGGGTGAAGCGCACCGGGTCCAGGTTCGAGCCGTAGGCCCAGTAGGGGAGGTCGGGGGTCACGCGGCCTGAGCGTAGTGCTTGGAGCGAGCGGGTCCCAGGTCTTCGAGCAGGCCGAGCTGGCGCCGGACCGCGGGGAGGAGGGTGTCTGGCAGGTCCAGGTTGGCGAGGCGATACAGGCTGCGGACCGGGATCTGGAGCAGCTCCGAGGTCGCCTGGCCGGTCAGGCCGGCTTCGCGAGCCAGCTTCACGCAGGCCGCGCGGCCCCGGGTTGCCTGGAGCGAGCCCGGGCTCAGGTCCACCCGGCAGACTGCCGCCGCCGCGGCGTCGGCCAGCAGGTACGGATCTCGTCCCTCGCGCAGCTTCTGCGACGGCAGGTGCTTGACGAGGTCCCGGCCTCGCAGCCGGGGCAGGCGTCTCGCGACGCGGGGGACGCAGTCGGCGCCGGTGATCCGCAGGCCCAGCAGGTCGTGCAGGCTGCTGCACTCCCCCAGTGGGTCGCCAGTCGAGTCGTGGTGTCGGGCCTGCCCGAGGATGTAGTGCAGGGCGTTGCGCAGGTGGTGCACGTCGTCGACGGGGGTGAAGTGGGCCGGGTCGAAGCCGATCGGCAGGTCCAGCCGCTTCACCAGGGCGCCCTCGGCCTTGTTGGCCGCCTTGCCTGCCGTGACCCGGTCGCAACCGACCAACATGTGGAGGTGGGTGTCGGGAATGGAGAAGGCGAGCAACTCATAGCGCCCATCCAACCCCAGCAACGTGGAAGCCGCCTCGCGGCGCGCCCCCAGGTCCTCCGCGATGACGCGGTCCGAGGAGAGGTGTGACGTGATGTGCCAGGCGAGCGCAGACATGGGACCCCCTCTGCGAGTTTGCTGAGAGAGGGCGGGTCGGGAGGTGAGCGTAGTTCCGTGCTCGGAGCCGACAAGGGGTTTTCTGCGTCCACCCCTGGAACGCCGCCTGGGTGGACCACCGGTGGGGCGCGCAGATCGCGTTGGCGCCGTGCCAACGGCGCCTGTGGCACCTGGAGCGCGCGCAGATCGGGTTGGCGGCGTGCCAACTGTTGACGCCGGCCCAGACCTGCACGAACTCGGTGAAAGCTGCATCGACGCCGC
>CAZCVP010000230.1:0-11769 GCA_964501915.1 uncultured Enterobacterales bacterium
GGGGGGGTGGGGCTCGGGGTCGGGCTCGGGAGCGGGCTCGTGCTCGTCCTCGTGCTCGTCCTCGTCCTCGTTCTCGTTCTCGTGCTCGGCCACGGGCTCCGGTTCGGGCTCGGGAGCGGGCTCGTGCTCGTCCTCGTTCTCATGCTCGGCCACGGGCTCGTGCTCGGCCACGGGCTCCGGGTCGGGCTCTGGAGCGGGCTCGTGCTCGTCCTCGTGCTCGTCCTCGTGCTCGTGCTCGTGCTCGTCCTCGTGCTCGTGCTCGCCCTCGGGCGCCGAATCGGGAGCTGGGGCGGCCTCGTCCTCGTGCTCGTCCTCGTTCTCGTTCTCGTGCTCGGCCACGGGCTCCGCTTCGGGATCTGGAGCGGGCTCTTTCTCGTCCTCGTTCTCGTGCTCGTCCTCGTGCTCACCCTCGTCCTCGACCTCGTCCTCGACGATGGCCTCGTCGGCGACGGCGGCTCCTGCGTCCTCTTCCTCCTCCTTCGACTCCTCCTCCGCCTGCACCACGTCGGAGTGCTCGTCCTCGATCTCCGCCGCGTACTCGTAGTCATCGAGCTCGGCGATGTCCTCGGGGTCCGGCTCCAGGATCGGCGGCGACGCTCCGTTTCCGGACGCCGCGGGTGGTGGCTCCGGCAGGATGTCGGGAATGGCGATGGCGTGCCTCACGCGCATCGGTCGCAGGTGCTCGGGCTCCTCCGGGGAGAGGACCTCGGTCATGGGTGGGGGAAAGACCCCTGGAGCCCGGTGGAGTCCCATACCGGCGCGGGGCGGGAGCTCGACTTCGGCGGTGTGACGCAGCTCCTGGCCGAGCCCGGCGAGATCGAGCAGCTCGCGCAGCGCCTCCTCCGGCTCGCTCCGACCCTGTGTGACGGCCATCAGCCCCTGGCGTGCGGCGGAGGCCGGGGAGAGCCGGAAGCGGGGACGGGAGCGCAGCAGGCCCGAGAGCAGCAGCCTTCCCCGGGAGTCGTCCATGCCCTCCAGAGAGAGGTCCCGGGGCACGGAGGGAGGAGCCGGCCAGTCGTTGCCGAGCAGGTAGAGCATGATCCCGCCCACCAGCCAGGTGTCCAGGGCCTCCGACGGGGCATCACCCCCCGGGTCCTCGAGGCGCGCGCCGTGGAGGTTGGGCAGGATGCGGAGGCGGCCTCGACGGTCGAAGCCGATGGAGGACGGCTCGAAGCGGCCGTGCCAACCGTTCTGGTCGTGGATCGGGGACAGGGCCTCCAGCAGCAGCAACGCGATCGCAAAGGCCACCAGGGGCGGCGCGTTGTTGCGAAGGCTGGGCAGCGCGATCTCCCGATCCTCGGGAATGAGGACCCAGACCCCTTCGGTCGTCTGGCCCCACTCGGACTGGGCCCAGGGACCTCCGCGCGGCAGCCGCGTGACCTCGCGGATCAGCCCGGGGCCTCCGAGCACGACCTGGGCGGCCCGCCCGTCGGGGTGGCGTGCGGACCGTCGCAGACGCTCGCCCTCGGCGGAGGGGAGCTCCCCCACCACGTGGAATCCGCTGATCGGGCCCATGGCCATGGGGCGAAAGTATATGGACGTGGCCCGAATTCAAGCGTTAGGGGGCGGGGTCCCCGTGGAGTGGCCTCGGAAGGGGATCCGTAGGCCGCTGGAGGATCCCATGCAGCGCATTCTTGGAGCCATTCGAGAGGGCCGTTGTGCCATCGCCGTCGGCGGCCGGGCCTGGAAGGACCCCCACTTCGTCGCCGGCCTCGCAGAGCGGGGCGGAATGCCGCTGATGGCCCTTGGCGGAGAGCACGGAACCGACCTGCCGGCGGCCTCGCCGGAGGTCGTCGGCGCGGCGGCCGCGCGCGAGGGGGGCGTGCTGGTGCTGCTGGAGCCGGATCCGATCCAGGACGGCGCGGCGCTCAAGGCCCTCAACAGCGGCATCGGGGGCTGGCCCCACCGACCTCGGCTGGTGATCGTCGCCAAGCAGTTCAACCCCTTCCTGTTCCCGACTCCCCTTCGCACCTTGAAGGTGCAGCAGCTCAAGCAGCGCTCTCGGGACTTCCTGTTCCAGCTCCCCGTCGGCGATGCGCCGTCGACAGACAAGAAGAAGGCCACCAAGAAGGGCCGCGGTCGTGCCCCCCAGCTCGCCTTCCTCGGGCGCGAGGAGGAGACGGCCGCGCTGGTCCCGCTCGTCGAGAAGGGCGGGCCGGTGGTGGTGGTCGGCCCCCCGGGCATCGGCCGCTCCTGGCTGATCGACCGGGCCATCTCCAAGGCCGAGGGCATGACCCGCATGCCGGACCTGGCGCTGGCACGGGGCGTGGGCTTCGCCACCCTGGCCTCCCGGCTCATCGAGATGACGGGCGACGAGGAGCTGCGCAAGCTCCTGCTCCCCGAGGAGCGTCCCTCTCCAGTCGAGGTCGTGGACCGCATCGTCGAGGCCCTCGCGGACGAGAGCCTCGCGGGCAAGGTGCTCGTGATCTCGGGCCTCCAGTACCACCTGGCCCGGGACGGCTCGATCTACCGCGAGGACCGCCTCGGCCTGCTGCTCCAGGCCCTGCTGCTGGGCTCCTATGCGCCGACCCTCATCTTCCGCAGCACCCGCAAGCCGGTGTTCTTCCGAGAGGGACAGGCCGCGGACCTCGGCATCCTCGAGCTGGGGGGACTCCAGGGCAAGGAGCTCTACGACCTCTTCGCCGCCTACGACGCGAGCGAGATCCCGCGTGACCAGATGGGCCGGGTGCACGAGCGCACCTTCGGTCACCCGATCGCCACCCGCTTCTTCGCCATCACCTGGCGGGACGCCGACAACCGGGACCAGCTCCTGGCGGACGAGAAGTTCTTCCGGCTGAAGTCCTCGGACGACACCGAGTCCCTGCGCCGCCGCCTCCAGAGGCGGCTGGAGAAGGCCACCGAGGAGCAGCGCAAGACCCTCGCCCTGATCGCCCACATCCCCGTGCCGGTCCCGGCCGTGGTCTTCAGCGAGCTGGGCATCAACCGCCACATGCGCCTCGAGCTGCTGCGGCTCGGGCTGCTCGACGGCCTCGCCGAGCGCAGCCCGCGGGAGTTCCACGTCCACCCGGTCGTGCGGAACCTGATGTCCCGGCGGGAGACCTCCGACTTCGACACCCTGGAGATGCTCGGCCACAAGCTGCTGGAGTCCTCCAAGAAGGTCGAGGCCGGTCTCCAGGAGCTGAACCTCATCCAGCTCGGCAACCGGCTCCTGATCGAGGCCCGTCGGGATCGCAGTGCCTGGGAGCTGCCCTGGCCCGACCACGACGCCCGCTTGGAGTCGATCCGCGGCCTGCTCGCCGCCCGCACCCCGAGGGTGGACCTCGCGGAGCAGTTCAGCCGGAGCATCCTCAAGCAGGACCCGGGCAACCCCGAGGCCCACATGCTCGTGGCCGACGTGCTGCAGGTGAAGAGAGCCGACGCCAAGCAGATCCAGGGCCTCTATACCCAGGCCGAGAAGAGCTGCCCGACGCCGGAGATCTTCCACGCCCACGCCGGCTGGCGCCTGGGCGGCAAGCACGGCGTCCAGAAGGCCATCGAGGTCCTGGAGCGCGCGGTGGCGGCCTTCCCCGAGAACGCCCGCCTGAAGCGACGGATCGCCAACCTCCTGCTGGACATCGGGCGTCCCACCGACGCCGAGGCGCACCTGCGTGCGGCCATGGACCTCCAGCCGATGATGCCCGACACCTACTCCCTGCTCGGCAAGCTCGCGCTCAGCCGTGGCCCGAGCGGCTGGGACACCGCCGAGGAGCTCCTGCGGGAGGCCCTCGGACTGGAGCCCGAGGGCACCCAGCACCGCGAGCGCCTGGGCTCGCTGCTGCGTCAGCGGGGTCTCGCCGACGCCGATCGCCGCCAGGCCTCCTGGGACGAGGCCAAGGAGCTGCTCGACGCCGCGATCAAGACCGGAAGCCGCAACGGCCGGGCCTACCTGGAGCTGGCCCAGCTCCACCTCGACCGGCTCGCCCTCGGACTCGAGGCGGACATGGAGCGGGCCGAGTGGCTGCTCAAGAAGGCCTCCAAGATGGGCCAGGCCAAGACCGACGTCCAGCTCGCGCTGGCCCGCGTCCAGGCCCGGATCGGCAAGGTGACCCGCGCCGAGGAGACCCTGGAGCGCCTGTCCCACAAGCTGGGCCTCACCCCGGCGCTGCTGGCCGCCCAGGCCGAGCTGCTGGCGTTCTCGGGCCGCATCTTCAAGGCGGAGCAGGCGTTCAACGACGCCTACCACAAGGCGCCCGACGGCTCTCCCGAGAAGGAGCTCTACCTCGCCGAGGTGACCCGCCTGCGGGCGCTGATCGAGTCCGGCGCAGCCCTCGAGATCGAGAAGCAGGCCGAGGCGGCGGCGGCGGGTGAGGTCGTGGCCGAGGAAGAGGAGGTGGCCGCGGGCCCCCGCCGAGAGGCCGGGCGCACGGTCAAGCGCCGCCGCGGTGGCGGCAAGGGCAGGAAGAAGAAGGATGTCGCAGAGGCCGCGGCGACGCCGAAGGCCGCGGCGGCTGAGGTCGAGGCGGTTCCCGCGCCCGAGCCCGAGGCCGCTCCCGAGGCCGAGGCCGCTCCCGACCTGGAGGGCGCCAGCCCCTCGCGCAGCGAAGGGTCCGTGCGACCCGAGCCCGCTCCCGAGGCCGCTCCTCAGGAGGGGTAGGCCCGACCTCTCAGGGGTCGCAGCTCAGGTACCACTCCGGGTCTTCGGGCAGCGGCTGCTCGAAGTCCGGCAGGGAGCAGTCCTCGTTGTACTCGCGGGTCCAGTCGCGGACCTCCCAGCGGTCCACCGGGGCCTGGTCGTCGGCGCAGTCCCAGTACTCGGAGGCTTCGTAGGCGGCCATGTGCTCGTCGACGCAGGCGTCGACCTCGCCGGGGCGCACGCACTTGCAGTCGGCCTCGGCGAGGTCCTCCCACCACTTCTCGACGTCGTAGGCGCAGCCAGCCGTGAGGAGGAGGACGGTGATCAACGAGGGCTCCGCGGAGGGCAGGCCACCTAACCCGGCGCAGGGGCGCTGCAGTCCGGAGTTGCGTTCCACGGGTGCGAGCGGCATCCTGTGGCCATGTGGTGCCTGATGCTGCTCGCCCTCGGCTGCGATGACCAGGCCCGGCTCCAGGTGGGCGACGACTCGGCCTCGACGCTCCAGGACACGAACGACACCGGCGAGCCCTCAGCCGACGAGCGGCCGATCATCGAGAGCGGCACGATCTGGTGCACGGCGGGGAGCAACAGCTCGGGGGACATCTTCTACGTGGAGCTCGACGCCGACGATCCCCAGGGCGCCGACACCCTGGAGCCCGGGGGGCTGGTGGCCGGCTGGGACGCCACGGGTGCCCTCGTCTTCGAGGACGCGATCCTGGTGTGCAGCTCGTCGGGGAGGTGCACGGCCACCTTCCGGGACGAGATCTACAGCGGGGTCTCCTGCTCCAACCACTCGCTCTACACCTACACGGCGCAGGTGGTCGACGAGGACGACAACCTCTCGGAGCGCCACCAGCTCGTCTGGGTCGACTGATCAGAGCGGCTCGACGTCGCTGAGCTCCAGGCCCTTGGCCTCCCGGAGGGCGAAGTCCAGGGCCCAGCGGGCCGCGACCAGGACCACGGGGTCGCCGTGGCGATCCTCGACGATGGCGAAGTCCCGGCGCCCCTCGAACCACTGGATGGCTCCGGGCTCGCCGCCGACCCAGCGGGCCAGGCGCCACGGGAGGGGCTGCACGGCGGCTTGGACCCGGTACTCGTTCTTGAGGCGCTCCTTGAGGACCTCGAACTGGAGCAGGCCGACGGCTCCCAGCACCGGCGCCTGGCGGCCGACGCCGGGCTTCATGAAGACCTGGATGACGCCTTCGTGGGCGAGCTGCTCCAGGCCCGCGTCGAGCTGCTTGCGCCGGGTGGGGTCCTTCAGGACCATGGTGGCGAAGTGCTCGGGGGCGAAGCGAGGGATGCCGTCGTAGCGCAGGCGCTGGTCGGCGCACAGCGTGTCGCCGATGCGGAGCTTGCCGGGGTCGTAGAGCCCGACGATGTCTCCCGGCCAGGCCTCTTCGACCAGGGCTCGCTCCCCGGCCATGAAGGTGTGGGGCTTGGCCAGCCGCAGGGTGGCGCCCGTGCGGCCCAGGACGGCGTCCATGCCGCGCTCGAAGTGTCCGCTCACGACCCGCAGGAAGGCCACGCGGTCCCGGTGTCGCGGGTTCATGTTGGCCTGGACCTTGAACACGAAGCCGGAGAACGGGGAGCTGGGCCGGACCTCGACCTCGCCGTCGTCGCCCCGGGCCGGGCGTCCTCCGGGTCCGGGCGCGGTCTGGGCGACGAAGTCCAGCAGGGGCTCCACACCGAAGTTGCTCATCGCCGAGCCCCAGAAGACCGGGCTGATGTCGCCGGCGAGGAAGCCCTCCTCGTCCCACTCGGCCCCGGCCACCTCCAGGAGCTCGAGCTGCTCGGCGACATCGTCGCGCATCGCCTCACCGATGACGTCCACGGCGTCCTCGATCGAGGCCCGACGGTCCACGGCCACCCGCTCGGCGCCGTGCTCGCCACCGGACATCAGCAGGACCTCGCCCGTGGCCACGCTCGCGATGCCGTGGAAGTCCCGTCCCTGGCCGATGGGCCAGGTGAGCGGGACGACCTGGAGGTCGAGGGTCTCGGAGACCTCGTCGATGAGACCCAGCGGATCGAGCCCGGGCCGATCCAGCTTGTTCATGAAGGTGACGATCGGGAGCTGCCGCATGCGGCAGACCTCGAAGAGGCGACGCGTGCGCCTCTCGACGCCCTTGGTGTGGTCGATGAGCATCACCGCCGAGTCGACGGCGGCCAGGGTGCGGTAGGTGTCCTCGCTGAAGTCGGCGTGCCCGGGGGTGTCGACCAGGTTCAGCGCCGAGCCCAGGTACTCGAACTGGAGCACCGAGCTGGTGATGGAGATGCCCCGCTCCTGCTCCAGCTTCATCCAGTCGCTCACCGCGTGACGGGCGGTCTTGCGGGCGCGGATGCTGCCGGCGAGGTGGATCGCCCCCGAGTAGAGCAACAGCTTCTCGGTGAGCGTGGTCTTGCCAGCGTCCGGGTGGCTGATGATGGCGAAGGTCCGCCGTCGCGAGGCTTCCTGGGACACCTGGGACATGGGGCCCCCATCTACCGCGTCTCGGCCCAGCGGCCAGAAGTTCGCCGGAACCCTCGCGAGATCAGCCCTGGCTGCAGCTCACCCAGACCTCGACCGCACAGTTCGCGAAGACCCCCTTCAGCTCCGGCTTCTCGGCACAGGACCAACCGCGCCAGTCCGCCCGGGTCCGCAGGGGACAGTTCACGGGCGGCGGCTCGGGGCACCTGGTGTCGCCCACGGCCTCGTAGGCCTTCTTGACGGCGGCCTTGCAGACCGGGTTGCCTCCTCCGTCGATGGCGAAGGGGTCACAGCTCTCGACCATGCTCGCGTGGGACGTCCGGATCACGTACTCCTCCTCGCAGGCCAGCGAGGTGGGCACCGGTTCCACGACCGGGTCGAGGGTCTTGTAGGCCTGGGTGCCCTTGGTGAACTGCCAGTCCACGCCGACGTCGTTCTTGCCGGAACACCCGGTGAACAGCGCGGAGAGGAGGAGCCAGGTCATCACGGTGAACTCCTGCTTCGAATCTACTCCAAGAAGCAGCCGGTCGGCCGTGATCTGGCCCGCGACGCGGCGAGGTGCTGGCATGCGGCGGCGGGGCTCGGCGGCTACGTGGACAGCCACGCCCTGCGAGGGAGACAGCATGACCCAACGGCTGACGCTGGCGGTGTGGCGCCTGATGATGCCCCTTCCCGAGGGGGTCGCCGTGCCGGAGGACCACGCGCGGCGCTTCCTGGAGGACTTCCTGGCGGTCGCGCCCTGGACCGGTCGCATCGCGCTGCGGGCCGCGATCTGGCTGATCGTCCTCGCTCCGATCTTCACCGGCTTCTGGCGACCGCTGCACCGCCTCTCGCCAGCCCGGGCAGAGCAGGCCCTCGATCGGCTGCTCTACAGCGACCTCTACCTGGTGCGGCAGTCCTGCTACCTGGTGCGGCTCCAGGCCTCGATGGCCTACCTCGGTGACCTCCCCACCCAGGTCGCCCTCGGCTACCGCACCCTGCCCTGGATCCCCCGCGGAGAGCGCACCCCCAGCTACCCGTCCCCGGAGCTGGAAGACGCCGGCATCGCCCCCGAGAAGGGTGGAGGTGCGGCATGAGCTCCTCCAACCTCCTGGCCGAGCCGGCGGGAGACCTGGTCTTGGATGCGGACTTCGTGGTCGTCGGCTCCGGAGCGGGCGGTGCGACCTGTGCCGTGGTCCTGGCCGAGGCCGGCTTCGACGTCCTGGTGCTCGAGGAGGGCATGCACCGCCCGCCCGCGATGCGCGATCTCTCGGTGCCGGTGACGATGAAGGAGACCTTCCGGGACTTCGGCTGCCTCGCGGCGGAGGGCAAGGCGCTCACGCCGATCCTCCAGGGCCGCGTGGTCGGAGGCACCACGGCGATCAACGCCGGCATCATCTGGCGGGTCCCGGAGGCGGTCCACCAGGGCTGGGTGGAGCGGGACCCGGGCCTGGCCGAAGCGCTGCCCTGGGACGTCCTCCAGGGGCACTACGACGCCATCGAGGAGGACCTCGGCATCACCCGGGTGCATCGACCGACCACGGGGCTCAACAACCTGCTGATGGAGAAGGGCTGCGAGGCCCTGGGCTACGAGGGCAACGTCATCCTGCGCAACGCCCCCGACTGCCAGGGCGCCGGCGCCTGCCTGACCATGTGTCCCGGCGACAACAAGCTCTCGATGGACAGGACGTATCTGCCCCGGGCGATGGAGGCCGGGGCGCGCCTGCTGGCCTGCTGCCGGGTGGAGGGGCTGAAGCGCGTCAGGGACACCTGGCGGGTCAGCGCCACCCTGCGAGACCCTGTGGAGGGCCAGACCCGCGGCAGCCTGGTCGCGACGGCACGCCGGGGGGTGGTCCTCGCGGCGAGCACCCTCCAGACCCCGGCCCTGCTGCTCCGCAATCGGCTCGGCAACCGCCGGGTGGGCAAGGGCCTGATGGGCCACCCGGGCACCGGCCTGGTGGCCGAGTACCCCTTCGTGGTGCGGCAGTGGGACGGCGTGCACCAGGGCTATGAGTGCGTCCAGTTCCGGGACGACGGCTACAAGCTGGAGTCCCTCGGCCTGCCGCCCGAGCTGGCGGCGATCCGCATGCCGGGCGTGGGGGCCTCCTGGACCCAGGCGCTGGGCCGGCTGGAGAACACCTCCCAGTGGGCCCTGGCCATCAAGGCCGAGGCGCGGGGTCGGGTGATGCCCCTGGGCAAGGGCGGCGTGAGGGTGAAGTACTGCCCCAACCAGGCCGACGCCGGCAAGTACCAGCGGGGCATGAAGCGGCTCTGCGACATCGCCTTCGCCGCCGGCGCCACCAAGCTCTACCCGGGCGTGCACGGCGTGCCCAAGGTCATGACCGATCCCAGCCAGACCGCCCTGATCACCGAGAAGCGCCTGCCGGTCACGGCCTTCTCGTCGCTGATGACCCACCTGATGAGCGCCTGCTCCATGGGCAGCGACGACAAGACCGCGGCCGTGGGGCTGGACTACCAGGTCTACGGGGCCCCGGGCATCACGGTCGCGGACTCCGGGCTCTTCCCGTCGAACCTCGGGGTGAACCCGCAGCACACGATCATGGCCTTCGCGCGCCAGGCGGCGCAGCGGCTGGTCAGCGCACGAACACCATGATGTTGTCGTCGTGCTCGGCCCCTGAGGAGTAGGCGGCCCAGGTCTTCTCGGTGTTCGAGGTGGCGAAGCCCCGATCACCGGCGGCGCCGAGCCAGGCGTTGTAGACGCAGCAGTAGTGGGGATCGGAGCGGGCGCCGATGCGGGCGTTCTCGGCGGTGACGGCCTCCATCCAGCCCTCGTTGCCGTCGCTGCAGTTGAGGCCCACCGGCGTGATGGAGCCCTCCGGCATGATGTCCTCGCTGTAGCTGGTGCACTCCGCCGAGCAGGTGTCGGGGGAGGGTGACATCGCGAAGATGGCGTCCAGGGTGTCGGTGACCGTGACGCCCTCGCAGAGGAAGTAGCCACCGCTGTTCTTGTAGAAGACGTAGACGTCGGTGACGTCGATGGAGGACCAGGAGGCGTACTTGGCGCTCACGGAGATGTCGGTGGAGTGGCTGGGCAGGGTCGTCTCGTTGCGCACGCTGTCCGTCTCCCAGGGCTCGCTCTGCTGGGCGCCGAAGTAGGGGTCGCTCACGTCGTCGACGTGGGCCACCAACGTCCAGCCGCCGCCCTCGCGGGTCAGGTCGCAGAAGATCTCGAAGGACCCCGAGCCGTCGGGGTCGATCCAGTAGTTGCCGTCCGCGGTGTTGCCGAGGTCCAGGACCTCCTGGCAGTCGATGGCTGGGCAGGCCTCGCCGGTGCCCGTGAGGCCCGAGTCGTCGTCGGCGGAGCCGCTGCAGTCGTTGTCGATGCCGTCGCAGATCTCGCTTCGGCCGGTCCAGGCTTCGGGCTCGGTGTCGTCGCAGTCCTGGTCGTTGGCGACGTAGCCCGAGGGACCCTCGCAGGCTTCGGTCGAGCTCGCCGGGTCGCCGTAGCTGTCCCCGTCGTCGTCCAGGTACCAGGTCGTCATCGAGCCGCCCGGCAGGTCGGGGTCGTCGCCGTCGACGGCGCCGTCGCAGTCGTCGTCGTAGCCGTTGCAGGCCTCGGTGGCGCTGGGGTTGATCGCGCCGTCGAGATCGTCGCAGTCGTCGGCGCTCTCGGCGTAGCCGGAGGGCTGCTCGCAGGCGCTGGCGGTGTAGCTCGAACCCTCGTCGCCGTGGCCGTCCCCGTCGTAGTCGATGGTCCAGGTGGTCGGATCGCTGACGTCCGGGTCGTCGTCGCCCTCGAGGCCGTCGCAGTCCTCGTCGCCGGCGGCACAGACCTCGGTGCCGTCGGGGTTCGTGTTGGCGTCGGTGTCGTCACAGTCGCTGCTGTCGGCGACATGGTCGGTCGGCGCCGAGCAACCGGTGGCCGTGCTGGCGGCGTCCCCGAAGCCGTCGCCGTCGCTGTCGGCGTAGAAGGTGTCCTCGTCGCTGGCGCCGACGTCGACGGAGCCGTCGCAGTCGTTGTCGAGGCCGTCGCAGACCTCGCTGCCGGAGGGGCTGGCCTCGCTGTGGCCGTCGTCGCAGTCGTCGCTGTTCTCCACGTAGCCGGTGGGAACTTCGCACGAGACGTGAGAGTAGGAGGCGTTGCCGTAGCCGTCGCCGTCGAAGTCCAGGTAGGAGGTCGTGGTGCCGGTGACGTCGGGGTCGTCGTCGTCGGTCAGGCCGTCGCAGTCGTCGTCGACCCCGCTGCACTGCTCGGTCGCGGCGGGGTGGATCGCGGCGTCACCGTCGTCGCAGTCCGTGCCGTCGGACACCGTCCTGGCCGGGGCCTCGCAGGCCTCTGTCGACAGCGTGGGGTCGCCGTAGCTGTCACCGTCGATGTCGGCGTACCAGGTCGAGGGGTCGCTCACGCTGGAGTCGTCGTCCCCCTCCAGGCCGTCGCAGTCCTCGTCGCCCTCGGCGCAGAGCTCATCGGCGTCGGGGTGGACGGCGGGATCGGTGTCGTCACAGTCGCTGTCGTCGGCGATGTAGCCGCTGGGCGCTTCGCAGTCGGTCGCGCTGGTGTCGGGGTCACCGAAGCCGTCGCCATCGGCGTCGTCGTACCAGGTGTCGGCGTCGGTGGCGCCGACGTCGGTGCTGCCGTCGCAGTCGTTGTCCAGGCCGTCGCAGACCTCGGTGCCGACGGGGCTGGCCTCGCTGTGGGCGTCGTCGCAGTCGTCGGGGTTGTCGGCGTAGCCGGAGGGGGCCTCGCAGGCCTCGGTGGAGTGGTCGGCGGTGCCGTAGCCGTCGCCGTCGT
>CAZCVP010000230.1:11780-12136 GCA_964501915.1 uncultured Enterobacterales bacterium
CAGGGACCAGGTCGTGGTGCCCGTGGTGTCCGGGTCGTCGTCTCCTTCGAGGCCGTCGCAGTCCTCGTCGCCCTCGGCGCAGGTCTCGCTGGCCTCGGGGTGGATCGAGGCGTCGCTGTCGTCGCAGTCGGTGGCGTCGTCCACGGTCCCGCTCGGTGCCTCGCAGCCGGTGCTGGTGGCGTCGGGGTCGCCGAAGCCGTCGCCGTCGGTGTCGGCGTACCAGGTGTCCTCGTCGGTGGCGCCGACGTCGGTGCTGCCGTCGCAGTCGTTGTCCAGGACGTCGCAGATCTCGGTGCCGTCGGGGCTGGCGTGACAGTGGGCGTCGTCGCAGTCGGAGGAGTAAAAGAAGGAGACGC
>CAZCVP010000231.1:0-12108 GCA_964501915.1 uncultured Enterobacterales bacterium
CAGGACGCCTGGGAGCGCCAGGTCCGGATGCCCGAGCCGCCGCTGCTGCTCGCCAACCGGGTCACGGGCCTCGAC
Organism: uncultured Enterobacterales bacterium; assembly: GCA_964501915.1. GTDB lineage: Bacteria > Myxococcota_A > UBA796 > UBA796 > CAJQPC01 > CAYFPX01. Next base: position 76 of record CAZCVP010000231.1, read on the forward strand.
GCCGAGCCCGCCAGCATGGGCCTGGGCACGATCTGGACCGAGACCGACGTGTCCTGGGACGGCTGGTACCTCCACCAGGGACGCATGGCCGGCGGCGTGCTCATCGAGGCCGGCCAGGCCGACCTGATGCTCATCAGCTACCTCGGCATCGACCTGCACAACCGCGGCGAGCGGGTCTACCGGCTGCTGGGCTGCACCCTGACCTACCACCGGGAGCTGCCCCGCCCCGGCGAGACCCTCAGCTACGACATCCACGTCGACGGCCACGCCCAGCACGGCGACGTGCGCCTCTTCTTCTTCCACTACGACTGCCACATCGACGGCCAGCGCATGACCTCGGTGCGCGGCGGCCAGGCCGGCTTCTTCACCGACGAGGAGCTGGCCGCCTCCGAGGGCATCCTCTGGACCCCCGAGGAACAGGTCGTCGTCGAGTCCCCCCGCCTCGACCCGCCCGACGCCGCCGAGGTGCGCGACGCCTACACCGCCGAGCAGGTCCGGGCTTTCTCCGAGGGGCGCCCCTGGGACTGCTTCGGTCCCCCGCTGGAGCTGGCGCGCTGCCACGTGCGCACGCCGCGCATCGGCGGCGGCCCCCTGCTGCTCTTCGACGAGGTCCAGCGACTCGAAGTCCGAGGCGGGCCCTGGGAGCGCGGCTACCTGCGGGCCTGGCGCCGCATCCAGCCCGAGGACTGGTTCTTCGACGGCCACTTCAAGGGCGACCCCTGCATGCCCGGCACGCTGATGTTCGAGGCGTGTCTCCAGGCGATGGCCTTCTACCTGACCGCCCTCGGCTACACCGTGGGCCGGGACGGCTGGCGCTTCGAGCCCGTGCACGACGAGCCCATCGACATGAGGTGCCGCGGCCAGACCATCCCCTCCAGCCAGGAGCTGGTCACCGAGGTCTTCGTCGAGGAGGTCATCGCCGGGCCGATCCCCACGCTCTACGCCGACCTGCTGTGCACCGGCGACGGGCTGAAGGCCTTCCACGCCCGCCGCGTCGGCCTGAGACTCGTGCCCGACTGGCCGCTGACCTCGCGCCCAGAGCTCCAGGACCCGCCCGCCGACCCCCGCCCCGTGGCCCGCTCCGGGGCCTTCCCCTTCGACTACCGCAGCCTGATCGCCTGCGCCTGGGGTCGGCCCAGCGAGGCCTTCGGCCCCGGCTACGCCGAGTTCGACGGTCCCCGCCACGTGGCGCGGCTGCCCGGTCCGCCCTACCACTTCCTCACCCGCATGCTGTCGGTCGACGGCGAGTTCGGGTCCATGAAGACCGGCACCCGGGTGGTCTCGGCCTACGACGTCCCCGGTCCCGACACCTGGTACTTCCAGGACGGCGGCCACGCCGCGATGCCGATCTGCGTGCTGATGGAGGCGGCGCTCCAGCCCTGTGGCTGGCTGGCCAGCTACAGCGGCTCCACCCTCGGCCTGGACCACGACCTCTACTTCCGCAACCTCGACGGCACGGCGACCCTCCACCGGGAGATCGGTCCCGACTCCGGCACCCTGACCAACGAGGTCACGATCACCCGCATCGCGAAGAGCGCGGGCATGATCATCGAGGGCTTCACGATCAAGGGGCTGCTCGACGGGCAGCCAGCCTATGACGCCGAGGCCGTCTTCGGCTTCTTCCCGGAGGCCGCCCTCGCCGACCAGGTGGGCCTGGCGGCGGACGAAGCCACCCAGGCCTGGCACGACCGGGACCCCGACCACGTCGTCGAGCTCTCGCAGCGCCCCGAGCGGCTCTTCGCCGGCACGGCGCGCCTGCCCACGGGCAAGCTGCTGCTCATCGACCGGGTGCTCGACCACGAGCCCGGCTGCACCCGGCTGCGGGCGGACAAGGACATCGACCCGGGCCACTGGTACTTCAAGGCCCACTTCCACGGCGACCCGGTCCAGGCCGGCTCCCTCGGGGTCGAGGCGATGGTCCAGGCGCTCCAGAGCTGGATGCTGCTCGAGGGACTCGACGCCGGCCTCGACCGGCCGCGCTTCGAGTCCACCCCCGTGGGCAGAGAGACCACCTGGAGGTACCGGGGCCAGGTCGTGCCCACCAGCGAGCGCGTGCGCCTCACCCTCGAGGTGCTGGAGACCACCCGCGATCCCACCCGCGTCACGGCCACCGCCGCCGTGAGCCTGTGGGTCGACGGGCGCCGCATCTACGAGATCCGCGAGCTGGCCGTCTCCCTCGTCAGCGGTGGCCCGGCGCCGGGGACCGAGGTCGTCCTCGACCCCGAGGTCGACACCTGGCTCGGCGACCACCGCCCCACCTTCATCCTGCCCGCCCTGCCCCTGATGAGCATCCTGGACCGGCTGGCCACGGGCGCCCCCGAGGCCACCGGCCTGCGGGAGCTGTCGGTGCGACGCTGGGTGCCGTTGTCCGGTCCTCGCACCCTGCGCACCCTGCGCGACGGCGACCGCCTGGTGCTGATGGCCAGCACGGCGGACGGCGAGGAGGAGGTCGCCAGGGCCCGGATCGCCGCCGCACCCGCCGAGCCCCCCGAGCCCTGGCCCCCGCTCGATGGCGAGGTCGTGGCCGAACCCTACGGCGACGGCACGCTGTTCCACGGCCCGGCCTTCCAGCTCTGCCGCCGCCTCGTGCGCGCCCCCGGCGGCGCTTCGATGAGCCTGGACGCCGCCCACCCCGGCGTGCCCCGCTCCCGCCTCCACCCAGCCCTGCTCGACGCCGCCACCCACGGCATCCCCCACGACGCGCTCCACACCTGGAGCGACCGTGCCGACCCCGACAAGGTCGCCTACCCGGCCATGGTCACCGAGGTGGACTGGTTCGGTCCGCCCCCGACGTCCGGCGAGGTGCGCTGCGAGGTCCGCTTCGACGGCTTCCACGGCAGCACCGACTTCCCCGCCTTCCGGGTCCAGTGGAGCCAGGACGGCCGGGTCTGGGCGGCCCTGCGCCTGGTCGAGGCCTGCTTCCCCAAGGGTCCGCTGGGACGGGCCGAGCCCGCGGACCGGCGGGCCTTCCTCCGGGACCGGGCCTGGGTCCGGGGGGTCTCGCTCTCCGAGGTCGGGCCGACCGAGACCCGGCTGACCGTCGCCGACGTGGCGGCCTCCAACTGGCTGCCGGGCACGATCGAGGCGCTCTACGGCAGCGCCGAGCCGGAGGCCATCGCCTCCAAGGACCACCTGGCGGCGCGGGTCGGCCTGCACCCCGGGGTCCTGCCCGAGGCCCTGCCCTACACCGCCGTGCCGCGGGAGGTGAGCCGCGAGGACGACCGGGTGATCGTGCGCGAGACCGGCCCGGTGTCCCTCGATCTCGGCCCGGCCGAGGACTTCTGGGCGGACTGGTTCGGCCGGTCGCGCTGGCCGGTCGCCGACCTCTACTACGGCCTGATCCGCCGCTTCGTCGACCGGGTGGTGCTCGAGGACGCCGCGGCGCTGCGTGCGACCTCCGACCGGCCGGTGCTGTTGCTCGCCAACCACCAGACGATGGTCGAGTCCCTGTGGTTCTCGGTGCTCGCCGGGGCGCTGCTCGGCCACCCCGTCGTGACCCTGGCCAAGGCCGAGCACCGCACCTCCTGGCTGGGGGGGCTGATCCGCTGGTCGTTCTCCCAGCCCGGCGTCCAGGACCCGGAGCTGATCCGCTTCTTCGACCGGACCGACCAGGCCAGCCTGCCGACGGTCCTGGCGAACCTGGGCCGCGAGCTGGCCGGAGGCGGACGCTCGATCATGGTGCACGTGGAGGGGACCCGGTCGCTGGAGTGCGCCACCGGGGTGGAGAAGATGACCGGAGCCTGGCTGGACCTGGCCCTCCGTGTCGACGCCGCGGTGGTCCCCGTGCGCTTCACCGGCGGCCTGCCTCGTGAGGCCCTGAGCCAGCGGCTGGACTTCCCCGCGTCGATGGGACGCCAGGCGGCCTGGATCGGGCGCCCGATCGCGCGCTCGGAGCTGGAGGCGCTGACCTATGGCGAACGCAAGGCGCTGACGATGGCCCGCATCAACGGGCTGGGGCCGACGATCGATCGCCCCCTGGCCGGAGACCTGGCCTTCGCCGACCGGGTCGAGGCCCACGCCGGGGCCCGGGCCATCGAGCGGCCCCACGCCGTGCTGCACGAGATCCTCGCCGAGGTCGAGGATCCCTGCGACGGCACGAGGCGGGTGCTGGCGGGGGACGTCGACCCCACCACCGAGGAAGGGGCCTGGCTGGCGGAGCTGGCCCAGTGGCTCGGCACGCGCTGAGCGACGACCCGAGGGGCCGCCCAGCCATCAAGTGACCGGTGCTACCATCCGATCAATTAGGGGGGTTTCCCTCTCAGCCATGTGACAAGACGTCAATGAGCCGTAGCCGATCAGCCGACCTGTTTCGCCGGATGGGGAGGTCGCTGGACATCACCATCGTCACCCCGGGCGGCGGGGCGATGAACGGGAAGGTCTGGTGGCTCGACGAGGACTCGCTGCGCTTCGTGTTGCGCCGACCCCTCCCCCACGGACGGCGCCACCTCGCTCGTCTCGAGCTGGGCGACTACACGGAGCCCGTCGAGATCTCGCTGAAGGTCCGGTCCGTGCACCACGGACCAGACACGCCGTTCAAGCGCAGCCACTTCCATGTCGCGGCCTACTCCCCGGTCGACGTCGATCGAGCCGACGACCTCGTGCGCTGCATCCTCCGCCACAACCCGAACTCCCCCCCCGGTGCTCTGAGCCTGGTGTCCAGCGTGCGGGCCGATCGGACCCGGTCCTCCCAGGGACGCACCTCCAGCTCGATGCTGACGCCGGGGTCCACGCGCACACCGGTGACCTCCACCGCGGGTGGCCATGGACGCCACAGCGGTCGCGCCCGCCTGTCCCGGGCAGCCACCCGGGCGACCTCCCGTCGCGGCGAGACGAAGCGGGAACCCGAGACCCAGGGGCGCCCGTCCCGGGACCGTCGACGCCGCGAGCCCCCTCCTCCAGAGCCCACCTCCGACGGGTCGAGCGGGGAGTCCTCGTCGTCCGCCGGGCGCAAGGCCCTGGGCGGCGGCGAGCTCATCCCGCCCCGGTGGTCGCCCGGCCCCCCGCCGACGCTGCTGGTCCACTTCTACACGCGCGGCGTGATGAAGCGCTCCCTGCGACTCGGTGCGACCTGGGCCCGGATCGTCGTGGCCGAGATCCCGGAGCTGGAGATCGGCGACAGCTTCGAGCTGGTCCTCAAGCTGCCCGATCGCTCCTTCGTCCAGATGCCGGGCCGCCTCCTGCGGCGCGGACCCCACAGGATGGTGCTGGAGGCTCGCGACCTGCCGGCGTCGACCATCGCCGCCCTCGCGGCCAGCCAGCGCTGAGGGACGAGGTCCGTCAGGCCTCGACGGCGTCGGCCGAGCTGCCGAGGAACCCCCCGACGGTCCGCCAGATCCACCTCGCCGCCCGCTCGAGGTCCTCCAGCACCATGTAGAGGCAGGGCACCACGCCGAGCACCAGCAGCGTCGCGAAGAGCACGCCGAAGCCGAGGCTGATCGCCATCGGGATCAAGAACCGGGCCTGCATGCTGGTCTCGAGGATCATCGGCGCCAGGCCGAAGAAGGTGGTCAGCGAGGTCAGCAGGATCGGGCGGAAGCGTCGCGCCCCGGCGGCGACGATGGCCTCCTCCTTGCTCAGGCCGCCGCGCTCGTAGCGATTGGTCGTGTCGATGAGGACCAGCGAGTCGTTCACCACCACGCCGGAGAGCGCCACGATGCCGAACATCGAGATCAGGCTCAGGCTGTAGCCCATGACCAGGTGCCCCAGGACCGCACCCACCAGGCCGAAGGGGATCGCCGACATGATGATCAGCGGCTGCGTGTAGCTCCGGAACGGGATCGCCAGCAGCCCGAAGATCGCCACCAGGGCGAGCAGGTAGTTCTGGCCCAGGGCCTGGAAGGACTCGGCCTGCTCCCGGTGCTCCCCGGCCTTCTCCACCCGCAGGTCCGGGTAGCGCGTCACCAGGGCTGGCAGGACCGTGCTCTCCAGGTCCTTGAAGACGTCCTGGGTGGACTTGACCCCGAAGGCCAGGTCCGCGGTCACGTTCACCGTGCGCCGTCCCTCCTCGCGCTTGATCGCCGTCGGCGCCCGGTCCCGCTCGAAGTCCGCGACGCTCGCCAGCGGGGCGAAGCCGCCCCCCGCCGTCCTCACCTGGAGCTGCTCCAGGTCGTACTCCGAGGCTCGCTGCTCCTCCGGCAGGCGCACCATCACCTTGAGCTCGTTGCGACCCCGCTGCTCCCGCAGCGCTTCGGCGCCGTAGAAGGCGCTCCGGATCTGGCGGGCCACGTCGGCACCTGTGAGGCCGAGGGTGCGGGCGTTGTCGTTGAGGTGGTAGTCGAGCCGCGGCTTGCCGAGAGAGAAGGTGCTGGCGGCGTTGATCAGGTCCGCGTAGCCCTCCAGGCTCTCCTGGAGCGAGGCCGAGGCGGCGGCGAGCACGTCGATGTCGTCGTGGGCGAGCTGCAGGTCGACGGCTTCGCCCGCGTGGGGGCCGGAGGCGGCGTTGAAGGTCAGGGACTCCACGCCGATCAGCGGCGGCAGGGCCTCCTTCCAGGCGGCGGCGAGGTCCACGGACCGGGCCTCTCGCTCGCCGGCCGGCACCATGAACACCTCCACGGTCACCAGGTGGCCGCCGATCTCGGGGGGACCGAAGCCCTGGGCAGCGCCCTCTCCGACCCGCGCGTACACCCCGCGCAGGATCTCCGGACCGCCGACCTCGTCCACGGCCTCGTCCAGGGCGGCCTCCAGGGTCTCGCGGGCGGCGATGGCCTGGTGCTTGGGGGCCCCGTAGGGCAGCCGGACCGACACGCTGACGAGGTCCCCCTCGATCTTGGGAAAGAAGCTGAAGGGGACCGTGCCGCTGCCGACCAGGCCGACGACGCCGATGAACATCGCGATCGCCGTCGCCACCGCGGCGTAGCGCCACCGCAGCAGGCGTCGCAGCGTGGGCTTGTAGAAGTGCTCGATGTGATCCCGGAGGGCCCGGGCGACGTGGCGCTGCGGGGCCGCCAGGCGATCGAGCCAGGGCCGCGGCTTCTGGTGGCTCAGGTGGGCCGGCAGCACGAAGAAGGACTCGATCAGGCTGAAGAGCAGGACCGCGATCACCACCGCCGGGAAGAGCCGGAAGATCTTGCCCATCACGCCGGGCACGAAGAACATCGGCGAGAACGCGGCGATGGTCGTGAGGATGGCGAAGGTGACCGGGACCGCCATCTCCCGCGCCCCCAGGATCGACGCCTCGAGCTTCGACCTGCCCTGTTGCATGTGGTCGTAGGCGTTCTCGCCCACCACGATGGCGTCGTCGACCACCATGCCCAGGGTGATGATCAGCGCGAAGAGCGTGATCATGTTGATCGACAGGTCGATCGTGGGCATCAACAGGAACGCCCCCATGAAGGACACGGGGATGCCCAGCGCCACCCAGCCGGCGAGCCGCGGCTCCAGGAAGAGCGCCAGGATCACCACCACCAGCAGGCCGCCGTACTTGGCGTTCTTGATCAAGAGGTCGATGCGGCTCTGGAGGATCTCCGACGCGTCGTTGATGACCGCGAGCTGCACGGTGTCCGGCAGCTCCGCCCGGAGCTCCTCCAGCACCTCGTAGGCGGCGTTGGAGACCTGGATCGGGGTCTCCTTGCCGACCCGGGAGGCGTCGACGCGCACGGCGGGAAGCCCCGAGTAGAAGGCCGCCTGGTCGGTGTCGGCGTAGCCGTCGGTGATGCGCGCCACGTCGCCGAGGCGCACCGTGGCTCCGGAGGCCGTGCCGCGCAGCACGATGTCGGCGAAGTCGCTGCCGACGGTCACCCGGTCCGCCACCCGCAGCAGGATGTCGCCCTGGCGGGTCTGGAGCGCCCCGCCGCCGAGCTCCAGCGAGGAGCCGGAGATCTGGTGGGCGACCTCGTCCAGGGTCAGCCCCAGTCCCTCGAGGGTCTCGCGAGGGATCTCGACCGAGACCTCGAGCGACGGCACACCGGACACACCCACCTGGGTCACGTCGGGGTGCTGCACCAGGCGGGCCCGGGCCCGCTCGCCGATGGCGTGCAGCGAGCGCAGGTCCTGGTCCCCGTAGATCACCAGAGACACGACCTGGCGGCTCATCGTCGGCAGGATCACCTGGGGACGCTCCGCCTCCTCGGGAAAGGTCTGGATCCGGTCCACCGCGGACTTGGTGTCCGCCAGCACGCGGTCCGGATCGGCCTCCAGGGTGAGGTCCAGGTAGACGATGGCGATCCCCTCCCCGGCGCTGGACTTGACGCGCTTGACGCCGTCGATGCCGCGCACGGACTCCTCGACCGCGAGCACGATGCCCTGCTCGACCTCCTCCGGGCTCGCCCCCGGGTAGACCACCGACACGATGACCTGGTCGATGTCGAAGGCGGGAAAGACCTCCTGGGTGGTGCGGGAGATGCCGAGCATGCCGCCGATGAGCACCATGAACATCAGCAGGTTGGCGGCGACGGAGTTCCTCGCCATCCAGGCGATGGGGCCTCGCTCGGACATGGTCAGCTCCCCTGGGCCTGGAGCGCGACCGACTGGCCCACCAGCGGCACGGCGAGCGGGCTGGTGACCACCTGGTCCCCGGCCTGCAGCCCGCTGGTGACCATCACCTGCTCTCCGTCCCCGAAGGCCACCGTCACCTCGCGTCGATCGAGCTCGCCGTCCACCACCACCCAGACGGTGTCGCCGTCATAGAGCGCACCGCGGGGGAGCCGGACGGTGTGGTCCACGCTCCGGCCCTCCAGCGCGACTTCGGCGTAGGTCCCCGGCAGCAGCGGCAGGGGCCCCAAGAGCGGCCGGTCGATCGCGACCAGCACCCGCGCCGTGCGGGTCGCAGGATCCAGCTCGCCGGCCAGGCCCACCACCTGACCGTGGCGCTCGTGCACCGTGCCGTCACCCAGCGCCTGGACCACGACCGCGCTGGAGGAGCGGCCGCCGGACAGGGACGGGACCTCCAGCCAGGCCAGCTTGTCGACGCCGACGGACACGGACACCCAGAAGGTGTCGGTCCCGATCAGGGTGATCACCGCCTGGCCCGGCGAGACGACCTGGCCCACCTCGAGCGACTCGCTGACCACCATGCTGTTGAAGGGGGCCCGCAGCACCGTGCGCTCCAGGTCCAGCTCCCGGCGGTCCCGGGCGGCTTCGGCGGCCTCGAGGTTCGTCGCCGCGACCTCCCCGTGGGGCTCGCGCAGGGCCAGGGCGGCCTCTTCGCGCGGGCGGTCATCGCCCAAGAGCGCCCACTCCCGCTCGGCGACGGCCTTGCGGCCGGCCTCGAGCTGCACCTCGAGCTCGGCCTGGTGCACCTGGCTGACGGCCTGGCGCAGGGCGATCTCGTAGTCCCGATCGTCGATCCGCGCCAGGATGCTGCCCGCCGAGAAGCGGCCGCCGGGCACCAGGCTGTTGGCCTGGGACACGATGCGACCGCCGACCTGGGGCACGATCTGGACCCGCCGGGAGGCCTCGACCACCCCGGTCGCCAGGACCTCGGCGGCGTGGGTCTCGGGCGCCACCTCCAGGACCCTCACGGGCTGGGGCGGAGCCTCGGGCGGGGCCTTCTCCACCGTGTCGGCGAGCGCGAAGAGCCCCGCGGCGGCGCCGGCCCCCAGGCCGAGGATGACGATGGGCACGACGCCTCGGAGGACGAGAGAGGTCTTGGAGCTCATGGTCGGACCGTCCGCGGGGGGTTCAGAGGTCTTGGGCCCACGCGCCGCCGAGGGCGTCGTGGAGCTGGATGCGGGAGGAGAGCAGGTCGCGACGGGCCTGCACGAGGTCGAGCTGGGCCTGCTGCCGCACGTCGAGGGCGTTGAGCACGGTGAGGTAGTCGGTCAGGCCAGCGACGTAGCGGGAGCGGGACTCGGTGTAGAGGAGCTCGGCGGCTTCGGCACGCGCCAGCACCGCCTCGAGGGTGGCGAGCCGCTCGGCCTCGACGACCCGGGCCTGGGCGACCTCCTGCTCGGCCGTGAGCACCAGGCTGCGCCAGGCCAGCTCGGCGCCGTACTCGGTGGCCTTGGCCTCCTGGTAGCCGTTCCAGGCCCCCAGGCCACCGAACAGCGGCATCGAGAGCGAGGCCCCGACCTGCCAGGTCGCCTGGCTGTCCAGCTCGTCGAGGCGGTAGAACTGCCAGCCGGCGCCGCCGGTCACGGCCAGGCTCGGCAGGGCCCCCTTCGCAGCGCTGCGCCGCAGCGCCGTGGCCGCCTCGTGGGTCAGGGCGGCGGCCACCAGGTCGGGCCGGGTCCGGGTCAGGTCGACCTCTCCCGGTGCTTCGGGCAGGCCCGGGAGCTCGGTCAGGACCTCGGGCAGGTCCACCTCGACGGGTCGATCGCCGACCAGGACCGCGAGCCGCTGCTCTGCGGTGCGTACCCCGATGCGGGCCGCCGGCACCAGGGTCTGGCGGGCCGCGAGCTGCTGGCGCTGCTGGAGCACCTCGAGGGCGTTGCCGTCCCCCGACGCATAGCGCAGCTCCACGAGCTCCAGCAGCTCCCGGCTCACCCGGAGCTGCTCCTCGACGACGGCCAGCCGCGCGGTCGCCGCCACCAGGTCGTACCAGCTCTCCGCCGCCAGGGTCGTGAGCTGGATGGCCTGGGCCTGGGCGTTGCCCTCCTGGGCCAGGGCGTCGTAGCGGGTGGCCCTCCAGGTGCTGACCTGGCGACCGAAGACGTCCAGGGGCACCACGGCGTTGAACATCGCTGAGGCCGACTGGTAGGTCTCCGGGGCGTCGTCGCCGCCCTGGGTCGGGAAGTCGAAGCCGAAGTAGCGGCCCTCGTTGGGCAGGACCTGGCCGCCGACGTCGAAGGTCACGATCGGCAGGACCCCGGCCCGGGCCTGCTTCGCTCGGGCCTCGGCGCCCTCGACCCGGATCCAGGCGGCCATCAGGTCCAGGTTGCCGGACAGCGTGCGCTCCATGACCTCCTCGAGCCCCGGATCGTCGAGGGTGGTCCACCAGGGCGTCGCCAGCGCCGGCGCGGCGAGCAGCCAGAGGGGGATCATGCCGTCACCCCCTGGAACACGTAGTCCACGGCCGCGTCGAGGTAGTCCTCGGGCGTGCCCGTCAGGGTGGCGTCGCCGATGAGGTGCTCCCGCATGACCCGGGCCTGGACGACACCGAAGAGCGCCACGGCCAGGTGCTCCGTGTCCACGTCCGGCCGCAGCTCCCCGGTCTCCACGCCGCGCTCCAGCCAGCGGCTGATGTGGATCCGGGCCACGATGGGCGGCGAGTGGACCCCGCCGGGAAAGTGCGGTGGGAAGGAGCCGCTGGAGCGCAGCGCGACGAGGCAGGGGGCCAGCTCGTTGAAGAAGGCGCCGACCTCCAGCAGGACCGACCGGAGCTGCGGCAGCAGGGGGCCATCGTCCGGGCCCTGCTCGAGCCGGACCAGCGGCAGGGCCTCCGGCCTGGGCAGCAGCGCGGCCAGGACCAGGGCGTCCTTGGAGCCGAAGCGCTTGAAGAGCGTGGCCTGGGAGACCCCCAGGCGCTCGGCGATGACGGTGGTGGACACGCTCGGTCCGAGCTCCAGGATCGTCTCCCGGGCCACCTCGAGGATCTCGTCGTCGGTCACGCGGCGGGGTCGCATGGTCCACCTTCGAAAGTAAGTGATTACTCACTAACTCTGGATGGTCCCCTCTGTCAACCCCTCCTAGAGGGCCCACTCGGAGTTCGGACCGCCGCAGACGCCCATGTCGTTGCGGGTGCCGTCGGCGTCGAGCATCGACAGCTTGGGGCTGCCGGCGTCGATGCCCGGGGAGCCGCTCGACAGGGTCCAGTCGTCGTTGGCCCAGTCCCCGTCGTCGGAGACGGAGGAGAAGGCGGGGTCCGAGTCGAGGTTGCCGCTGGTGCCGGTGACGTCCGTGGTGCCGTTGTAGTTGGTGGAGAAGCCGTAGACGTCGCCGTAGACACCGGTGAAGGTCGCGGTGCTCTCCGCCAGCCAGGAGAGCGTCCTCGTGGCGCTGGCGTGCTCTCAGGCACCCGAAGGACGGAGTCGTCCATGGCCTGGCCTCGTTCCGTGGGGCCATGGACGGTGACGGCTCGACAGGGGGACTGGGGGACTGGGGGCGATGCGGACAGGCTCGCCTCCTCACCCGGTCTCGGGGGCGGCCCGGGGGACC
>CAZCVP010000232.1:0-12010 GCA_964501915.1 uncultured Enterobacterales bacterium
GGGCCAGGTCGGTGACCAGGTCCTCGGCGGCGTCGGCGTCCTCGTGGATCAGCTCCGAGAGCGCGTTGAAGGTGTTGAACAGGAAGTGGGGTCGGATCTGGGCCTGGAGCGCCCGGAGCTGGGCCTCGACCGCGGCCCGACGCTCGGCGGCCAGCTCCTGCTCCCGGGTGGCGATGATCGCCGCCAGGCGGCGGTGGGTCTCGACGAGCGAGGCGACGCCGACGGACACCAGCGCCACGGAGACCGTGGCCATGATCAGCTCCTCGCGACGCAGCAGCGCGTACATCGCCCCCCGGGCGGCGATGCTGCCGATGGCCACGAGCACCACCCCGACCACCGCCACGACCACGGTGAGCGTGCGACGGAGGAAGTCGGGCAGATCCTGCCAGGCCGGGGCCAGCAGCAGCGGGGGCAGCGCCGAGCCGACGAAGCCCCAGGCCGCGAAGGCCGGTGGGGGCACGGTCTTGTGCAACCAGAGGTGGAGCGGAAGCGCCAACAGGGCCCCGGCCAGGCCACAGGCCAGGGTACGCAGGGCGACCGCCCACCGGTCGTTCAGAGTCCCGACCCGTTGAAGATTCCCACGCCGCCCGCGTAGCTCGCACCACTCACCGAGTGCCCCGGGGAGCCCACCGCGAAGTCACCGAGGCCGTCGCCGTCCTGGTCCCCGAGCACGGCGAGGGAGAGGCCGGCGTTGGCGTAGGTGTTGGCGCCCGTGACGACGAAGTCAGCGTCGGAGCTCGTGAGGCTGCCCTCGACCGGGCCGTGGAAGAGGTGGGTCGAGCCCGCGTCGGAGGTGCCGCCGGGATCGGCGTACATCGACGCGATCACGAAGTCGCCCTGTCCATCGCCGTCGGCGTCGAAGTCCCCGTCGAGGGAGTAGCCGAAGTAGTCGTAGGAATTGGCGCCGTCGATGGTGGCGGCCTTGGTGTTGAAGGGCGCGGAGGGGTCGGCCGGACCCAGCACCAGGTAGACAGCGCCCTTGTAGTCGCAGCCCGAACCGGCGCCGCGACAGCCATAGGCGCCCAGCAGCACGTCGTCGTAGCCATCGCCGTTCACGTCGCCGGCACCGGAGACGCCCTGTCCCAGGTAGCCTTCGGCGTAGGGACCCTCCCAGGTGATGTCGGCGTCCTCGACCCCGAGGGTGCCCGGCACCGGGGACTCGTAGAGGTAGGCGGCGCCCGCGTAGCTGTTGCCGTAGCTGAGGGGTGCTCCGACGATCAGCTCGGGATCCCCGTCCCCGTCCATGTCGCCCGCCGAGTCGACGGAGAGGCCGAAGTAGCTCTGGGCTCCCGACTCGCCGTAGAGCGTCATGCTGAAGTCGGACAGGTACTCGTCGCCGTAGGGCGTGTCCTCGACCACGTGCACCCGACCGGTGTAGGTCGTTCCGGACCCGTCCGGTGCCATCGGAGAGGAGACGACCATGTCGGGAGCACCGTCGCCCGTCAGGTCGCCCGGTCCGACGACCCGGTAGCCCGCGAAGCCGTAGTCGTTGTCCCCGATCAGGGCCGCGCAGCAGGTGCGAGCGCTCTCGCCGGGCCCCAGGGGACCGCTGTGGAACAGGGCGCGCCCGTTGTCCGAGGAGCTCCAGTTGCCGTAGGGCGCCCCGACCAGCAGGTCGTTCTGGCCATCGCCATCGACATCTCCCACGTTGGCGGCCGAGGACCCGACGAACTGGTAGGTCTCGGCCAGGCCGAGCTCCACCATCTCGCCGGTGTGGGAGGCCGAGGTGAAGGGACCGTAGGCGACCAGCAGGCCGCGCGGGTCGCTGGACCACCACATCCAGGGATCGCCGTAGCCGCCGACGCCGAAGTCGGCGTGACCGTCGGAGTCGAGGTCTCCGAGGGAGCTGACCGACGCGCCCATGGCGGCGCTCGAACCCCAGCCCTCGAACAGGGCGTCGCCCCTGTCGAGGACGACCTTGCCGCTCAGCCGGCAGACGACGGCCTCCCCGCTGCAGTCGTTGTCGAGCCCGTCGTTGCAGACCTCCGCGGCGCCCGGGTTGACCTGGCTCTCGTCGTCGTCGCAGTCGCCGGGCTGGGAGCTGGTGCCCTCGAGGTCGGGGTCGCAGCTCTCGACGACCTGGTCGTCGCGGCCGTAGCCGTCGCCGTCGCCGTCCTCGAAGAGCAGGAACTGGGGCGCGTCCTCGTCGGCCTCGCCGTCGCAGTCCTGGTCGATCCCGTCGCAGGACGCATCCACCACGCCCGGCCAGATCCCCGGGTCGCCGTCGTCGCAGTCCCGGTCGTTGCGCACCCAGCCGTCCTCCGGCTGCTCGCAGGACTCCACCGGGGCTTCGTCCATCGCGCCGAACCCGTCGCGATCCTCGTCCGGCCACCACGTCACCTCGGAACAGTCCGTGGTGGGGTCTCCCGAGTCGTCGCTGAGACCGGAGTCGGTCGTGCCATCGGCGCTGTCGTCCGGGTCGCCGTCGCAGCCCATCAACACCAGGGACAGCAGCAGTGCGCTCACGTTGGGTCTCCTCAGCCGTCGTCGTCGGCGTTGCGGATCAGGGTCAGGCCCTCGACCTCATCGGCCTGGATGCCCTCCCCCTTCAGGTCCAGGCAGAGGACCTCGCCGTCCGGGCACGCCGTGCACTCGAACTGGTAGTCCTCGGCCACGACCGTGCAGACGAAGTCCGGGTCGTCGCGCTGGAAGAGCTTGGCGATGTCGCGGGTGTCCACCAGGCCTTCGATGAGCCCCCCCTCGATGGCCGCGCCGTCGGGCGCGAAGGTCCCGGAGAGGGTGAAGTCGTGCACCGGGACCTCGGCCTCGCTGTAGGTGAACACGATCTGCTCGGCCTGACCCTCGAACCAGGCCCCCTGGCTCAGGTCGACTCCCTCCACGTCCCAGGTGGGCTCGTTGGGCCTCTGCAGGAAGCCGTCCAGGTCGCTGAAGCGTCCCACCGCCGCGAGCATGTGGAGCTGGTCCCCGTCGACGGCATGGACCCCGATGAGCAGCGGCTCGGTGAGCACCACGGTGAGCAGGTCCGCCGCGCTCTCGGGCCTGGTCCACGGCACCTCGGCGAGAGGCACCACCCAGCTCCGGTCCAGCAGGCTCTGCGGACCGCCGGTGACCGGCTCGCCGTAGGCGCTGGTGCTGAAGACGACGGACCAGGACTGCGCGCAGGCGTCGATCGCCAGCTCGTAGCTGGTGGAGGGCGCCAGGGGCGGGGCCGAGAGCGCGACGGCCAGGCCGCTCTCGTCCCAGGTCTCCGCCAGCGCCAGGGGCGAGCCGTCGGCCACCGCCGCCAGGGTGAAGACCGGGGAGGTGTCCTCGGGGAAGGCGGCGTCGAACCAGACGCGCAGCGGATCACGCCAGAAGTGGCCGTCGTCGTCGGAGTCCGGCTCCGTGGCCACCACCGCGACCTCGCAGGGGGGCGCGGTGTCCTCGGTGTCCTCGGTGTCCTCGGTGTCGGTCGTGCCCGAGTCCCGTCCCGTCTCGGTGGTGCCCGTGTCGGTCGTGCCCGACTCGGTGTCCGAGGTGCACGCCAGTCCGAGCAGGGCCAGCCAGAAGGCCATCGGGGCTTCCTCCGCGCGGAGTGTAGCCGGACGAGACGGGAAGCGGGCCCCCGGGGGTCAGTTCGAGCGCTGGAGCCGGGCCCTCACGAGCTCCACGTCGTCCTCGGGGGCCGAGCCGGGGTCCTTCCCGGCGGCCAGCCGCGCCATCAGCTCCAGCACCTCGGCGGCGGCGAGCTTGCCCGCTTCGACGCCGGGCTGGTGGTAGGCGTTGACGCCGACCAGGTGGGCGTAGATCCCGACCGCGCGCTCGTGCAGCGCGATCAGGGCGCCGAGGGTGGGGGCGTCGAGCCGCTCGAGGACCAGCGTGAGGCTGCGCCGTCCCGCCTCGCTCAGCGCCCGGCGCGTCCCCAGGGCGAAGCCCAGCAGGTAGTCGCCGGAGGTCACCCCCGGCTCGACCTCCAGAGGTGCGGCGCTGCGGCCGTCTTCGAGGGTGAGCAGGAAGCAGAGGAAGTGGTCGTCGGGCCCCTCCCGGAGCTGCTGCACCGTGGCGTGCTGGTCGGTGGACCCCTTGTTGCCGTAGACGGTGAGGCCCTGGTGGACCACCCGGCCCTGGCGGTCCAGGCGCTTGCCGAGGGACTCCATGATGAGCTGCTGGAGGTAGCGCGGCCAGAGCACCAGCCTGTCCCGGTAGGGCAGCACCACCATCGCCCGCCGTGCGGCCCCCTCGGCGGCCCGGTGCCAGGCCAGGGCCAGCAGCGCGGCCGGGTTCGCCTCTCGCGGGGCCCGGCACCAGCGATCCATGGCGGCGGCTCCCGCGAGCAGGCCCGCCACGTCGCGTCCGGCCAGCGCTGCGGGCAGCAGGCCCACCGCCGAGGTCACCGAGAAGCGCCCTCCCACCCAGTCCCAGAGCGGGAAGCGCGCCAGCCAGCCCTCCTCGCGGGCGAGGCGGTCGAGCTTGGAGTCCGCGCAGGTCACGGCCACGGCCCGCTCGGCCCAGCCCAGGCCCGCGCGGTCACAGGCCGCCCGGACCTCGAGCATGCCGTTGCGGGTCTCCCTGGTGCCGCCGGACTTGCTGACCACCAGCACCAGGGTCCGGGCCAGGTCCAGGCCCGCCAGCACCCGATCGATGCCCTCGGGATCGGTGTTGTCGAGGAAGGCCACGTGCAGGCCGTCCCCCGGCAGGGCGTCCACCAGGAGCTGCGGGCCCAGGGCGGACCCGCCGATGCCGACCTGGAGCACGGTGTCGAAGCGGCCCTCGGCGCGGATCCGGTCGGCGAAGTCCAGCACGGCGTCGCGGGTGGCGGCGATGACCTCCTCCAGTCCACCCGGTGCCCGCTCGGGGGCGCGCAGCCAGAAGTGACCGACGCGACGTCCCTCGTCGGTGTTCACCGGCTCGCCGGCCTCCAGCTCCACGAGGTGGTCCAGCGCCGCGTCGAGGGCGGGGTCGACGAGGTCGCTCGCAGACAGGCCCATGCGGCGAGCGTCGAGCTGGAGGCCGAGGTCGGGGTGGTGGAGATCGAACACGGGGACTCCAGGGTTCTGGGACCCCTAGTCCGTGATGTCCTCCGTGTCGTGCCGCACCTCCAACACGTACCAGTAGCCCGGGCCCCCGATCTGGGACTCGTCGTCGAGCTCGACGCGCACGCTGATGCTGTAGACCTCTCCGGGGGTGAGCTCCTCGGACACCAGCGGGTCCTTGTCGTAGGCGTCGCCCAGGCCCGTGGTCGCGGCCTCGAGCTTGGTGCCGGCGGAGTTGTAGAGCGCCAGGCGGGCGTCCAGCGGCGAGCCATGGTTGTTGGCCTCGATGGCCAGGGTCACGGCCGGCACGTCCTCCGGGGCGACGAAGGTGTACCAGTCCAGGTCGTAGGTGTCCTCCACCACGCCGAAGACCCGGTCCCCGTCGACCACCACGAGCCCCTGGTCCAGGGCGTCGTTGGGCTCGGTCTCCTGGAGGTTCCACTCCACGGGCTGCTTGGCCACCAGAGCCCGCAGGTACCAGGTGTAGTCGAGACCATTGCCGGCGTACTTCTCGTAGATCGCCGCGTCCCAGGCGCCCTCCTCGGAGACCGGGATGACGACGAAGGGGTCGGTGGCCCGCGCGAAGTCCTCGACGAAGATGATCTGGTCACCGGGGCCGTAGAGGATCAGCTCCGGGTCGGCGACCGACGCCCGGGACTGGGCCTCGACGTCCACCTCCAGCCAGGTCATGCCGCCCGCGTCCCCCGGGCTGACCTCGAAGGACACGTAGTCCCAGTCGTTCTCGGTGGGGTCGTAGAAGGTGCCGCAGGACCACCAGTTGAGCTCGATCGGGGTCGCGTAGGGCCGCTGGTCGTTGGGCTCCTCCTCGACCTGGGCGCACATCGGCGGCGGCGCGGTGTCGGCGGAGTCGGCGGTGTCGGCGGAGTCGGCGCTGTCGACGGTGTCGCTGTCCTGCCCTCCGCCGGAGTCGTCGCCGCTGCCCGAGGGGGCGCCACAGCTCCGGCAGCCCTGGCAGGCGACGAAGAGCAGGAACAGACGAAGCATGGGGTGTTCTACCTCGGGACACCGTCGACGGCCCGGGTCGGGCTCGGATAGGGTGGCACCCGATGTTGCCCCTCGCCACGCTCCTCTTGTTCGGCTGCCCCACGGAGACCAACGTCCGGGAGCTGGTTCCAGGGTGGGCCGTCTCACCGGAGACCCTGGACTTCGGCGAGGTGGTGGTGGACTACAGCTCCACGCTGGAGCTGGAGGTGCTGAACACCGGCGAGGTCGAGATCAAGGTCTCCTCGGTGGCCCTGACCACCGGCGAGGTCTTCGAGGTGCCCGGCGACGAGATCGTGCTGCCCCGGGACGAGCGCACCACCCTGGCCGTGACCTTCTCGCCGCCCAACTACCTCGACTACAGCGACGTGCTGGTGCTCCACAGCACCGACCAGCGCCTGGACGACCTGGAGATCCCGATCACCGGCATCGGCGGCGACGGCCCGACCCCGGACATCCAGATCGAGCCCAACGCCGTGGACTTCGGCACCGTGCAGCCCGGTGACGCGGCGATCGAGCTGGTCACCGTGTCCAACGTCGGCGACGGCCCGCTGGTCATCGCCTCGACCGCCCAGACCGGCGGCGGGTCCTTCGAGATCACCGGCGACCCCGGCGGCTTCACCCTCGACAGCGCCACGGCGGCCACCCTGGCCATCACCTACATCCCGGACCACGCCTACGGGGACAACGGGCTGTTCACCATCACCTCCAACGACCCCGACGAGGGCACGGTCGAGATCACCCTGCTCGGCAACGGCGGCGGCGACTTCGAGTACCCGGTCGCTGTGATCGAGGGTCCGAGCGAGGTCGATCCGCCGGAGCTGGTCACCCTCGACGGCTCCAGCTCCTACGACCCCAGCGGCGGCGAGATCATCCAGTACGCCTGGGAGCTGACCAAGACCCCTTCGGGGTCGCGGGCCGAGCTGAACGCCGACGTCGCCGACGAGGCCTTCTTCCAGGCCGACGTGGCCGGCATCTACTGGGCCCAGCTCCAGGTGGTCAACGACGTCGGCGTGGCTTCGGCACCCACCAAGCGGGTCATCGAGGCCATCCCCCAGGACCTGATCCACATCGAGCTGGTCTGGGACACCAACAACTCGGACCTCGACCTGCACCTGCTCGACGGCGAGTTCAGCGACTTCTTCCTGCTGCCGGGCGACTGCTGCTACTGCAATCCCAACCCCAACTGGGGCTCGCTGACCGAGTCCTCGGACGACGCCCGCCTCGACCTCGACGACCGCTACGGCTTCGGTCCCGAGAACATCAACATCGACGCGCCGGCGGACGGCAACTACTACGCCCGCGTCCACTACTTCAAGGACAACGGCGGCGGCAAGACCGAGGCCATCGTGCGCTTCTACATCGCCGGCGAGCTGGAGCGGACCTTCGTCGAGGAGCTGGAGGGCAACGAGGTCTGGGACGTGGCCTACGTGCGCATGCCGGACGGGGTGGTGGTGGAGGAGAGCGAGGAGATCGAGACGACCGAGCTGCGGGAGTGTCGGCTGGGGGTGCTGTAGGGGGCCCCCCCTGGGCCGAGGCTCCCCACGACCGCGACGACGGCGGGATGGAGAGGGGGGAACGGAAGTGGCTGCGGATCCACCTCACTTCATCGAAACCCGCCCAGTAAGGCACAAATGAAAGAAAGGAAGTAAGGTCCCGAGAGATGTGCCTGCACCCCTCCGCTCCGACGCCATACGCCCTCGCGGACGTCGTCACGCTGTTCGCCACGCTGAACCGGGAGGGGGTCTTCGCCAGACCCATGCAGGAGATCCTCGAAGCCGAGGAGCCCTGCCTGCGCAGCACCCGCTGCTGACCGGGAGGTGACCAGGTGCTGACCCTGTGGGCTCTCTCGCTGGCCGCCTGCGGCGACACGGCAGGCGCGGACTCCACCGACACGGCGAACGGAGACTCCACGCCGACCACAGAGACCGGTGACACGGGTCCACGGACCGACACCGACACCGCCACCACGAGCGACAGCGGTGAGACCGGGGAGAGCCCGGACCTGCTCCTCGAGGACTGGGCCTTCGCCGCCCTGCTCGGAAGCCAGAGCCGAGCCGAAGCGGCCTACTCGGTGGCTGCCGCAGGCGACTTCGACGGTGACGGGGTGCAGGACGTGGTGCTCGGGGCTCCAGAGGACGACCTCGGCGAGAACGGGGCTGGCGGGGTGCATGCGGCGTACGGCCCGTTCTCCGGCGTCGCGACCTTGGACGATGCAGCAGATTTCGTTCGAGGGGTGGAAGCGCTGGACGGTTCGGGGCTGGCCGTGGCTGGCCCCGGTGATCTCGACGGCGATGGAGTGGCCGATCTCGTCGTCGGGCTCTACTGGGGGTTCGATGTCGAGATCCTGTGCGGCGGGCAGCCGAAGCGTGTCTCTCTTGACGAGGCCTGTCTGGCGATCACTGGGGTCGACGGGGGAGGCTTTGGCGAGACCCTGGCGGCGCCGGGTGACGTCGGCGGCGACGGTCACGCCGACCTGCTCATCGGCAGCCCTGGATCCGACCTCGCCGACTTCAACGCCGGCACCGCCTACCTCTTCCACGGGCCCATCTCCGCCGGCACGACCTCCGACGACGCCCACGCCACCTTCGTCAACGACCACGCCTACGAGTTCGCGACCTACGGTCACGGCCTCGCCGGCGACGGCGACGTCAACGGCGACGGCTTCAACGACGTGCTCATCGGCGCCCCAGGCATCGTGCACGAGAGCGGCTCCGCCGGCCGCGCCTTCCTGTTCTACGGACCCAGCACCGGCGTGCGCCTCACTCCCGACGCCGACGAGACCCACGACGAGCCTTGGTTCGGCGACGGTCAGGTGGTGGAGCTGGCCGCCGACCTGGACGGAGACGGCTTCGACGACGTGGTCATCGGAGCCAACTTCCGCTACGACGCCACCTACCCCCTGATCCAGGTCTACGCCGGCGGGACCTCCGGCGCAGGGCTCGACAGCGGCGCCGCCACGGCTCGCATCTTCGACCCCGAGGCCATCCGCAGCCACGACTACCAGGGCCGGAGCCTCGGCGACCACGACGGCGACGGCGACGACGAGCTGGGCGTGGCCGGCCCGAACTGGATCCGGGTCTTCGAGGGACCGCTGGTCGGCACCCTCGACGTGGAGGACGCCGACCTGGCCCTGACCACCCCCGACTACTACCCCGTCCTCGCCAACGCCGGCGATCTCGACAGCGACGGCATCGACGACCTCATCGTCGGGCTGCCCTACCTCGACGAGCTCGCCACCGACGCCGGTGGCGCCTACCTGCTGTCCGGAGCCGACCTGTAGCGGCGCCCGGACCCACCGCCCCCAGCCCCCCAGCGCGTCCCGCAGCGTCGCCGACAGCTCCCGCCCCGTGTACGGCTTCTGCAGGAACACCGCCTCCTCGCCGGTGCCCAGCTCCACCGGCTCCGCCTACCTCGTCCGCGGTCCCCCCACCGTCTCCGGGGACCTGCTGGAGGTCGCCATCGCCACGATCCAGCCCGACATGCAGGGTCCGGAGGACCTTGGCCGCGGGCCGTCCATCGAGCAAGACCTCGGCGGGGACGGGCTGGCGGACCTGGCTCGTCCCCGCCGGGGTCCAGGTCCGCTACCACGACAGCCCCCCGGAACGCCCCGGAGCCGGTCGTGTCGTAGACGAGTTGGTCCAGTACCAACACGGCGGAGGCGTAGGTCTCGAGACCCGGGCGGTGTCAACCTCTGGCTGCCTTCCAAGCGTTGTGGGTGCCCATGTCGCCGAGCCCCAGGCCCGTGGAACCACGGAAATCGCCAGGCAACACGACAAGTCTGTCGACTCAACAGAGCGTGGCCTGCTCTTGCCGCGCAGGGCGACCCTGGATATGATGTACATCTATCCTGTACATCCGGAGAGAGCCATGACCAAGAAGTACTCCGTTGCGGAGGCCCGCGGACAGCTTCCACGCCTGCTCCACGCAGTCGAGGCTGGGGAGCAGGTCGAGATCACCAGACGGGGGAAGTCGGTGGCCGTGGTGATCTCCATGGAAGACTACAAGCGGTTGGCCGGACCCACGAAGAGCTTCGCCGAGGCCTACAAGTCCTGGCGACAGTCCGTGTCGGACGAAGACCTGGACCTGGATCCAGGGTACTGGGACTCGCTCAGGGACCGGTCCCCTGGTCGGGATGTCAAGCTGTGGGACTGAAGTACGCGCTGGACACCAACGTGGTGTCGGCTCCCTCCTGGGTGGAACCGCCCGCCAGGCTGATGGAGCTGCTCGAGGACCACGCCGGCTCCATTGGCCTGCCAACTCCTGTCTGGCATGAACTCATGTTCGGGGTATCGATCATGCCGAGTGGACGACGTCGTCGGGCGCTCGAGCGGTACCTCAAGGAGGTCGTCGTGCCGAGCTATCCGCAGCTCGCCTATGATCGACTTGCGGCTGAGTGGCACGGAAGAGAGAGGGCCCGCCTGTCGAAGGCCGGTCGTACGCCGCCGTATCTGGACGGCCAGATTGCGGCGATAGCGGCGACCAACGACCTCGTGTTGGTGACGAACAACGCGAAGGACTTCACTGGCTTCACCGGGCTGGAGATCGAGGACTGGTCCCAGGAGAGATGAACCGCTGCAGCACGAGACCCTCGTGGCCTGGGACAACGCCTACTACGCTGGACTCGCCGAGAGTCTTCTCGCGGACCAGGAAGCTGTACGGTGCGGACTGGTGCGACACCGTGATGACCGGGGCCCGAGGGGGCCTGACCCTGCGGCCCCTCCTACCGCTCCTCCGGCCGGCCGAGGACGAGGCCTACGTGGAGGTCGCTCT
The DNA here is from genome assembly GCA_964501915.1 of uncultured Enterobacterales bacterium. Taxonomy (GTDB): domain Bacteria; phylum Myxococcota_A; class UBA796; order UBA796; family CAJQPC01; genus CAYFPX01. Next base: position 10,749 of record CAZCVP010000232.1, read on the forward strand.
TCCGCCGATTCCGGTCGAGGAGGTCGAGGACGAGGACGAGCCCACCTACACCCCGACCTTCCACCTGGGGGCATGGCACGTCTACACCAAGGCCTGACTGCCGGCTCGTGCCCTCTCCGAGCCGCGGCGGCTACGATGGGCGCGGATCGCTGCGTTCGAGGAGCGGTACGGCCTCCGGCCGGACGACATGCGGAGACAGGTCATCGCCGGTGACGTGCCGGAGCCCGAGGAGATCTGCACCTGGCTCATGCTCATGAACCAGCAGAAGCGTCTCGGGCGCGGGTCAGGGGTCGCTGGCGTCGAGGGGGTCGGTCCCGGCCGTGACCTCGCCATAGTCGGTGCGTCCGTCGCCGTCGGTGTCGTCGGTGCCCGGATCGGTCCCGTAGCTCAGCTCCTCTGAGTTCGTGAGGTAGTCCCCGTCGGGGTCGTCGCCGGAGTCGTCGCTGGTGGTGTCGAGGTCGTGGTCCTCCTCCCAGCCATCGTAGAGGCCGTCGCCGTCGTCGTCGTCGTACCAGCCGTAGTCGTAGCACTCGCCACCGTAGGCGCCGTAGTCGCTCCGGGAGCCGTCGGAGTCCAACACCGACGAGTCCCCCGCATCCAGCAGGGGCGAGGTCTCGGCCAGGTGGAGGTCCCAGAGTGCCGGATCGCCCGCGGCGGAGAAGGCGATGAAGTCGGGGTCGGTCGCGAGGTTGCCGCTGGAGCCGGTGGGGTCGGTCATGCCGTCGTAGGCCCCAGCTACGTTGGCGTAGACGTCGGTGTAGGAGAAGGTCGGTCCACTGCCGGTGGTGTCGACCACGCCGAAGCCCCCGTTGCCTGCAGAGATGGTGTTGGAGATCACCGGACCGTTGCCGTAGGTGGCGATGCCGTCGCCCCCGTTGCCGGCTGCGGTGGCGTTTGCGACCCGGAGGTCGCTGCTGGGGGCGTAGAGGAAGAGGCCGACGCCGGAGTTGTTCGTGGCCAGCACCGTGTCGAGGCTCAGCACCAGACCCGACGGGTCGTACTGAAGGATGTAGGCTCCGCCGATGCTCCCCTCGGTCTCGTTCTCGCTGACGACCAGATCGCAGAAGGCACCGTCGGAGGCCTGGGAGTAGATGTAGAAGCCGCCGTAGTCGCCCCCGGCCGTGTTGCCGGTCAAGGTGAGCCCGTCCGCGAAGAACGACGAGCTGTCCTTGGACTGCACCCACACGCCTCCCCCATAGCCGGAGGCGGTGTTGTCGGTCACGGTGACGCCGGACAACGCCGCGGTCTCGGAGTCGATGGAC
>CAZCVP010000233.1:0-11997 GCA_964501915.1 uncultured Enterobacterales bacterium
TCCGCCCCGGGCGGAAGAACGAAGGCACTGCGTGTTGCTCGGCGCTCCGGGCCCTTCCGAAGCGCCCTTCCTCAACGCGGATCGACCTCCTGCGAGTTCCAGAAACTCTGACCGCCCCCGTTCCGGAAAATCTGGCCGGTTTCCGGAACGGAGTGACGGATGACTCAGCACCCCTGTCTTCCTCCTGATCATCAACCAGCAGCAGAGCCTGTGGGACCTGTGGGCAACCCGGCCGCCACTGAGGCCGAGCTCACCGCTGCGTCCCCCGGCCTGGTTGTCCAAGGCGTTGTGGGAGCGGTGGGCGGGCCTGGCGAGCTGGCGACCACGCCGCGCCCCGAGAGCCCGTCCATGGCTTCCACATCGCCGTCATGTTCCATGGGCCCGGGAAGCGGTGGCGGCGGAGTAGGCGATCGGGTCCGCGCCAACCAGCCGGTGCGGACCGAGGAAGCCATGCACAGCCTGCTCACCCGCCACGCCGTCCAGGTCCTGATCGACGCCAGCCTCGCCCAGGTCGCGGTCTCGGAGCACTGCAAGATCTCGGTATGCGCTTCGAGGGCCTGCCAGGCGAGTTCTCGCAGCACGACTTCGGCACCGTCTGGGTCAAGTTCATCGACGGCAGCCGAAAGAAGGTGAAGTTCTTCGCCTCGCGGCTGAAGTGGTCGCGCTGGGCCGAGGTCACGCTGGTCGAGAACGAGCAGGCCGAGACCCTGATCCGCACCCTGCTCGTCCACTTCGTGGCCTTCGGCGGTGTGCCGCTGTGCGCGGTCTTCGACCGGCCCAAGACCGTGGCCCTGAAGTGGAGGAGCAACGGTGAGATCACCGAGTGGAACCCCGTTTTCGCCTACGCCGCGCTGGAGATCGGCTTCGGCGCCGAGGTCTGCTGGCCTCGCCAGCCCCAGCAGAAGGGCTCGGTCGAGAACATCGTGGGCTGGGTGAAGGGGTCCTTCTTCAAGCAGCGGCGCTTCCACGACATGGACGACCTGCGGGCCCAGTTGGCCGAGTGGCTGCACGAGGTCAACCACGATCGCCCCAGCAGAGCCACCGGCATCATCCCTGCCGTTCGCCGCGAGGAGGAGCTGCCGCGCCTGCGCGAGCCCAAGGTCAAGCCCGACCAGCTCGCCATTCGCATCCCCGTCAGCGTCGGCCCCACCGCCATGGTCGTCTACGACACCAACCAGTACGCCATGCCCGCCAAGGCCGCCGGCATCCCGGGCACGCTGTACCTGTACGAGGACCGCGTCCGCATCGTCGCCGGCCGCTACGAAGAGGAGCACGAGCGGCTGTTCGGCAAGAACGAAAAGTCCATGGGACTCGAGCATAGAGCATCAGACCTGGCAGCCCTGTCGGGTCGGAGGGGCAAGCAGTACCTGAAGCGACAGCGACAGCGCTGCCGCCTGGAGCCACCACCCGGACCTACGCACGGTAGGCGCCACGGTCCGGCACGCGCTCGTAGGAGACCGCTCGACCCAGGTCCAGCGCCTCGCCCAGGACGTTGCCCACCCACCCCGGCCGATAGCACAGCGACACCTCGTCGGAGCCCTGGATGTGGGCGATCGTCTTCGGCGCCTCGAACCAGAAGAGGTGGACCCGGCCCTTGCTGTCGATGAAGCCGCTGGGGAAGTCCAGGTAGGGGCCCCGGATGATCGCTTCGTCCTGGAACGAGGTCGGCCCGGTCTTGGTGATCACCACGAGGTCCGGAGCCGCGCCGTCCGAGCCCATCCACTTCACCGTCAGGCTCGAGGCCTCGACGCCGGTGACCTCGTAGCGACCCTCCCCCTCGCCCGAGGTGATCAGGAGGTTGTCCGCCACGTCCACCCAGTCCTCCAGGTCAGCGCGGGTGGTGTCGACCACGTAGCTCGCCGAGCCCGGCACGCTGCTACGGATCGTGCCCGTGATCCGGCCCTGGACCTCCAGCCGATCGAAGATGCCCGACAGCTCGACCTCGCTGGCGAACCAGGCCAGGGGCCCCAGCGTGGCGCCGGTCACAGGGGTGGAGGCGGTGTCGACCGCCCCGACACTCCCCCAGATCCCGGCCATGCCCGTCTTCTCCCGCTGGCGGCCCTGCCACATCGCGAACGCGTCGAGGTCGGCGGCGGACAGGTGGAACCCATCCGGTTCGTGGGCGCCACTCGAAGGACCTCTCGCGACGACGGGTGAGACCCGGTGACAAGCTCCGCCGGCCCCAGGCCGTACTGGGTCCAAGACCAGGTCTCGATCCTCGGCCGAGTCTGAGACGCTGCCTGGCCCTGGACCTGACGGACCCGGAGACCTGGTGGGAGGCGATCTCGCCGCCGAAGAGGTTCGAGGGGGTGTCGGGCTCAGGGCGCCAGGAGCCGACCTCCTGGCCCGCGGAGACAGCGCAGATCTTCGATGCGATGATAAACTCGCGCCATGATCACCCGGAACCTCACCCCCAGGATCCAGCAGCTCGCCCAGCGTCATCCGGTCGTCACCCTCACAGGGCCCCGTCAGTCCGGCAAGACGACGCTGTGCCGGCAGGCCTTTCCTGAGATGCCCTACGTCTCCCTCGAGCGTCCGGACCTCCGCCACGAGGTCGCCTCCGACCCGTTGGGCTTCCTGGCCGAGCACCGCTCCGGGGTGGTCATCGACGAGGTCCAGCGTGTGCCCGAGCTGCTCTCCTACATCCAGGTCGAAGTCGACGAGCAGCGGGCCCCGGGTCGGTTCATCCTGACGGGCTCCCAGCACTTCGGGCTGCTGCGGACCATCACCCAGTCCCTGGCCGGGCGCACCGCGGTGGTCCACCTGCTGCCGCCCAGCCTGGCCGAGCTGGCCCGCTTCGCGCGTCCAGATCGTGGGCTCTGGCAGCTCCTGTTCGAGGGCAGCTACCCCGCGATCTACGATCGTGGCGTCCCCGCGGCGGAGTGGCTCGGCGGCTACGTGGCCACCTATCTGGAGCGAGACGTCCGGGAAGTCCTGGCGATCCAGGACATGCGGGCCTTCCAGACCTTCATGACGCTGTGCGCAGGCCACACGGCGACACCCTTGAACCTCAGCCGCCTCTCCTCCGACGTGGGGGTGGCGGTGAGCACGATCAAGGCCTGGGTGGGCGTCCTGGAGACGAGCTTCCTCGTCATCCGGCTCCCCACCTGGCACGGCAACCTGCGCAAGCGCCTGGCTCGGACGCCCAAGCTGCACTTCCTCGACTCGGGCCTGGTGTGCTGGCTCCTGGGCATCCACTCGGCCTCCCAGCTCGAGCGTCACCCGTTGCGAGGCGCCGTGTTCGAGTCCTGGGTGGCTGCTGAGCTCACCAAGCAGAGGTGGCACCAGGCGCTGCGCTCGGACCTGTTCCACTACCGGGACCGCAAGGGACACGAGGTGGACCTGGTGCTGGAGCGGGAGGACGCCACCGTGGCCATCGAGGTCAAGTCAGGGGCCACCGTGAGCGCCGATCACCTGAGAGGCCTGCTCCGCTTCGGCGCCGCGGCCCAGGAGGCACCTCTCGTGCGGAGCCTGGAGAGTGTCCTGGTCTACGGCGGCACCGAGCACCGCAGGACGGCCGGTGTCCGGCTGGTGCCGTGGAGGTCGGTCGACGGACTCGCGGGGGGTTGAGGGCTGGGCCCTGGCCCGGCAAGTCCTGGGTCGTCGGGTGGCGCGCTCCGGAGATGTCGGAAGACCCCTCGTGACGATGAGAGACACCCGGTGACGCGCACCATCCCTCCAACGACCACACGGACGGGCCCGCCGATCTTGCAAAACAGAAATCAAATTCTATACTGCAAGCATGGTCCCCCGTGCCATCAGCGACGTCCTCCGCCTGCGCCTGGAGCGATCCCCTGCGGTGGCGCTGGTCGGGCCCCGCCAGTGCGGCAAGACCACGCTCGCGCGAAGCCTCGGAGGGAGGCTCTACGATCTCGAGCTGGCGTCGGAGCGTCTTCGGCTCGACCTGGACTGGGACCGCGTCACCGGTGGGACAGACCTCGTCGTGCTGGACGAGGCCCAGGCATGGCCCGAGATCTTCCCCCGCCTCCGCGCGGCCATCGACGCCGACCGCAGGCGCAACAGCCGCTTCCTGCTGCTGGGCTCGATCGCACCGACGCTGATGGTTCAGGTCTCCCAGTCCCTGGCCGGCCGTCTCTCCCTGGCGGAGCTGACGCCTCTCCTGAGATGCGAGCTGGCGACCCCCGAACGAACCGAGCGTCACTGGCTGATGGGAGGCTACCCAGACGGTGGCGTGCTCGATCCCGCGGCCTTTCCCCGGTGGCAGCTCGACTACCTGGCCCTGCTCGCTCAGCGCGACCTGCCGGACTGGGGGCTGCCGGCGAAGCCACGCACGACCGAACGGCTCTTCCGGATGCTCGCAGCCCTGCACGGCCAGCCCTGGAACGCCAGCCAGGTCGGCGCCAGCCTCGGCCTCTCCTACCACACCGTCAACACCTACCTGGACCACCTCGAAGGGGCCTTCCTCATCCGTCGCCTGGCGACCTGGCAGGCGAACGTGCGCAAGCGGCTCACCAAGCGTCCCAAGGTGATCTGGCGCGACTCCGGGCTCGTGCACGCGCTGCTCGACGTGCCCGGGTGGTCGGCCCTGGTCTCGAAGCCCTGGGTCGGCGCGAGCTGGGAGGCCCACGTGATCGAGCAGGTCATCGGGCACCTCGGCTCACGGGACAGGGTCTTCACGCCGTCCTGGTTCCGCACCTCGGACGGGCACGAGCTGGACCTCGTGCTCGAGCTGGGCGGGGAGCTGTGGGCGATCGAGGTGAAGCTCACGACCGCGCCCTCCGCGCGGCACATGCAGCGCCTGGATCAGGCGGCCGACCTCATCGGCGCGACCCGGCGGGTGCTGGTCTCCCGGGTCCGTGAGTCCACCGGCGACACCCGACGCGGGTCGATGAACCTGGACGACCTGCTGGCGGCGCTGGGGTGATCCAAGACCGAGAGGCGGCTGGGGACAGATGCCCACGGTCCTGGCCTCAGGTGGACGCGCCCGACGACCCCTACAGCCCTTCCATGTTCGTCGCCTTCAACATGACCTCAGCCACCGCCAGGTCCTGGCTCGAGCTGCCTTCATAGGTGTCGACGAACTCCACCGTCACCGAGCCCCACGCAGACCCCGTGTAGCCGGTGATCGCCGGGATGAGCACCCACTGCAGCTCGGGCTTGTCCTCGAGCACCTGCACCCGCGACCGGCCCTGGGCGGTGACCTTCACCGTCTTGGGGCGGGCGTGGGTCTTGGGACCGGCCAGGAAGCCGACCGAGGAGAGCCCGAAGGTCTCGGAGCTGATCTCCAGGGAAGGACCCTCGGCTCCCGTAGACCAGTACGTGCGCTTGTTGTCGTCCTGGGCGTCCATGATGATGTGCTCGGGGTCCTCGTCCGACGGCGCGATGTCCGCCACGGCGTCGAACTCCTTGAGGCCCACCAGGACCTCGGAGACCGCCAGGTTCGGGAAGTCCTTGCCCTTGTAGATGTCGACGACCGAGAGCTTCACCGTGCCGCCGAAGAGGTCGTTGCCCACCCGGATGTCGTCGACGTCGATCCACTGCATCCGATTCTCGTCGGCCACCTGGATGGTCTGGGAGCCGATGGTGCGCTGGGAGTCGTCGCCCATGCAGCAGAGGTACTCGACCTTCAGGGTCTTCACCCTGGCGTAGTCCAGGTAGGACTCGTCGCTCTTGCCCCAGCCCGGCCAGATGCCGATCTGGTCCACGTCTCCCGGCGGGATGTCGATCTGGATCCACTCACCCCGGTTCGGGCTGTCCCCCGGGAGCTGCCAGACCGTCCTCGGATCCCCATCGAGGGCGGACTGTGCGTTCCAGTAGTTGGCCCCCTTGCGGGTCTCCGGCTTGAAGTTGGACGCGGTGGCGCCAGCCAGCGCCGCCCCGGGAACGAGCAGGATCAGGGACCAGCTCAGGGTCCTGGACAGAGCCATGGGGCCTCCTTGCAGCCGCCAGAGGGAAGGGACCCTAACACGCCCCCCCGCCATCCCATCCACCTGCCAGGCGCCTTTAGAGGGGCTTGACCGCCGCGATCCCGGGCGCCTCCTGGGAGCCTCCCGCCCCACCACCCTCCTGTCTCCCCACCCGACGCTCGCCCACCCGAGGGGACTCTGAACCTCCCCTCCCCGAACCTCACCGCCGACCTGGTGAACCCGCAACGCACTCTCCCCACCCAGCGACCCAGGGTCCCCGGTGGACGCGCACCTCACCACCCGACGCGTGAACCCGCGTACCTGTCCCCTCTCCCCTCGACGCAGCTACGAGCCGTCGTAGGGCTGGAGCTGGATGTCGATCACCTGCGCCGTCGAGCCCGTCGGCAGGCGGCCGTACTCGCTCAGCGAGCCCGAGCCGATCGCCTCGTCCGGCTCGTTGATCAGGCTGTCGCCGTCCTCGTTGTCCACCGCCAGCAGGTAGACCACCGAGTTCGACGGCACGTCCAGGCTGTAGGCCAGCGAGGTCTCCCCACCGCTGGTCTCGAACTCCTCGTAGGAGTACGCGGCGTCCTCGAGCTCATCCACGGAGATCTCGCCGTCCGGCTTGTACTTGAAGGCCGCCACGGTGACCGTGTTGCCGCTGAAGGCACCGTCGATGTGGGTGATCGTGCCCGACAGGTTCACGAAGGGCACGATGTCGATCTCGTAGTCACCCAGCGGGATCTGGATGTCGTGATCCTCGAGGTTCTCGTGGCCGCTCACGTCGATCGGGTTGCCGTCGGTGTCCGGCTCGGAGATGTACGGACCGGCCTTGTCGTCGGCGTCGAAGACCATGTTGAAGTTGCTGTCCCAGATGCCGACCAGGTCCAGCTCGACGTAGCCGGAGCACATGGTGAACAGGTAGGGACCCTCGGCGCCGCCGCCCGTGGGCTCCGGCGTGATGATGTCCATCGCGTTGCCGACGGGGCCCGCACCGTTCTGGAAGGTCATCGCGGCCGCGTTGCCCGCCGCGTAGGCCTCGGTGATGATGATGTCGCCGCTGATGGTGGTGGTGCCGTCACCGTTGCCACCACCGCCGCCACCGCCGCAGCCGCCGCCGCCGCTGTTGTTCCAGTAGGACAGGATCGTGATGTCGACCCCCGACGCGGTCGAGCCATCGGTGACGCTCACCGAGTCCGGGTAGACGCCCACCGGATCCGAGGTCGACATCACGCCGTCCCCGTGGAAGTCGAGCTGGGCACCGACCCGCACGTGGCTCGCCGCCGCCGTGAACGTCATGCTGTAGGTGTCGCCATCGGGCGAGGGGGTCAGGATGGACTGGTTGGCGAAGTAGGTCTCGTCACCCGTCATCTCGTCGGTGTTGAAGGCGTAGACCCAGATCGCGCCGAAGGGGAAGTTGCCGTCCCAGACCGACCAGTCCTTGTAGATGTACTCGCCGTCGTCGTCGGTGTCGTAGAGCCCCACCTTGACCATGCCGGTCACGGTGCCGTCGAAGCCACCGACCACGCCCGTGTCGTCGGTTCCGGTCACGCCGGTGTCATCGCCGCCGGTGTCGTCGCCGCCGCCAGGAGGAGGGCACTCGAGGCCGACGAGAGCAAAGGCCCCCAGGGCCAGGATCGGGATGATTCGGGATGTGCGCATGAGATCTTCCTTGATCAAAATCGCGGACGGAGGGCGGAAGCGAGGGGAAGGGCGCTCGTAGCATAGGTCGCACAGCGGCGTCGATCAAGGAAACATCCAACGAAAGTGCTTCCTCGGAGGCCCCCCTCGATCCAGCCCCGAAGAACCGCGCAGATCACCGCCCCACGCGTGAACCCGCGTAGGACGCCTATCTCCCCTCGACGCTGCTACGAGCCGTCGTAGGGCTGGAGCTGGATGTCGATCACCTGCGCCGAAGAGCCCGTCGGCAGGCGACCGTACTCGCTCAGCGAGCCCGAGCCGATCGCCTCGTCCGGCTCGTTGATCAGGCTGTCGCCGTCCTCGTTGTCCACCGCCAGCAGGTAGACCACCGAGTTCGACGGCACGTCCAGGCTGTAGGCCAGCGAGGTCTCCCCACCGCTGGTCTCGAACTCCTCGTAGGAGTACGCGGCGTCCTCGAGCTCATCCACGGAGATCTCGCCGTCCGGCTTGTACTTGAAGGCCGCCACGGTGACCGTGTTGCCGCTGAAGGCACCGTCGATGTGGGTGATCGTGCCCGACAGGTTCACGAAGGGCACGATGTCGATCTCGTAGTCACCCAGCGGGATCTGGATGTCGTGATCCTCGAGGTTCTCGTGGCCGCTCACGTCGATCGGGTTGCCGTCGGTGTCCGGCTCGGAGATGTACGGACCGGCCTTGTCGTCGGCGTCGAAGACCATGTTGAAGTTGCTGTCCCAGATGCCGACCAGGTCCAGCTCGACGTAGCCGGAGCACATGGTGAACAGGTAGGGACCCTCGGCGCCGCCGCCCGTGGGCTCCGGCGTGATGATGTCCATCGCGTTGCCGACGGGGCCCGCACCGTTCTGGAAGGTCATCGCGGCCGCGTTGCCCGCCGCGTAGGCCTCGGTGATGATGATGTCGCCGCTGATGGTGGTCGAGCCGTCGCCGTTGCCACCACCGCCGCCGCCACCACCACCACCGCCGCCACCACAGCCGCCACCACCGGAGTTGTTCCAGTAGGACAGGATGGTGATGTCGACGCCAGAGGCGGTCGAGCCGTCGGTGACGCTCACGGCGTCCGGGTAGATGCCCACCGGATCGGAGGTGCCCATCACGCCGTCGCCGTGGAAGTCGAGCTGGGCGCCGACCCGCACGTGGCTGGCCGCCGCGGTGAAGGTCATGCTGTAGGCGTCGCCGTCGGGGGACGGAGTCAGGATGGACTGGTTGGCGAAGTAGGTCTCGTCGCCGGTCATCTCGTCCATGTCGAAGGCATAGACCCAGATCGCGCCGAAGGGGAAGTTGCCGTCCCAGACCGACCAGTCCTTGTAGATGTACTCGCCCTCGTCGTCGGTGTCGTAGAGCTGGACCTTGACCGTGCCGGCCACCGTGCCGTTGAAGCCGCCGACCACACCGGTGTCGTCCGTCGTGCCGGTGGTCCCCGTGTCGTCGCCGCCGGTGTCGTCACCGCCTCCGGGAGGCGGGCACTCGAGACCCACGAGAGCAAAAGCGCCGAGCGCAAGAACAGGAAGGAGACGGTTGGCGCGCATGGGACCATCCTGGGTCGTAGAGGCGGGCAGGCGGAGGCGAACGATGAGCTCATGGACAGCATAGGCCCCGAAGCGTACGGGATCAAGCGATCATCGAACGAAGAGGAGCCGATCTCCGCCCTCGTAGCTGGCGGAGATGACTCGACTTTTCAGAATCTTCGGCTACCGCGTCAGACAACGGTTGTCGGCCATAACCATGCGTAATGGTGGATGAATCTGGCTTGCGCTGGTGGCATACCGTCGCATGCTTGGTGGTGGAGAGACGAGCTGAATGGGAACGTGAAGGCTGTGGGTGCGACGATTGCATCGAGATATGCGACGGTATGCTGTACTTATGGTGGCGTAAAGGCATATCGTCGCATATGGTCTCACCATGACCAGACGCTCATCCCACGCCCTGCTCGAGCTGCTCAGATCAAGGCCCGTCGTCGAGCTCGCTGACATCTGTGGAGCCCTCGACGGGGCATCCAGGGCGACCGCCTTCCGGTACCTGCAGCAGGTGCCCTACCGCCGGAGCTACAACCACAACGGCTGCTACTACACGCTCCACGACCCTACGCGGTATGACCGTCATGGCTTGTTCTCTCGCGGGGACATCCACTTCTCCCGGGACGGCACACTCAAGGCCACCGTCCGGCGGCTGGTGGGGGAGAGCGATGCGGGGTGGGCCGACCGGGAGCTCCGAGAGCTCTTGCGCGTGCGGGTCCAGCCATGCCTGCTCGATGCGGTTCGGAAGAACGAGATGGCCCGACATCGGGTTGGTAGGAGCTACGTCTACGTCAGCGCGGAGCCCGGCGTCGGCGAGACGCAACTCAGACACCGACAGGAGCGACTCGAGAGCGCAGCCCAGGACAAGCTCGATGTCTGCGACCGGGTAGTCATCGAGGTGCTCCTCGTGCTCGTCAGGCATCCCAGCAGTAGCCAGGGTGACGTTGCTCGACGGCTCCAGGGTAGGTCGCCTCCTATCGGACTGCCATCGGTCCACGCTGTGTTTGTCCGGTACGGCCTGGACGAAAAAAGGGGGCTCTCGACCTCCTGAGGTGGTTTCGGCTGTGCGCGACGGGGGCGGGTTGGTCGCCGTCGGAGATCGCACGGGCGACCGCGGACAAGGGGCGCCCGGTACCGCGCATCGACTTCGTGGCCGAGTCCGACGACTGCCCCGCTTGCGGAGACACCGTGCGAGTGGTCAAGAGCCGGACCCGCAGGGTGGTCACGCTGGCCGAGGGTCCCTTCGACGCCCGCGAGGTCTTCAAGCGGTGCCAATGCCGACCCTCATGCCCAGTGCTCGGTTCGAGCGCATTGGCCAGCCTGGTCCCTCCCCGTCAGCGCAACGGCTACGACCTCATCGTGCATGTCGGCCTGGCTCGCTACTTGCGACACCAGCAGCGCGACGAGATCCGCGATGAACTTGCACGGGAGCACGGCATCACGCTGTCCACCGGGACCGTGTCGAACCTCTGCGATCGGTTCCTGGTCTACCTCGAGGCGCTTCACCTGTGCCGGGTACCCCGGCTCGTCGCCGCCATGGCCGACGGCTACTCACTGCACGTCGATGTCACCTGCGACAAGGGCAAGGGAGGCGTGGCGATCTGCATGGACGGGTGGCGAGACTGGGTGCTCGTCGCGGGTCGCGTGCCCACCGAGAACGCCGACGACATCCGGCCACTGGTCGAGATGACCATTGACCTCTTCGGCCTGCCGCTCTCCACCATGCGGGACCTCAGTGACAAGATCGGGGGAGCCATGGCTTCGGTGCATGACCGTGGCGTGCCCGACCTGTTGTGCCACTACCACTACCTGGGAGTCGTCGGAAAGGCGCTGTTCGACTCGGCCTATGACCGACTCCGCAGGATGCTCCGCGGACACGCCGTCCAGAAACACCTTCGCGCCCTGCTTCGGGACCTTCGCCGCTACGACGGCTCCGCCGAGGGCGACGGGTCGTTCGGACCCGGGCGTGTCCGGGAGGACCTCAGGGCACTCGTGCTGTGGATGCTCGACGGCGACAGCAAGAAGACCCAGGCCTACCCCTTCGCGCTCTGTCACCTCGACTTCGTCCGGCGCTGCCTGGATGCCGCGCGTCGACTCGAACGCTGGGTCCCCACCCCGCGGAGCCAGCCCGAGCATCGGGCCATCCGCCACCTTCGGAGCCTGCTGGCTCGCCTGCACCGGGACCCGCGCATCGCCGCCACCGTGCGTGAACTCGATGAACGGTGGCAGGTCTCCACAGAGCTCCGAGACGTGCTGCGACTGACGCAGGCTGAGCTCCCCGGAGGCGACACACACCCACGTCAGCTCCCCCTGCCGGTCTGCGAGTGGCTCCGGCTCCAACGAATCAAGCGCGACTTCGATGAGTTCACCACCGAGATGGAGAAACGAGCACAGGGCTGTGATGGGCGAGGCAGCCGCGCCACACCCGAAGGCATCGTGCTCAAGTACCTCACCCGCTACCGCGGCAAGCTGTTTGGCCACCCCGCTCGTCGAGACACCGACGGTGAGGTGGTCGCCGTCGTCCCACGCACCAACAACCCTGCCGAGCACCTCTTCGGCCGCGGTAAGCAGGGCCTCCGTCGACGCCTGGGGCGCGCCAATCTCGGCCGCGACCTCCAACAACAGCCCGCCCAGGTGATGCTCACCCACAACCTCCGCGACCCCGCCTACGTGCGCGTCGTCTGCGGCTCCTTGGAGAACCTCCCCGCCGCCTTCGCATCCCTGGAGCGAGCCAGCCTCGACGAGCCTACGCTTGTCCGCGACCATCGCGACTCTGCTCTCATCCGCCGGGTCCGAGCCCTGCTGGAAGGCGACGAGGCCGCGCTGTCAGCCTCAAGATCCACTCCCAGGGCCACTCCAGCAACCGCCGTCTGACGCGGTAGGAGGGGTCGTCCATACTCCATCATGAATCTCGGTCGTCGGTATCGACCAGACGG
>CAZCVP010000234.1:0-11978 GCA_964501915.1 uncultured Enterobacterales bacterium
ATCCAACCGAGCAGGCGTCATGAGACCGATCGAGTGTTGCCGGGCGGGCCCCTACTACGCACCGGCCCACGACTGGACCCACGCCAACGGCCTCGAGTACAGCGCCGAGCGCGACAGCTACCTGCTCTCTCTGGGTGGCATCAACAGCGTCCTGGAGGCCTCGGCCGGCGACGGACACGTGCTCTGGATCCGCCAGGGCGAGCGCGTCCACCCGGCGGAGGCGGCGTTCTCGCTGGCTCACGACGCGACCTGGACCGACGAGGGGACCGTCCTGCTGTTCGCCAACGAGGGACCTCAGCGCCCCTGGTCCTGGGTCGCGGAGCTGGAGGTCTTCCACGATGGCCTCCGCGAGGTCTGGACCGGCGGCATGACCGACACCCTCTACACCTCCAGCCACGGCCACGCGCTCCGACCGACCACCGGCAACACCCTGCTCGCCTACGGTCAGACGGGCGTGATCCGTGAGCTCGACGAGGACGACGTCCTCGTCCGCGAGATCGTGCTTGGCACGCCGGTCACGCTGATGGAGCTGGCGCTGATCGACGACTTCGTGGTCCGCTAGCGGATCACCACCACCCCGGGAGCCACCTCCTCGAAGCGTGCGGCCACCTGGGGGTCGTGGCCGGGGACCACGAGACGGGGAGAGCTGGCGGTCGCCCTCATGCGGCGCAGGGCGGCGAGGTTGGCCGCCGCGTCGGAGGTGGACCCGATCGCCACCGGGGTCTCGAGGTTCTCGTAGAGGTAGGCGTTGTCGGAGGCGAGCACGACGGTCCGCTCCGGGCACCGCACCTCGACCCACTGGCTGTGGGGGGTGTGATGGCCACCCTCGTGCAGCACCAGGCCCGGGATCGGCTCGGCGTCGCCCGAGACGGTCCTCAGGCGGTCGCCCGCGCTGTCGAGCGCCTCCAGGTCCCGCAGGCGCACCCCTCCCCGCTCCGGCCTCTCCGGTCCGACCCGGGACCGGGCCCAGGCCAGCTCCTCGTCCTGGAGCCAGATCGTGGCGCCCCCATAGGGTGCCAGGTGACCGACGTGGTCCCAGTGGGCGTGGGTGATCACCACGTCGCTGATCGACTTCGGGGCGACCCCGAAGCCCTCCAGCACCGCTGGAACCGGCGAGAAGTCCTCGACGCGCCAGCGCCGCGCTACCTCCGGGTCGGCGAAGCCCGTGTCCACCAGCACCCGGTGTCCCGACACACGCACCAGCCACGCCCACCAGCCGAAGGGCACGCGGTCCTCGGGCGCACCCGCCACCAGGTTGGACTTCTTGAACGTGGACCGCCCGTACTGGAGCGCGTAGACCTCGCACGGGGGCGGAGCCGGGCGGTCGGCGGAGCAGGCGAGCGCCAGGGCGAGAGCGATCACGGGTCGTCCCCGGCCGCCCACAGCAGCACCGCCGACAGGGCGTAGAAGCCGGCTCCGATGCCGAGGGTGGCGTCGAAGCCCATCGCCATCGCCGCCCACAGGGCCAGCGGTGTGGCGATCGCCGCCAGGGCCCCGTTCACGCCGAAGAACGCCCCGGCGTGGCGCTCGGACAGCGTCCGCTTGGCCAGCGCCAGGCCGTAGGGGAAGGGCACACCCATGCCGAAGGCCAGCGGGGTCAGCACGGCGATGGCGATCAGGATCCGCGCCAGCAGCGGCGGTCCCATCAGGGCCTCGAGCAGCGGGGCGAGCCCCAGGGCGAGGAGCGCGGCCCCGATCACCACGCCGACCAGGGCCTTCAGGACCCAGCCACGCGACCGTCCCGCCGAAGCGAGCCCGCCCAGCCCCGAGGCGACGAGCATCGTGGCCAGCACGACCGCCAGGGACAGCACCGGCGAGGAGAGGAAGATGCCCAGCTTCTGGATGAGCACGATCTCCACCGTCAGGTACCCGCAGCCCAGGACCGCGAAGAACAGGCCCAGCGCGACCTGCCGGCGCACCGCGCCCCGAGCGACCCGCGGCCGCTCGCGCCTCCGGAGACCGAAGGCGAGCCCGGTCGGGAGCAGCACGAGGCCGCAGGCCAGCCCCGTCGTCTCCAGGACCACGCGCCGGATCTCGGTGCGGTCGGTGAACACGTCGTAGGGGAAGGGCCGATCGTCGGTGATGGTCCCCAGGTTGTGGGTCTCCTCCGCGAGTCCTTCGACGTCGTAGATGGCGTCGGCGCGCAGCACCTCGCTCCAGGGGTCCTCCGAGGGGGCCTGCGGCAGGTGGTGCCAGACGATGCCCCGGTAGGGGGCGTTGTCGGTGGGCTTGCGGGCCGCCAGCAGCTCGCTCCAGGTGTCGCCGAGGTGATCCTGCTCCGCCTCGGTGAGCGGGGAGCCCTTGATCACCGCGAACACGAAGCGCCCATAGGGGGAGCACCTCTCCGGTGCCGTGAGGGCGACGTTCCGCGTGCAACCCCTCAGGTACTCCCAGACGGCGATGTGGGAGGCCGGGTCCTCGGCGCCACGCTCGGCCAGCGCCGCCATCGCGGTGCGGAGGATGCGCTGGGTGCCGAGGGCGGCCCGCTCGCCCGTGTTGCGCTCCTCGAAGAGGATCAGGCCCCCTTCGGTGAGGTGGTCCAGGTAGTCGCCGATGGCTTCGACGGTGTGCACGTACTCGGGCGGACCGAGGTGGCCGACGCCCCAGACCCGGTGGGTGTTGAGCAGGGTGATCCAGTCGTAGCGACGCTCGGTCCGGGCGAGGAAGGTGCGCACGTCGCCGATGGTGAGGTGCAGGCCCTGGTAGGCCCGGCCCGACCTCCTCCAGAGCGGCCCGCCCTCGCGCATCAGGCCAGCGATGGCCCCGTTGAGCTCCACCGCGTCGACCCGGCCGTCGCCGAGGGACCGGACCGTCTTGGTGAGGCCCTGGCCCGAAGGGCCGACCAGCAGGGTGTCGGGGTCTTCCCGGAGCTCGAGCCGGGTCGGCATGCGGGTGTCGAGGACGCGCTTCCTCTTGAGCACGTTGTTGCGGAGCACGTCGACCGAGCGACCGTTGTAGACCGAGACGCGCTCCACCGACTGCTCGGGCCGCCGCACGATATCGATGCGCTCGATGAGGCTTCCCCGCGAGTGCTCCAGCACGTAGCGGGGCTCGCCGTCGGCCCGCTCCATGCGGTTGAAGACCTTCAGCGCGTAGGCCTCGTCCTCGGCGCGGGCGAGGTGCATCAGGTTGAAGGGGTCCCAGGCCAGGTGCGCGAGCACCAGTCCCGACCCCACGGCCACCCAGAGTCCGCCGACGAGCCAGCGTGGCCGATGGCGATGCCGGAGGCCGTCCAGCAGCGCCGCCGTGCCGGCCAGGGCCGTGAGCAGGGCGAAGGTCCCCTCCTCCCGGAGCCAGGGCACCCCGAGGACCACCACCACACAGCCCGCCCCGGCTCCCAGCAGGTCCCACAGGTAGACAGCTCGAGGCTCGAGGCGGTCGAAGGCCAGGGCGATGACCAGGGCCGCCAGCACGTACGGGGCGGTCAAGAGCGCCATCATCAGCACCGGCAGGTGGCTGAGCCGAGCGATGACGACGAAGCTGGACAGGACGGCCAGGGGCAGCACCCACAGCACCGCGCTGAGCACCCGGTCCCGGCTCTCCGCCCGCACGAACCACGAGAGCAGTCCGCCGAGGGCGAGGCCGAGCAGGGCCACGCTCAGCACGCGGGTGGCCGGCAGGTACTCGTTGACGAAGCAGAGCTGCTGGAAGCCGATGATCTCGAGCCCGATCACCGTCGCCGCGACCACGAACACCTGGGCCAGGAGCCAGCGCTGTTCGGCTTCCTGCAAGGCTGCCCCTCCGCTCCACCCGTCCCCGAGCTTCGCGACACGTCTATCGCGGCACTGGGACCCCGCAGGGACTCCAGCCGGGAAACCCCGGCGCTCGCCTCAGCCGCCGGCCTCGAGGATCGACAGCGCCCCCGCACCGGCTCCGTTCGTGGCGTCGCCCGGTGCCCCGATCAACAGCTCGTAGGTCCCGTCGCCGTTGAGGTCGCCCAGGCCCACACCCCCCCCCCGCCGCGTCGTCCCGGCCCTGGCCATAGATCGACACCGCCGCGTCCGAGGTCTCCAGCGAGCCGGTCAGCGGCCCGAAGTAGAGATAGGCCGCCCCCGCACTCCGGGCCGTCGTGCCATCGGCGGCCGCACCGACCAGCAGGTCATCGACCCCGTCCCCGTCGACGTCTCGGGAGGCCAGGGCCGATCCGAGCTGCTGGGAGGGAGCGCCACGCAGGGTGGCGTGGGCCGTCTCCAGCGGGACGGACCCCGTGGCGGGCCCATAGACCACGTAGGCGGCCCCCGCGTAGCTGTTGGCGACATAGGCCGCCACCAGGGCGTCGGAGAGGCCATCGCCGTTGACGTCGCCCATGCCGATGATCTCGCCGGCGTAGTCGTAGTTGTCCTCGCCGATCAGCTTGCCTTCGGAGTCGGCCATCGCGCTCAGCCCGAGCCGGGGCCCGTGGACCACGCGCACGGCGCCGGCGTAGTAGCCGCCCTCCGAGTCGTAGCTGGCGGAGGCCAGGATGTCGCCGAAGCCGTCGCCGTTGAGGTCGCCCCCGGCCATCACCACCCGGCCGGTCTCGATGCCCGCCGACTCGCCGTAGATCTCGGCCTCCGCCACGTCGCGTAGCTCCCCGTCGGTCTCCACCAGCGGCCCGTGCAGCAGGTAGACCGACCCGGAATTGGTGCCCCCGGTGCTCTCCTCACCGGCACCGATCACCATGTCCGCCACGCCGTCACCGTCCACGTCGGCGAAGTCGGCGCCGTGGCCACACTCGATCTGGGAGATGCAGCTCAGTCGCACCTGCGAGTCGCTGAAGCTCATGTCGCCCGTGACGGGTCCGAAGAGCACGAAGACAGCGTCTTCCTGGGACTCCGGCGCCCCGAAGAGCAGGTCTCCGATGCCATCGCCGGTGCCCTCGGCAAGGCCCAGCGCCCGGCCACCCTCGTAGGTCCCCCGGTCGCCAGCGATGAAGTGACCGGACTCGTCGAACAGCCCGCTCTCGTGGATCCGGTCGGGCAACAGCCAGGCCCCGCCCCGGTAGCCGTTCGCCCACATCGCGCTGACCAGCACCTCCTGGTCGCCGTCCCCGTCGACGTCCATCGTGTCGATGCGCCGCCCGGCGTCGTAGCCGGACTCGGGGGCCCACAGCGTGATCCCGTCGTCGCCGAGCTGGTAGGTCTCCTCGAAGCCGCAGTAGGGGTCGCGGCCGTCGCAGTCGGCGTCGAGGCCGTCCTCGCAGACGTCGAGCACCCCGGGGTGACGATCGGGGTCGGCGTCGTCACAGTCCCGGCCGCCGGGACAGACATCGGACAGGTAGCCGTCCCCGTCGGAGTCGAAGCCCTCGTCGTCGACGCCGTTGCAGTTGTCGTCCCGGTCGTTGCAGAGCTCGACGGCGTCGGGATGGATCTGCTCGTCGCCGTCGTCGCAGTCGAGGTCGTTGTGGGCGACCGCCAGGCCGCTGTCGGTCTCGCAGGGTTCCAGGGGGCGCTCGGCGTCCCCGTAGCCGTCGCCGTCGGCGTCGACCCAGCCCACACCGCCGCAGGCGGTGTCGGGAACGCGGTAGGGGTCGTCGATCACGACGCCCCCGCAAGCGGCGAGCAACACCAGCGAGAGGGCGGAAGGCACGTGGAACCATACCCGCTCCGCCACCGAGGTGTGACCGGTGGGTGTCGGACGAGCCGCAGCGGCGCACACCCCTCCCGCGTATCCGCCCAACAGACTAAACTGTCTGCCTGAACCCCCAGGCGACCACCGGGCCCAGGAGAGCACTCGCTGGCATGACCGCGCCACTCTTCGAGCCCGTCCACCAGAGCGGCCCCTTCTACCAGGCCGCGGCCTTCTTCCCGATGCCCGTCGTCCTGGTGGCGACCCGAGACGAGCACGGGGAGACCAACCTCGCTCCCTACAGCCTCTGCTTCCCACAGCCCTCAGCGGGTGAGCAGGTGCTGATGCTGATCTCGCGGGGCGAGTCGAACACGGCGCGGAACCTCCGCCAGACGGGCCAGGCCTCGCTGTGCTTCATCGTCGATGATCACCGGCTGATGGAGGGGAGCCTCGCGCTCGCCCGCAGGCTCAGCACGGCCGAGAAGATGCGGGAGTCGATCTTCACGCTGCAGGAGCAGGACGACCGGCCCGTGATCGCCGAAGCCGAGCAGGTCCTCGTGTGCGCGCTCCGGTCCGAGGAGCGGCTCGACAGCGGCGAGCTCCGGTTCCTGCTCCAGGTCGACCAGGTCCTGATGAAGCCCCGCTGGCGGCGAGCACTCGAGCGGGGCTGGGGCGCCCCCAAGCTCGCCGTCGAGTACGGCTTCCGCGGCAGCTCACCGCGGTGGATGTCCAGGCCACGAGCGATCTTCGGCGGGCCGGCGCTCCGACCGCGCTTCGAGATCCTGGCCAACATGGGGGTGCAGGACGCCGCCGAGAGCCTCGCCCGGGCCCTGGCCGATCCAGAGTCCGGAGTCGAGGGCATCGCCGGCCGCGCCAGCGCCCAGGTGAACATCCCCGACGACGAGGCCGACTACTGGTCGCCCGAGCTCCAGATCCAGATCGACGAGGTGGACGGACGGGCCCGCCTGCGCGGACGCATCGGGCCCCATCCCCACGTGTGGATGCTCTTCATGGGCCTCCACCTCCTGGTCGCCTTCGCCGGCCTCGCCGGGCTGATGTTCGGCCTGGCCCAGCTCGTGATGGGGGTCTCTCCCTGGGCGCTCTGGGCCGTGCCCGCTGCGGTGCTGCTGAGCGCCTTCGTGGCCGGCGCCGCGTTCATCGGGCAAGGGCTCGGTACCGCCCACGTCTACCGCCTGCGGGCCTTCGTCGACCAGGCTCTGGACCGCTGAGGCGATCAGGGGGCTGCGGCCCTCGGCCGAACCCCGATCACGTTGGGAATCGCCACGGCGCGCCAGCTCTCGTCCCCCGGGGTGCGGCTCATGCCCACCACCTCGGTGGCCGTGCCTCCCGCCTGGACGAAGAGCTGGGCCGGCGGTCCCCCCTCCGCGTACTGGAGCCGCACCAGGTCGAGGGGCAGGGCCCGGAGGATGTCGATGAACTCGTGGGTGCTCCAGGGGGAGCGGGCGTGGATCAGCAGGATCCGGCCCGAGCGGTCCTGGCCGATCACGGCATGTGACCAGCGCTCGTCGCGAGGAGCCCAGACGTTCTCGCCCTGACAGCCGAGCATGCGGATGGACTGCACCAGGGTGCCGTAGCCCTCGGACAGGGCTTCGTAGCCACCGCACTCCCGGTCGAGGATCCGGGCGGCATCGAGGCCGGGGACGGTGGGGTCGAAGGCCAACACGGCCTTGTCCCGACCGAGCCTCCGGTTGTTGACGTGGTCCCGGGTCCGCATCAGGTGGATGCTGGTGAGGTGGTCGGTGGCGTACATCGACGCGTTGATCGCCGCGTACAGCCCCTCCCGCTCGGCCCAGTCCCGCGCCGTGCGCGGCAGGCCATCTTCGGTGGCCGTGGCGTTGAGCAGGACCAGCTCCAGCACCTCGGGATCCACCCGGGCCACCCGAACGCGCGAGTCACCGGCCAGCGCCGGCTCCGGGGGCAGGAAGCTCCCCCACTCCAGCCCGGCGGTCAGCACGACCCACTCCGGGGTCGCCACGCCCTGCACCGGCTGCTGCGGGTCCTCGCCGAGCAGGGCGACCGAGCCGCTCGCCACAGCCAGCACGGCCCCTCCCAGGAGCGCGCCCGCCAGCAACAGCCAGCGCACACGGGGAGGCCAGGGAGTGGACATCGGGGTCTCCTGCCTGGACGAGACTACCCCTCCTCGTCCAGCACACGGCGAGCCACGCCGTAGGAGAAGCCCGCCCGCCCGAGCCGGTCGAGGTCCCGGTCCCGGTGCTCCTCCCGCAGCTCCGCGGGCCGCCAGGGGCCCAGGCGGCGGGTGCGCACGTGGTTCCGGGCCGCCAGGAGCTGCGGATCCGCGTGCTCCTGGAGGGCCTCGTGGACCAGCTCCCGCGGCACGCCCTTGGCGGCGAGGCGCCCGGCCAGGACACGCGGCGAGACCCCGCGGCGGAGCCCGGTCTCCACCCGGCTGCGCGCGAAGGCGGCGTCGTCGAGCAGGCCCAGCTCCTCGGCCCGGTCCAGGGCGCGCTCGAGCCAGGTGTGGGCGTCCTCCCGGTCCAGGTCCGGGTACTCGACGAGGGCCCGCTCCAGGCGCCGCCGGAGCAGCCGGCGCAGGTGGGCGCGGGGTGTGGTGTAGCGATCGAGGTGGTGCAGCACCTGGCGCTGCAGCCTCTCCGGGGTCGGTCGCTTGGGCGAGCGTCGTGCCATGGCTGGCAAGATAGGTCAGACGGACCCGCCGACAACCCCCCCCCCGGCGGCACGGCCGACCCATGAAGATCCGAGACATCATCCCCATCGCCCGGGGCGACGAGCCGGCGGACCGGCTCATCGTCAACGGTCGCCTGGTGAACGTGTTCACCGGAGAGATCGAGACCGGCCAGAACATCGCGATCCACCGCAAGCGCATCGCCGGCATCGGCAGCTACACCGAGGCGAGAGAGGTCATCGACGCCGAGGGGGCCTACCTCGTGCCGGGCTTCATCGACGCCCACCTCCACATCGAGAGCTCGATGCTGGTGCCGCCGCAGTTCGCGCGCGTGGTGCTCAGCCGCGGTACCACCACCCTGATCGCCGACCCCCACGAGATCGCCAACGTGATGGGGACCCCCGGCGTGGAGTACATGATCGACAGCAGCGCGGACCTGCCGCTGGAGGTCTACATCGCCATCCCGTCGGCGGTACCCGCCACGCGCTTCGAGACCTCGGGCGCCTACCTGGGCACCGACGACATGCTGTTCCTGGTCGAGCGCTACCCCCAGCGGGTCATCGCCCTCGGCGAGGTGATGAACTACCCCGGCGTCCTGGTCCGGGACCGGGAGCTGATCACCAAGGTCGAGATCCTCCGCCACCGCTACAAGAAGATCGATGGCCACGCCCCCGGGGTGTCGGGCAAGGAGCTCAACGCCTACTGCTGCGCCTTCATCCGCTCGGACCACGAGTGCTCCTGCCCCGAGGAGGCCCGCGAGAAGATCGCCCGTGGCATGCAGGTCTTCATCCGGGAGGGCAGCGCCGCCCGGAACCTGGCCGCCCTGGTCCCGGCCGTCACCCAGCTCAACCACCCCTGGTTCTCCTTCTGCACCGACGACCGGGACCCTCTGGAGATCCTCACCGAAGGCCACATCGACCACCTGGTGAGGTCCGCCATCGCCCAGGGCCTCGATCCGATCCTCGCCATCCGCATGGCGACCATCAACACCGCCCGGCACTTCAACCTGCGCAGCGTCGGCGCCATCGCCCCCAGCTACAAGGCCGACATCCTGTTCGTCGACGACCTCGCCTCGCTGCGGATCCGCAAGGTGATGAAGAACGGCGCGGTGTGGTTCGAGGACGGCGAGCCCGTCCGCCCCTTCCCGGCGCCCACGGTGCCGCCTCCTGGCGGGGCCTTCGTCATGGACAGGCCGGCGGTCGAGGACGTGGCGATCGCGGCCCGGGACGGCCGGATCCGCGTGATGCGCCTGCGAGACGGCGACCTGACCACCGAGAAGATCGTGCTGCCGCCCCGGATCGAAGACGGCCAGGCGGTGGCCGACCCCGATCGGGACCTGGCCAAGGTCGCGGTGTGGGACCGCCACGAGGGCAAGTCCGTGGCTCTGGGCTTCGTCCAGGGTCTGGGCCTCAAGTCCGGCGCCGTCGCCACCAGCGTGGGCCACGACGCCCACAACCTCTGCGCGGCCGGCGTGAACGACGCCGACCTGGTGCTGGCCGCGGCCACCGTGCGGGCCAGCCACGGCGGCATGGCCGTGGTGCAGGACGGCGTGGTGCTGGCGCAGCTCCCGCTGCCCGTCGCCGGGCTGATGTCCGACCTCAGCCTCGCCGAGGTGACGGAGCGGCTGGTCCGGATCCGCGCCGCCCTGGCCGAGCTGGGCACGGAGCGGGAGGTGCTGATGAGCCTGTCGTTCGTGCAGCTCGCCGTGATCCCGGAGCTGCGCATCACCGACCAGGGCCTGGTCGACATCGCCAGCCAGTCGTTCGTCGATCTCTGGATCGACTGAGGGAGGCAGACCATGGCCCAGGACCCCTCCGAGCTGCTGGAGCTGCTCACCCACCCGGGCGTGCTGGCCGCCGGTCTCGCCGCCCTGAGCTGGGGGGTCTCGATCTTCGTCAAGGCCCAGGCCACCCACGTCGGCCTGGAGGCCCTGGACCTGCCGGGCCTGGAGCGGCTGCACTGGCCGACCGCCCTGGGCGCCCTGGCGTTCTGGGTCTGCCTCACGGGGGGCGCCGGGCTGCTGGTGACCGAACAGACCCAGCTCGCCTTCATCGAGCCGCTCTTCGGGCTGACGCTGCGGCTGATGGAGGCCGCGCTGGTGCTGGGCCTGGTGGCCTGGGTGGTCCAGGCGGTCGGCAAGGGGGATCGCGACGCCGCGGCTCGTGAGCGGGCCGACCAGGTGCGCACCTGGGGCGTGGTGCTCGGCGCGGTGGTGGCCGCCGCCACGGTCACCGGCACGGGCTGGCTCTCGCTGGTCTTCCTGCTCGCCCTGCTCGGCGCCGCGATCTGGATCCTCCGCGACGGCGAGGCCCGGGCCGGCCTCTTCGGCTGGCTCCGCGACGTGGTGGCCGGCCTGAGGCTGCGGGAGCACTGGGGCGAGGGCGGCGAGATCTTCGCCGAGGGCCGCCGGGTGCTGCTGACGGGTCCCGTCGGCCTCTCCGCGACCCCCGTAGACGACGACGGCCGGGGCCGCCAGCTCCGCAACCGGGAGCTCCTGGAGCTCGTGGGGCGGCAGGAGGGCTGAGGTGATCCTCCTGCTGCTGGCCTGCCAGGACCCCGAGCCGGAGCCCGTCGACCCGCTCACGGCGGCCAACCTGGAGGCGGCCACGCGAGCGATGACGGACCTCGGCCACCGCATGGTCGCCACGGACCACGAGGTGCCGGCCCGCGACGCCGTGGTGGCCCTGTTCGAGGCCTCGGGCATGGTCGGCGTGGTCCATCCGCCCTTCACCTGGGACGCCTGGACGCCGGGGGTCGCCAGCCTCACCGTGGGCGACAAGACCTGGGGGGCTGAGCCCCTGGGACCCTCCCCGATCACCCACGGGACCTTCGGCCCTCTGACGACCTCCGACGACTTCGCGGGAGCGGTCTCGCTGACCTCCAGCGACGACGGCGCCCGCGCCGACCAGTACGCCGCCGCCCTGCTCGGCGGCGCCGCGGCCTGGATCCGGATCACCGAGGACGTCGACCCCGACGGCACGCGCCTGGTCGAGGTGGGCCACACCCTGGACGGAAGCACGCTGCCCTCGCTGGTCGTCGACAGGGACGCGGGCGACGACCTCTGGTTGCTGGCTGGCGAAGACGTCACCATCGACCTGGAGTCCACGATCCACCGGGACCACACCTCCTGGAACGTGGTCGGCGAGGTGCCGGGCACCGGCAGCGGCGTGGTCGTGGTCACCGCCCACTACGACTCCTGGCACCTCTCCGAGTGCGCCTTCGACAACGCCCTCGGGGTCGGCGCGATGGCGGTGCTCGCCCAGCTCGCCGCGCGGGCCGACCTGCGGGCCAGCGTGGTGTTCCTGGCCACCAGCGGCGAGGAGCAGGGCCTCCAGGGGGCCCAGGCCTGGGTGGAGGACCGGGATCTCAGCCAGGTCGAGGCGATGATCAACCTCGACGTGCTCTGGAGCGACGAGGGCACCTTCTGGGTCAACGCCAGCGAGGACTGGCTGCGAGAGCTGGCCCTGGACTACGCCTTCGCCGTCGGTCTGGACGCCCACGACGGCGGCCAGCCCTCCCCGGCCAGCGATCACTTCCCCTTCATGGCGGCCGGCGTGGCGGCGGCCTGGAGCACCCGGCAGCTCAGCTCGCACTACCACACGATCCGGGACACGGTGGACTACCTGGACTTCGACGAGGCGCTGGTGGCCACCGAGGCCCAGTGGAGGCTGCTGGAGGAGCTGGCGGACTGAGGAAGATGGTAGAAGACCCAGATGCCCCCGGCACAAGTCATGCACCGTTGCGCGGCCCCCTTCCGCCCCTGTCG
>CAZCVP010000235.1:0-11893 GCA_964501915.1 uncultured Enterobacterales bacterium
CCGACGGCACCACCACCATCAGCGGCGACATCATCATCACCGAGGCCTACGCGGCTGGCGACGCGGTGGCGCTGACCTTCAGCGAGGGCCTCGGCCCGGTCGACAACGCCATGGACATCATCACCCCCGAGCCCACCGGGGGCGGAGCCGAAGGTCCCTACGCCTTCACCATGAGCGCCGACTACACCGAGCTCGACCTGGTCGGCATCTGGGACAGCAACTTCAACTGGTTCTTCGACGCCGACGACAAGGCCGGCGCCTACATCACTTCGCCCGACACCGACGGCAATCCCATCGACCTCAGCGGCGACGAGAACCTGACGGATCACGACATCCAGATCCCCCTCGGCGACTACGAGATCGACCTGGTGCCCTTCGTCAGCCTCTCGGGGACCGTGACCCACATCGACGGCGCCTTCAGCGGCAACACGGTCACGGTCGCGGCCTTCAAGTACAAGCCGGACGCCGATCTCACCGAAGACGACCTCGAAGATCAGGCCTACTCCTACCAGCAGTTCGACACCAGCGGCGGCGAGACGTCACTGTCCTACGAGCTGGACATGCCCTCGGACTCGGTGGTCTACCTGTTCGCCGTCGACGACGAGGACGGGGACGGGGTGCTCAACGAGCCCGACGAGGCCATCGGCTCGGGCTCCCAGCACGAGTACGGTCGACTGCCCACCGGGCGCTCGAGCCAGGTCATCGACATCGTGCTGAAGCCCTACGAAGGGGACTAGCAGCGCCCGAGCCCTCCCCCTCAGAACACGGCCTGCAACACCCAGTAGAAGAAGACCGCCAGGCCGGCACCCGCCGGCAGCGTCACGACCCAGCTCACGGCGATCTGGATCACGGTCCCGAGGTTCGTCGCCGCGACTCCCCGGGCCAGCCCCACGCCGAGCACCGCCCCCACCAGGGTGTGGGTCGTGGAGATCGGCATGCCGGCCTGGCTGGCGACCACGATGGTCAGCGCGGCTGCGAACTCCGCCGTGTAGCCCCGTGACGGGGTCAGGTGGGTGATCTTCCTGCCGACCGTCTCCACGACCCGCCAGCCATAGGTCGCCAGGCCGACGACGATGCCGACACCGCCGATGAGCAGCATCCAGACGGGGACAGCGGACTTGGCGGCGACCGCTCCCTCCCGGATGACCGCGACGGCTCCCGCCATGGGGCCGATGGCGTTGGCGACGTCGTTGGAGCCGTGGGCGAAGGCGACCGCGCAGGCCGTGTAGATCTGCAGGACGGCGAAGACGCGCTCCATGCGGTGGTAGCGGTCGGCCTGCTCCGCCTCCGGGTCGGGCTGGATGCGGTTGATCAGGGGAATCGACGCCAGGGCAGCGAGCAGCGAGATCCCCGTCGCGATGGCGAAATTCGTCCCCTGGCCGAAGTCCAGGTCCAGGTGCTTGAGACCCTTCCAGAGCGTGACCAGCGCCAGCACGAAGGTCGTCATGAACACCAGGTAGGGCGCTGCCCGCTTCGTGCGCTCGAAGGGGTCCTCCACCGCGATCACGTACCGACGCAGGACCAGGAAGAGGACGAAGGCGGTGAGGCCGGCCGTCAGCGGCGAGGTCACCCAGGACGCGACGATCAGGCCGACCTTGCCCCACTCGACCGCGTCGACGCCGACAGCGACACACACGAAACCGACGACCGCGCCCACGATGCTGTGGGTGGTGGAGACCGGCAGCCCGAGGCGGGTGGCCAGCGACAACCACACCGCGGCCGCCAGCAGGGCGGCGATCATGCCGTAGACGAAGATCTCCGGGGTGTCCGCGAACAGCGCCGGGTCCACGATGCCCTTGCGGATGGTGCCCGTGACGTGCCCGCCAGCGAGGAAGGCCCCGGAGAACTCGAAGATGGCGGCGACCACGATGGCCCGCTTGAGCGTCAGGGCGCCACTGCCCACCGACGTGCCCATCGCATTGGCGACGTCGTTCGCACCGATGGCCCAGGCCATGTAGAGGCCAGCGACCGAGGCGATGACGAGGAGCGGGATGCCCGCTGCGATGGCGAGGTCCATCTCGATCAGGTGGCGATGAGGAGACGGAGGCGGTTGCAGGCCTTCTTGGAGAAGTCGGAGAGGTCACCGATCCACTCGGCCAGGTGCAGCCAGAGCATCACCGAGACAGCGCCCAGCTCCCCCTCTGCGGCGAAGACGGCCCGGCGGAGGTCGGCCTCGAAGGCATCGGTCTGGTCCTCGAGCTCCATCACCCGTGCGATCAGGAGACGGAGGGCGTCGACCTCGGGACCGGTGAAGCCGGCCGCCACCACCTCGTCGAGGCTCTGGAGGACCTCGTTGGTGGCGACCACGCACTGGATGGAGAGGGAGGTGAGCGCCCGCAGGGGCTCGACCATGCCCTCCAGCACCGTCCAGGGTCGCTCGACGAGCATGTCTCCGACGTCCTCGGCGCGATCGGCGATGGTGTCCTGGAGATCGAGCACCTCCAGGACATCGCCCCGCGCCACCGGCAGCCAGAGACGGCGAGGGAGGTGGTCCCGCATCTCGTCCTTGATGTTGTCGGCCTCCTTCTCGAGGGACTGGATGGCGGCATGGGCGTCTCTCAGCCCGGCCTCGTCACCGGCGATGAGCTTCTCGATCAGCCCGTGGACCTCCGTGGCGCACCGGCAGACCACCGCCATGTGCTCCTGGAGGGGACCGAAGGGGGACGTCCCGAAGAGTGATGCGAGCGACCGCATGGGCACCTCTCGTGCGAGCGGCCGACGCGACCGCTTCGTGGCAGGCAGGTTCACCCGCTTCCGTGGCGCCTCCGTGACAGGCCCGAGGACTTCAGGCGAGTGCTCAGCCGTGCGGGATCCGGATCACGAAGCACGAGCCCCGCGGTGAGTTCCCCGCCACCGAGATGGTGCCGCCCTGGGCCTCGACGAGGTGACGCACGATGGCCAGGCCCAGCCCCGTGCCCCCCATCTCGCGGCTGCGGCCCGGATCGACCCGGTAGAACCGCTCGAAGATGCGATCGCGGTGCTCGAGGCCCACCCCGGGCCCCGTGTCCGCGACCGTCAGCTCCACCCGGGCCCCGCCCCGGGTCGCCGAGATGGAGACGCTCCCACCGGGGGGCGTGTACTTGATCGCGTTGTCGACCAGGTTGACCAGGATCTGGTCCATGGCCTGGGCATCGCCGAGCACCGTGAGCCCGTCGGGCACGTCCATCGCCAGGTCGTGTCGCCGTGTCGTGGCCCGGTGCCGCAGGCGGTCGAGGACCGTCGACACCAGCGGAGCGAGGGCAACCGACTCGCTGGAGAACGCGTGGTGCCCGGCTTCGATGCGCGCCAGGTCGAGCAGATCGGAGATGAGGGCACTGAGACGCTCGGCATGGCGGTGCACAGCGCCGGCGAACTGGGGGCCGTGGACCGGGTCCCCCGCCGCACCACCGACCAGGGCCTCGGCGCTCGACTGGATCACGGCCACGGGGGTCCGCAGCTCGTGGGAGACGTTGGCGACGAAGTCCCGGCGCACGGCCTCCAGGCGCCTCAGCTCGCTGACGTCCCGCAGCACCACGACGGCGCCGCCACCCCGCTGTGGCGTGGCCGTGACCCAGAACGTCCGCTCTCGCTCGGTGGCCTCGGCTGGCTCCTCCCACCGCAGCTCGAGGGTCCCGGGCACCCGGTCCCGCACGGCCCGCGAGGCGAGCACCATCAGCTCCGAGGCCCACCTGAGCTCGTGCTCCTTCTGACCCACGAGGTCGCGCCCGGCGCCCAGCAGCGACTGCGCAGCCGGGTTGTGGGCGATCACCGTGCCGTCGAGGTCCAGGGCCACCACGGCGTCCCGCATGCCGGCCAGCGCGGCCTGGAAGCGGTTGCGCTCCCGCGCGACGACGTCGACCGCGGCCTGGAGCTCCACCACCAGGTGCTCGACCGAGTCGGAGTGCCAGGGGAGCTCGTCGCCCGGCATGGCCTCGGGGTGGGCGAGGGCCTGGGCCCACCGGATCAGGGCCCGCAGGTCCCGTGTCACGAGCGCGGTGAAGACGACGGCGAGCAGCACACTCAGGGCCAGGGCCACGAGGCCCGAGGCGATCAGCACAGGGAGCTGCCAGGAGGAGGTCGCCCCGACCACGAGGGCGAAGGTGCTCGAGAGCAGGAGCGCCACCAGGAACAGGCGGGCTCGGAGTCCGAACCGCGGAAGTCGACGACCCCCGACCTCGCTCACCCCTCCACCAGGGGCTCGCGGACGAGCCGGTAGCCCACTCCCCGGGTGGTCTCGACATAGGCCCCGGCGGCACCGAGCTTGTTGCGCAGGCGCTTGACGTGGGTGTCGACGGTGCGCTCGGTGATGTGCACGACGTCGGTCCAGGCCTGCTGGAGCAGGGTCTCCCGGCTCTGCACGCGCCCCCGACGCTCGTAGAGCACCATCAGCAGGCGGAATTCGAGGGCGGTGAGCGGCACGAGCTCACCGTCGACCCAGACCTCGTGGGCGCTGTGGTCGAAGGCGAGCCGACCGAAACAGACCCGCTCGTCGTCGGCAGGTCCGGCCTCGGAGGGCGTCCCGCGGCGGAGCACGGCCCGCACCCGCAGGATGAGCTCACGTGTGCTGAACGGCTTGGTCACATAGTCGTCGGCGCCGAGCTCCAGGCCCAGGACCCGATCCGACTCCTCCCCCTTGGCCGTGACCATGATCACCGGAAGGCCGGCGGTCTGGGGATGTCCCCGCAGGCGTCGAAACACCTCGGTGCCGGGCAGGTCCGGCAGCATCAGGTCCAGCAGCACGAGGTCGGGCGGCGGTGCGGCGCGGGCTCCCGCGAGCGCCCCGGCGCCGTCTCCGGCGCACCGGGTGGCGAAGCCCTCCCGCTGCAGCGCGTACTCCAACGACGCCACCAGGTCGGGCTCGTCGTCGACGATCAGCACCAGCGGCTTGCGGGCCATCGCTCCCGCCTATCCCGACGCTGTCGCGGTGGGGGCCGCCCTCTCCCGCCCGCTCGTGGTCTGATGACCCATGCTGCTCACCGCCCTGCTGGTTCCGCCCGTGCTCGCCCTGGAGCTGGAGGGCCGGAGCTGCGGGGTCCGCACCCGCAACGCCCTGAGGGTCGACTGCACCGCCGTGACCGACAGGCCGGCGACGGTGACCTGGCTGGCCCAGCCCATCGGCGGCGGTGACCGGTCCGTCGCCCACTCCGAGGGAGGCGGCCGCCTGCACAGCGGCACCCTCGTCGGCCTGGCGCCCGAGACCGCCTACCGCATCCGGGTCAGCGCCCAGAGCGACGCCACCGGCGAGCAGGCCACCACGCGGTCCGTCCTGCTCCAGACCGACCCCCTGCCCTCCGAGCTGGCGCTGACGATCGACGTGACCTCGTCGGGGTCCTACGACGCCGACAGGATCCTCGTCGAGACCGGCTGCGGCGTGGACCGCCTGGTGGTGATCGACGGGCGGGGCACGGTGCTCTGGTACGAGGACTTCGACTCCTTCGGGACGGTCCACCCCTTCCTCGCCGGCTTCTCCTGGACCGAGGACGACACCGTGCTGGCGATCCTGGGCAAGGAGCGGCTCGTGGAGCTGACGTGGACCGGCACGCACGTCCTGGACTGGACCCGGGCGGCGGGCGAGCTCAGCCGCTATGTCCACCACGAAGTCGCTCGCGCCGACGGGACCACGACGGTCGCCACTGCGGAAGCCTATGAGTACGACGGCGACACCTGGGTGATGGACGGCATCCAGGTGTTCGACGCCGACGGCACCCTGTCGGTGGACTGGGACCTGACGCAGATCTACGACCCGAGCACCGACCCTTCGAGCGGCGGGGCCTACTGGCACAGCGTCATCGGCAGCCACGCCGAGGACTACGCTCACCTGAACTCCTGGCACCAGAGCGGCGACACCTGGCTGATGTCCCTCCACAACCTGGACACGGTCGTCGCGGTCAACGGAGACACCTCGGACCCCGCCTTCGGAGAGCTCCTGTGGACCCTGGACGGCTCGCAGGCCGGCGGCGACCTCCTGCTCACCTCGACCAGCGGTGTGACCACCGAGCTGAGCTTCGCCAACCAGCACCACGCCTGGTTCACCGAGGACGGCGCCCTGATGCTCTACGACAACCGGGAGGGCCGCCGGGAGAGCAGCCGGATCCTGACGATCGAGATCGACGAAGCCGCGGGCCTCGCCGACATCACGGCCG
The DNA here is from genome assembly GCA_964501915.1 of uncultured Enterobacterales bacterium. GTDB lineage: Bacteria > Myxococcota_A > UBA796 > UBA796 > CAJQPC01 > CAYFPX01. The sequence goes on from CAZCVP010000235.1 coordinate 6,123, forward strand.
TCCAGGACCTCGGCACGCGGTGCGCGAAGAAAGGCTCGTCGGCGATCACCGAGAGCGGTCACCTGCTCGCGAGCTGCGCCACCGACGACTCCATCCGCGAGTACGACACCTCGGGTGCGCTGGTCTGGCAGGCCACGTTCACCTGCGACGACGGCTCCGACCCGTCGGACACCTCCCGGGCGCTGCCGATCACGCCGACGGGGTGGTGAGATCGTCGTTGCAGCACAGGTCCGGGCCACCGGTCCACCAGGAGCCGGCCGGGGCTGGACCCGAGGCGCCACTCCCGGCATCATGGTCCGATGCGCATCGACCTGTCCGATCCGATCCCCCTGAGCGTCGACGAGGCGTTCGCCCTGCTCCGCGACGACATGCCGTCCCTGGTGCCCTACCTGGACGACTGCGAGTCGATCACGGTCACCAGCCGCCACGCCACCGACGGCGAGGCGCAGGTGAGCCTGGTGAACCGCTGGGTGGCCGACATGTCGCGGGTGCCGGCGGCCGTCCAGAAGTTCGCCAGCCGGGACCTGCTGACGTGGGACGACCACGCCACCTGGACCGCGAGCACGAAGTCCTGCGCCTGGCGCCTGCAGCCCCTGCGTGGGACCCGTCTCTTCGAGTGCTCCGGCACGACGACGATCACTCCGGACGGGACGGGGGCACGGCTGACGATGGCCATCGACCTCGTCATCCACCCGGAGAACGTCCCGGGGGTGCCCCGCTTCCTGGCGAAGCGCATCCGGCCCCAGGCGGAGCAGCTCATCAGCGACAAGCTGGTCGGCAACATGCGCAACCTTTCGGTGAGCATTCACCGCTACCACGCGGCGCGGACCGACCACTCCCAGTAGCGATGCCGACCCGACCGCCGTAGGATGCTCACGTGTTCCTCCTGCTCCCGCTGCTGTCGTGCACACCCTGGCTCGAGGCCGAGCTCGACTCCGGAGACTGCGCCTACTACGACGACGACGACGGGGACGGCTACGGCTCCGGGCCGATGATGGTGGCGCCCTGCGACACCGCGATCACGGACCTGGCCACGGAGTCCGGCGACTGCAACGACGCCGACCCGACCATCCACCCCGGCGCCGTGGAGTACTGCAACCACGAGGACGATGACTGCGACAAGGAGATCGACGAGGACGACGCCGACCCCGCCCCCTGGTTCCCTGACGTCGATCAGGATGGCTTCGGCATGTCGCCATCGGATCCGGTGTACTCCTGCGAGCAGCCCGAGGGCTACAGCAAGTTCGAGGGGGACTGCGACGACTTCGATCCCCAGGTGAACCCCGACGCCGACGAGGTCTGCAACGGCCACGACGACGACTGCGACGGGCTGGTGGACGACGAGGACGACGATCTGACCGAACCGGCGACCTTCTACCGGGACGCCGACGGCGACGGGTACGGCAAGAGTGACGTCATCGCCGAAGGCTGCCTGCCCCCGTCGGACTACGTGTCCACCAGCGGCGACTGCAACGACGCCAACAGCACCGTGCATCCCAACGCCGACGAGATCTGCGACGGCGTGGACCAGGACTGCGACAGCGACATCGACGAAGACGCCATCGACGCCAGCACCTGGGGACTGGACGCCGACGGCGACGGCTTCGGCGACGAGGCCTCGGAGACCGAGGCCTGCGAGGCACCGGGCACGGAGTGGGTCGGCAACGCCACCGACTGCGACGACGACGACGTGGGCGTGAACCCGGGCGCCTCGGAGACCTGCGACGAGGTCGACGAGGACTGCGACGGCGACGTCGACGAGGACCCGATCGACGGCGACTCCTGGTGGGCCGACACCGATCTCGACGGCTACGGCGACCCCTCCACCGGCGTGCTGGCCTGCGAGCAGCCCGCGAACCACGTGCCCAACGGCGACGACTGCTACGACGGCAACAAGAAGGCCTACCCGGGCCAGACCGCCTACCAGACCGGCGACCGCGGCGACGGCTCCTTCGACTACGACTGCGACGGAGTGGAGGCCCAGGAGCACACCGAGCTGGGGGAGTGTGAGGCCAGCGAGGAGGGAGACCACGCCTGCGAGCTGGAGGAGGAGGGCTGGGACGGCTCGGTGCCGGACTGCGGCGTGCGCGAGACCTGGGTCGATCACTGCGAGGCGTCGGTCTCCTCGTCCGGTGATGAGATCTGCTCGGGGTCGGGGAGCCGCGTCACACAGGCCTGTCGCTAGCCGGATACGAACCCCCGATGGATGCCTGGACCGCGCTCACGGAGCGCATGAACGAGCTGGACAACTTCAACGGCCTGCGGGCGGTCCTCGAGTGGGACAAGCAGGTCAAGATGCCGCCGCAGGGCGCCGCTGCCCGGGCCGCCCAGGTGGAGCTGGTCAGCGCCCTCGCCCACCGCCGCCTGGTCGAGCCCGAGGTGGGGGAGTGGCTCTCCACCCTCGAGGCCGAGGCCGACCTGGAGCCCTTCCGGGTGGCCGCCGTGCGCAACCTGCGCCGCGCCTACGATCGGGCCGTGAAGATCCCGGAGGAGCTGGTCCGGGCCATCGCCCGCGCCCAACAGGCCGGCTTCTCGGCCTGGATGCAGGCCAAGCAGGCCGACGACTTCGCGCCGTTCGCCGGCCCGCTCGCGGAGATCCTGCGCCTGGAGCGGGAGTCCGCGGCACTGCTGAAGACCGACGAGGCCCACCTCTACGACGTGTTGCTGGTGCCCTTCGACCCGGGCACCACGGTGGCCTGGCTCGATCCGATGTTCGATCGCCTCGCCCGGGGTGTCGGAGAGCTGCTCGACGCCCTCGACGGGCGACCCGCCCCCGACGCCATCCAGGGCACCTTCGACGCAGCAGCCCAGCGAGCACTGCACGACCGCATCATCGTCGACCTGGGCTACGACCTCGCCGCCGGCCGCCTGGACGAAGCCGAGCACCCCTTCACCATCACCTTCGGGCCCGGCGACACCCGGATCACCACCCACTTCTACGAAGACGACCTCGTCAAGGGGCTGGGCGGCACCATCCACGAGACCGGTCACGCGCTCTACGAGCAGGGCATCCCGCGAGACTGGCGCGGCACCACGGTCGGCCAGGCCGCCGGCATGGGCATCCACGAGTCCCAGAGCCGCCTCTGGGAGAACTTCATCGGCCGCAGCCTGCCCTTCTGTCGCTACCTGGCGCCCCTGGTCGAGGAGCACCTCGGGCACCGGGTCTCCCCGGAGGCACTGTACGGCGCCCAGAACCGGGTGAGGCGCTCGCTGATCCGCATCGCGGCCGACGAGGCCACCTACAACCTGCACATCATCGTGCGCTACCGCCTGGAGAAGGCGCTGATCACCGGAGACCTGAGGGTGCCCGATCTGCCGGGTGCCTGGGCCGACCTCTACGAAGAGGTCGTCGGCGTGCGGCCTTCGGGCCCGGCCGAAGGTGTGCTCCAGGACGTGCACTGGGCGGCCGGCGCCCTCGGCTACTTCCCCAGCTACACCATCGGCAACCTCTACGCCGCCTCGCTGGGCGCCGCGCTGGTGGAGGAGCGCCCGCAGCTCTGGGCCGAGGTCGAGAACGGTGACTTCGCACCCACGCTGGCCTGGCTCCGGGAGCGCATCCACAGGCAGGGCCACCTGCAGGACGCGCCCGGCATCATCGCCGACGCCGTCGGCGAGCGCGACCACGTGGCCGATCTGTTGGACCACCTCTGGGGCCGCCAGGGCGCGCTCTACGGCGCCGAGCGCTGAGCCATGCCGCTCCCGGCCAACGTCACCGACCTCGTCAACGCCCACCGGGGCGGCTTCGAGGACATCCTCGGCCTGGTCTTCCTGGAGGTCACCGAGGACCTCGTGGTCGCCCAGGTCACCCTCACCGAGCAGCACAAGCAGCCCTACGGGCTCGTGCACGGCGGCGTCTACGCGGCGATGGTCGAGACCGTCTGCTCCGTCGGCGCCGGCGTGAACGCCCTGGTCGACGGACGCTCCACGGTCGGCCTGGACAACCACACCTCCTTCCTGCGAGCGGTCCGGGGGGGCCGCCTGACCGCCCGGGCGGAGCCGGTGACCAAGGGCCGTCGGACCCACGTCTGGCGAGCCGAGATCCGCGGCGACGACGGCCGCCTCGCCGCGACCGGACAGGTCCGCGTGCTGTGCCTCGAGGCGGGCTCGGCCGTGGCGGGGCAGACGGTGGCGCTGCGCGGGACCGACTGAAGACGATCAGTCCGGCACGTCGAGTCCGAGCCGGCCCGCGAGGGCGACGAGGTCCGGGGCCACCGGGGCCACCAGGACCTCGGGACGGCGCCCGTCGGCGAAGACCAGCCGCCAGGCGTGCAGGGCCTGGCGGGGGTGCGCCCCACACGGGCTCTCCCGGTACCACTCCTCTCCGACGAGGGGGTGGCCGAGCCAGGACAGGTGGATGCGGAGCTGGTGGGTCCGCCCGGTCAAGAGCTTCGCCTCTACGAGGGCGTGGGACGTGCTCCGGGAGTGCACCCGAAACCGGCTCCGAGCCGCCTTGCCCTCCGGTGAGACCCCCAGGCTGCGCGCATCGACGTGGCCGATCGGCTGATCCACGTCCTGTTGGGTCCACTCCGGCACGCCGTGCACGATGGCCAGGTACGTCTTGGTGCCGTTGGGACTGCGGAGCCGCTCGTGGTGGACAGCCACCAGCTCTCGACGGGTGACGAAGAGGTTGAGGCCGCTGGTGTCGGCGTCGAGCTGGTGCACGGCCCAGACCATGCCTCCCTGGCGCTGCATCAGGTGCCACTGGATGCAGTCGGGGTCGTCGAGCTGCCGCCCGGTGCTCGGGATGTCGTGGGGCTTGTCGAAGACCAGCAGGCCCTCCTGCTCCCACAGGATCCGGCTCTCGATGTCGGCGGGGGTCAGGTCCACGGCAGGATGAGTTAGCCGATCCGGGACCCGGAGAGGCCCGGCGCACATGGGACTGCGACTCCACACCCAGCAGGAGCTGCTCACCAACCTGGTGGCGGCCCTGGAGCAGGACCGGGAGGTCGCCCTCTGGCTCGGCGCGCCGATGTCGGCTCCGAGCCAGGTCGGGGGTCCCGGCGTGCCGACCGCGCGGGCGATGGTGGAGCTGGTCCGCGAGGCCCTCGCCCCCTATCCGCGGGCACTGGCGGAGGTGGAGCGGGCCCTGTCGCTGGCGGAGTGGGGCGCCGAGTACGGCGCTGCCATGGACGTGCTGCGGACCTGGGGAGGGCCCGACGACGTCGCCGGCGTCATCCGCCGGGCCGTCCGCATGGGCCGGCTGCCCGTGGCCCGCGACCTCCCGGACGACGGAGAGCTGGAGCTCGACCTCGAGGGCTGGCACCTGCCGCCGGGCACGGCGGCCCTCGGCGAGATGCTGGCCGCCGGCCTCGGTGGGCTGCGGGGACCGGTCATCACCGTCAACTTCGACCCGCTGCTGTCCATCGCCATCAAGCGGGCCGGTGGGCGGGTCGAGCGACGCCTGCTCGACGAGCAGGGCTACCTGCCGCGACCGGGCCACGCCCACGGCGAGATCGAGGTCGTGCACCTGCACGGCTACTGGCGCGATCCGGAGACCCTCATCTCGCCTCCGAGCCGACGTCGGCTCGCGGAGGGTCTCAAGGTCCTGCTCCAGGACCACACCGTGCTGGTGCTGGGCACCGGCTCCCACAACGACGTCGCCACCCAGGCGCTGCTCGACGTGGCCCTGGACGACGAGGCCCAGGTCACGGTGGTCCAGGCCTTCCACGCCAGCGAGCGCGGCACCGTGCGGGCCGGCTTCGGGCCCCCGCCGGGGGGGGGCCCCCCCCCGCTGGGCCCGCGGGGGGGGGCGGCCCCCCCCGGCCGGGGCC
>CAZCVP010000236.1:0-11825 GCA_964501915.1 uncultured Enterobacterales bacterium
GGGGATGTGGTCAACAACCGGTTCAATGGCTGACCCCCCCCCCCGCGATACGTCCCCCCCCCATGCCCCGCACCCTCCTGCTGCTCACCACCCTGCTCGCCACAGCGAGCGTCGCCCGAGGAGGCCCCGTGTCCCTCACCCTCACCTCGCCGAGCTTCCAGCCCCAGGGGGAGATCCCCGCGGAGTTCACCTGCCAGGGCGCCGACACCTCGCCGGCCCTCGCCTGGTCCGGCGCCCCGGAGGGCACCCGGAGCCTGGTGCTCATCGTCGACGACCCCGACGCCCCCGATCCGGCGGCGCCGAAGATGACCTGGGTGCACTGGGTGCTCTACGACCTGCCGGCGGACAGCACCGGCCTGCCCCAGGGGGTCGACCCCGCCGCCCTGCCGGCCGGCACCCGGCAGGGCCTCAACGACTGGAAGCGCACGGGCTACGGCGGGCCCTGCCCGCCCATCGGCCGACACCGCTACTTCCACAAGCTCTACGCCCTCGACACCACCCTGGCCGGCCTGGGGTCACCCACCAAGACACAGGTCGAGCAGGCGATGGTCGGACACGTGCTCGCCAAGACCGAGCTGGTGGGCACCTACGAGAAGCGCTGACCCAGGAGCTCCTGGACGGCCTGCCGCAACCCCCGGCCCGAGTAGGGCTTGGGCAGCAGGCGGATGTCGGGCCGGGCGAGGAAGGCCTTGGCCTCGCCGCTGGTCCCGCCCCCGGTGGCGAACAGGACCCGGGGCACGAGGTCGGGACGCAGGCGCTCGATGGCGGCGTGGACCTCGATCCCGCTGACCTCGGGCATCTGGAGGTCGCAGACCACGGCACCGATGCCGGGATCCGCGGCCAGGAGCTCGACGGCCTTCGCGCCTCCGTCGGCGGTCACCACGTCGTACACGCGAGCCAGGGCCCGGCGAGACGCCCGGAGGAGCGTCGGCTCGTCGTCGACGACCAGGATGCGCACACGTTGGCTCACGCGCCGAGGTTACCCGAGGTGACATGGGCGATCACCTCGTCGCGGTGCGCTTCGAGCCCTCGGGCCGAGCGCTGGAGGTCCAACGGGGCACGACGCTCTTCGACGCAGCGGTCTCGGCCGGGCTGCTCGTGGGCTCGTCCTGTGGACAGGAGGGGGTCTGCGCCCGCTGCGGACTGCGGATCCTCGAAGGGGCACAGGGCCTCACCGAGGAGACCGCCTCGGAGACGAAGGTCAAGGACGACAACGGCGTGGAGACCGCCTGGCGCCTGAGCTGCCTGGCGCGACTCGACGCCGACGGCGTAGTGGCGACGGCGGACTACTGGTAGGGGAGCGCCCCGATCCCCGGGGTTTCCCTCCCGCCTGCTACGATGGACCCCGGCCACGACAGGCCACGGTGAATGCGTGAACGATCCGGGCTACCCCGTGATGATCCTCAGCAGCGGTCCGGCAGGACGCGTCCTGGAGCACACGGCCCGTGGGCTCGCGGTCCCCTGCTCCCGAGCCCTGGACATCCCCTCCGCGCGGGATCTGCTCCCCGCCGAGGGCCCCGCCCTGGTCGTGGCCGACGCCGGCCTCGGCGCCCTGGAGCTCCGGGACCACGACCGGATCGACGTGGCGCTGATGGGACCCGCCGCGGCCGACGCCATCGAGCGCGCCTTCCACGACGGCGTGGTGGACTGGCTCCAGGACGCCGCGGATCCGATCCAGGTGACGCGCCTGCTCGAGAGCCACCGCCAGCGGGTGGCGTCACGCCACGACCAGAACCGCCTGCTCGACACCCTGGCTCGCACCCTCTGCCACCACCTCCAGCCCGGTCGGGCCGTGCAGGGCGAGATGGCGCAGGTGGTGCTCCACGAGGTCCGCAACGCCCTGGCGGCCCTGGAGCTGAACGTCGGTGCGCTGGGGGTGCTCGTGGGCGGCCAGGCCTCCTCGGAGGTCTGCGAGACCCTGACCGACCTGGAGCAGCTCACCACCCACCTGGGCCACCTGGTCGGCTCCGGACGCACCCTGCTGGGGACCGACGAGAGCGCCGGCGACGTGGCCAGGGCCATCCACACCGCCGTCACGATGACCACGACCCGCAGCCAGGTCACGCTCACCTCATCGGTCGAAGAGGGCATCGGGCGGGTCGCCCTGCCCACCCACCAGCTCGCCCAGATCCTGCTCAACACGACCCTGAACGCCGTGCACGCAGGCGCCCGTCGGATCCGGATCGACGCGGTCCGGCTCCCGGACCGAGCCCAGATCTCCGTGGTCGACGACGGCGGCGGCATGACGCGCGACCAGCTCGGACAGGCCCTGAGCCCCGGCTACACCACCAGGGCCACAGGCACCGGCCTGGGCCTGGCGATCTGCAAGGAGATCGTGGAGTCGGCCGGCGGCTCCATCTCCCTGGCCAGCGGGACCGGCCGCGGCACGACGGTGACGGTCGAGGTGCCCCTCAGGACCGTGTGAGCCGAGGCCGCAGCAGCGACACCAGGGCCGGCAGCACCAGCAGGTCGGCGATCAGCGCCGAGCCCATGGCCAGCGCGATCAGCAGCCCGAACCAGATCACGCTCTTGATCTGCGCCAGCCCCAGCACGCTGAAGCCCAGCACGAGCACCACCGTGGTGATGGCCAGCGAGCGGCCGACGGTGCCCACGGCGGCCCGCACGCCTGCGTCGACGTCCTCGCCGTGCACCCCGAGCTCGTGGCGCAGGCGGTAGAGGAACTGGACCGTGTCGTCCACCACCAGCCCCAGCACGACGGCGGCGATGGTCACCGTGGCCACGTCGAGCCGGACGCCCAACAGCCCCATCGCCCCCAGGGTCACCAGCACCGGCAACAGGTTGGCCGGAATGGCCAGCGCCGCCAGCCGGACCGAGCGGAAGAGCAGCGCGATCAGCGCGAAGACGACCACGAAGGCCAGGCCGAAGGAGGTGACCTGCGAGCGCACGATGAAGTCCATCATGCGCACATAGAGCGGCAGGTAGCCCGCCGGGGTGAGGGTGACCGACGCCGGCAGCCGAGCCGCGTCCTCGAGCGACGCGATGGTGGACGCGATGCCCCGAGCCGACTGCATGGTGATGCCAAAGGTCACGCGGAGCTGGTCCTCGCCATTCACCAGGTCCTCGAGGTCGGAGTCGGAGCCCGTGCCGTACAGGAGCAGCGACTGGTCGATGCGCGAGGCATCGCTCGGCACCTCGTGCCGCCCCGATCCGAGGACCTGCTCCAGCCTGGCGACGACGTCGACGACGGAGCGGCTCCACCCCACGCGCGGATCGGCCAGGGCCGCCGCCTGCCAGCCCTCCACCGCCTGCAGCACCTCCGGGCTCAGGGCCGCACCGGGGGCGTCGACGACGAACTCCAGCGGTGTGTAGGGGCCGAAGGTGCTCTCGATGCGCTCGGAGTCCACCCGCACCGGGTGATCGGCCAGCAGGAAGTCGATGCTGTAGGTGTCGGCCTGGATGCGGGACACGCCGAGCGCGGCGACGAGGGTGGCGACCGCGGCCAGCGCCAGCACGTGCTCGCGACGCGCCAGCCCGAGGACCGCCAGGCGATCGACGAAGCGCTGGAGCAGCCCTTCGAGGCAGACCCGCGGCTCGGCCCGCTCGTAGGCCAGCGCCCAGGTGCAGCCGACGATGGAGACCACGAAGGCCCCGATCAGCCCCAGGGCACAGAACAGCCCCAGGTCCCGGACCACCCGCATCGGGGCGGTGGCGAGGGCGGCGAAGCCCGTGGCGGTGGTCAGCGTGTTGAAGAGGCAGGGCCAGAGCATGAAGCCGACCCCGCGCACCACGCGCTGCCGGCGGTCCTCCCCCTCCAGGTGGGGCTGTCGGGCCACGTGGACCAGGATGTGGACGCAGTCTGAGATGCCGATCAGCAGCACCAGGGTCGGCAGGACCATGGTGACCATGTTGATGTCGCGGCCGGCGAAGCCGTAGGCCCCCATGACCCAGGTGGCGGCCACCCCCACGATGGCCAGGGTGGTGACCAGGGGTCCCAGGCGGCGGAAGAAGGCCCAGAGCAGGACGCAGATCAGCAGGTAGGAGGCCACGATGAAGACCGCCGAGTCCACGGTGCTGAGCTGGTTCAGGGCGGCGTAGATCACGCCGATGCCGGCGGCGCGGTAGTCGGTCGTGACCGCGTCGACGGCGTCGAAGAGCTCGGCCAGGATGGCGTCGCGACGGGCGTCGATGTCGGTCATGGCCTCCATGCGGGCCAGGACCAGGGCGACGCGGCCGTCCCGGCTGACCAGCTTGCCCGCCAGCAGCGGATCGGCGAGCACGCGGTCCGCGAAGCCCTCGGGCAGCGGGCCCTCCGGGACCAGGTCTCCCACCTCCAGCCAGTCGTCCTCGGTGCGCAGGTCCTGGACCGTGGCCAGCGAGACGACCTCGGCGATGCCCTCGACCCCCGCCGCGGCCTGGCCGACCGCGCCGAGCAGCCCCAGCCCCTCCTCGTCCAGCAGACCGCCGGGGTCCTCCAGGGCCAGCACGACCACCTCGTCGTTGCCGAAGGCGTCCTGGAAGCCCTGGTAGGCGACCAGGGCGGGGTCGTCCTCGACGAACCAGATCTCGACGGCGTTGTCCACGCCGACGCGGGACGCGCCCCAGCCCGCCAGGGCGGTGAGCACCAGGCAGATCACGAGGGCCAGGTGCCGGTGGTCGTAGAGACGCCCGACGATGCGCTCTCCGAGCACGGTCCGGTTGATCACTGGACCACCTCCAGGTGGAAGGCCGAGTAGAAGAAGGCCCGATCGGTCTCGTAGAGCGCAGCCGCCCGCGACCGCCGTGGTGCGAGGGCCTCGGCCAGGGCATCCGGGCGGGAGCGGGGCACGAAGAGGTTCCAGTAGGCCAGGCGAGCCCCGGGGCCCGAGGCCCGGACCGAGGCCCGCAGCAGCTCCTCGTAGACCTCCGCCGGCAGGTACTCGAAGAGGTTCGAGTAGTTGAAGCCGGTGTAGGTGCCCGGCGCCACCTCGGCGAGGTGATCCCCCAGGCTGGCGTGCACCAGGTCGATGCGGTCGGCGACCTCGAGCAGCCGCCCGTGGCCCTCGCGGGAGAGGTAGCGGTGGGTCCGCTCCAGGTCGGGGTAGCCCCCGGTCAGGATCCACTGGAGGAAGGGGTTGCCGGCGATCGGCAGCTCCGTCAGGACCCACCGGGCCCGCTCCAGGAGCCGGTCGGCCACCGAGCCCTCCACCTGGGCGAACTGGGCCGGGTCCCGGCCGAGGCGCTCCATGACCCGGCGCGAGAAGAAGACCCGGAACAGCGCCCGCCAGCGCCGGTTGTCCCAGGTCCGGGCATAGAAGCCGCGCTGCGCCTCCAGGTCGTCCAGCCCGGCGAGCCGCTCGATGCAGCCGCGGCTGTGGACCAGGGGCAGCATCCGCTGGCGGAAGGTGCCGAGGTAGCGCTCGAACTTGCCGCACCCCAGCACGCCGGCGCGGATCAGCTCCTCGTGGGCGTCCCACCAGGTCCGGGCCGCCTCGGGCAGGTGCTCCCGGACCCGGTGGTAGAGGAAGACCCGGCGGCCTCCCTGGAGCAGGCCGAGGAGCTGGAGGAACTCCTCGTAGGCGAGGTGACCCCCGGCGAGCTTCAGGGCCAGCAGGTGGAGCTGGGGGGCGGAGAGATCCAGCGCCGTGACCCGGCCGGCCCCCGCCAGGGCCAGGGCCAGGCTGTTGTCGCCGGCGGAGGCGATCGAGAGCAGGTGGTCCTCGGGGCCCGGCTCCAGGGCCGGCACGAGCACCCCCGGGTCCTCCCAGCACTGGGCGTAGGAGATGCGCCGGGCCAGGGCGCCGAGGTCGCTCACTCTTCGTCGGCCGCGGCGGACTCCGCCGCGTCGTCGGGCTCCTCCAGGAGCGTCGCCTCCAGTCGCTCGACCGTGCCCGCCCCACCGTCCATGCGCACCCAGTCCCCTTCGGCGACCATCGCCGTGAGCCCGCGCAGGCCGACGACCGTGGGAATGCCCAGCTCCCGCGCCACCACGGCCGAGTGCGACAGCACGCTGCCGCGCTCCACCAGGATGCCGGAGACGCTGGGGAAGAGCGGCACCCAGCCGGGGTCCGTGCGCTCGGCCACGAGGATCTCGCCGCTGAGCCGGCCCCCGGCGACCGGGTCCTCCAGCACCCGCACCGGTCCCTCCACCACGCCGGGGCAGCAGGCGATGCCGGTGAGCACGCCGTCGACCGGCCCGGCGGCCACCGGACGCCCGCGGAAGCGGTTGTGGGCATGGACGGCGCCCCAGGTGTAGAAGCGCTCCGTGGGAGCGGGCTGGTCGGCGAAGCCGGCGAACTCCGCCCGGCGCAGCGCCACCAGGCCGCGCAGGTCGGTGGTCACGGCGGTCCCCCGGATCCAGGCCAGGCACTCCTCCATGGTCAGGTAGAAGACGTCCTCGCGCACATCGAGCGCCCCGGCCTCCACCATCTGCCGGCCGATGGCCCGCACGAGGTCCCGCACGAGCCCGAAGATGCGGGTCCTGGCGAAGCGGAGGTTCTCCCGCTCCTTGACGCGCAGTCGGGTCTGCCTCAGCACCCTCTGGAAGAGCCGCTCGCGCCAGCCGTCGACCAGGCCCCAGACCCGCACCTCGGCGGCCGTGCGCATGCGCCGCTCCTCGACCCCGAAGGACTCGACGTCGATGGGGGCCGCCCCATCGCGGGTGTAGTTGCGCAGCGCCGCCACCAGGAAGTCCGGGCGCTGGCGCAGGCTCGGCACCTCGAGCTTGAGCTCGTCGACGCAGCGGTCCCCGAAGCGGTCGAGGTAGGCGTCGATGCGGTTGGCGAACCACTTCCAGGCCCGCGCCGCCTCCAGGACCTCGGCGTCCGGACGGTCGCTCCGGAACAGGGCCAGCAGCCCCGGCTCCTTGAGCACCAGGTCGGCGATGCGCAGCGCTTCGAGGGTGGGCTCGGTCGACTCCAGGCCCCCCTCCCCGGCCAGCAGCTCGTTGTGGAGGTTGGTCTCCGGGTCCGCGGTCAGCTTCTGGCACCAGGAGCGCAGCACGCCATAGGCGATCATCACGAAGAAGTCGTTGACGATCGGCGGCGTCCAGGCCCAGAGCAGGCGCCGCTCCAGGTCGTGGTAGACGCCGAGCAACTCGAACGGCCCCAGGCTCTCGAGGTCCTTGGAGCGGTGCTCCCGGTAGGCGGTGTCGAAGGTGCGACGGAACCGGGCGATGTCCTTGTCCAGTCGCACGAGCCGCCACAGCAGCTTGAGCACCATCACCAGGGCCCGCGGTCCATGCACGAAGGCGCGCTTGAGCCGGGAGTCCTGGAGCGCGTCCTCGTCGGAGGCCACCTCGGCGACACCCATCATCTGCTCCATGAACTTCCGGTTGAATCGGAAGCCGGGGAGCAGCGTGAGGACCATGTACCAGGCGTTGAGGTTGTAGTAGACCCGCCCCCGCATCAGCCCGATCATCCGGTAGAAGGTGCCTTCGTGCTGGCGGATGGTGGCGGCGTCCACGCCCATCACCGCGCAGAAGAGCTGGTAGATGATGGTGTAGGCCCGGCTGGCGAAGGAGTAGGTCATCGGGGTGGTGGGCCCGCTGAAGGACTCGACGATGTTCGAGTTGTCCCAGAGCAGCCGACGCCCCTGGGGGATGGGCACGGTGATCGGCCGGGACTGGAGGTAGACGAGCCCGTCGTCCACCACGGCGAACTCGATGTCCTGCGGGCAGCCGAGGTCCTCCTCGAGCCGCCGCCCGGCCTCGACGAGCTGGGTCACCTGCCGATCGGAGAGGCAGGGGACCTTCTGGCGCATCCGGGGCACCGGCCGGAGCTCGGGTCCCGAGGGTCCGAGGGCCACGCACTCGGGCTTGTCCTCCAGCAGCCGCTCGGTGTCCTGGGGTCCGACGCGCCAGGTGTCGCAGTTCACCGTGCCCTGGACCACGCCCTCCCCCAGGCCCCAGCTCGCGGACAGCAGCGCGACCTCGGGCTCGTCGGGATCGCGGGTGAAGAGCACGCCTGCGGCCTCCGGCTCGACCATGAGCTGGACCACGACCGCGACCGGCGTGGCCTCGAGCCCGTGCAGCTCCCGGTAGGCCTGGACCCGCTCGCCCGCCGAGGAGCGCCAGCAGTGGACCAGGGCCTGCATCACGCCGTCCAGCCCGGTCACGCCGAGCACCGACTCGAGCTGCCCGGCGAAGCTCGCCCCGGCGGCGTCTTCTCCGACCGCGCTGCTACGCACCGCGACCCGGGACCCGCCCAGGGCCGCCAAGGCTTCGGCCACCTGCTCGCGCAGGCCCTCGGTCGGCGGACCGTCGGCGCTGTAGGCATCGGTCTCGACCACGAAGAAAGGCGGGACATCGAGGCCCAGGCGAACCAGCTCGAGCAGGCCCACGGCCTTGCCGCCGATGCGCCCGCGGAGGTCCGCAGGTCTGCCCCGGAGACGATCCCACCGACTCAGGGTTGCCACATCACCCCCCAGAGAGCGCCGAAGCTGCCCAGCAGGTAGAGCGACGCCCCCAGCTCCACCCGCTTCGCCGGCGCACGATCGAGCGGCAGCAGGGTGGCGAGCGCCACGATCAACGGGACACCGGCCACCGCCAGCCCCACCAGGGAGGGCCCGACCAGCCAGCCGACGCACAGCGCCGCGAGCACATAGCTGCCGGCCAGCAGCCCCAGGGCACCCCGCCGGCCCAGGGCCGTGGTGTAGCTCTCCACCCCCGGGACCTCCTCGGCGGGCAGCCGGACCTTGCGGCCGACCTCGAAGGCGAGGCTGCCGAAGCTCGCGAAGCCGATGTAGGCCACGAACCGGGTGTCCCAGGCCGCCCCGGTGCAGGCCCAGGCATAGACCGCGAGCAGGCCCGTGACCGGGTTGTGGGTCAGGGCGTAGAGCACCATGCGAGCGCGCAGCCAGTCCCCGAGGCCGAACTCGGCACGCATCGCCAGGGTGAAGGCGAAGGTGGCGAACCAGGCGATCGCCGCGGCCTTGCCCAGCCACACCGAGACCGCGGCCTCGACGAAGATCGCGCCCGCCGCGAGCGAGCCCAGCAGCGACAGGGTGACGACGCCCTGGGTGAGCAGGCGATCGGGGTAGGCCCCGGCGTCGGCCTCGGCGTCCTTGTGCTCGTCGAAGACCCGCAGGTGGAAGAAGACCAGCAGCACGACCAGCGCACCGGGCCAGGCCGGCCCCCCCCCCCCCCCCCGGCGCGCCCGCCCGCCCCCCCCCCCCGCCACCCCCCCCCCCCCCCGCCCCCGGGCCCGCCCGCCCCCCCCCACCCCCGAGGGCGCGCGCGACGGCCCCAGCCGAGCCGAAGAAGAGCACGACGAGGAACGAGTAGGGGACCGGCGGAAAGCGCTCCAGGAGGTAGGCCCAGATCCGCACCGGAGCGGGACGAGCGAGCAGCGGGTGAGCGGGAGGGCGCACGAGGAGCGTCCTATCTCCCCGCCGCCGCGTCCGGCAGCGGGACGAGGCGGGCCGGGCGACCCGAGACCAGCGCCCACCACCCCGTGACGTCCCGGTAGGCCACCGCGTTGCCGACCTCGGCCATCGGGGCGACCTCGCGATCGGACCAGCCGAGCGGATCCCGCTCCAGCAGGTGCACCGCCGAGGTCGAGGTGGCGAGGATGCGCCCGCCGATGACCTCGGTCGACCAGACGGTGTAGTCGCCGTCGAACATCGCGATCGTGCGCCCCGCTTTCCAGTCCGGACCCTCCAACAGGCGCACCCGCGCCAGGGCCTGGCGACCATAGCTGTGGTGCCAGCCGTCCCCCACCAGCAGCTCGTCGTGGCCGTCGCCGTCGAGGTCCGCCGCCGTCAGGCTGCGCACTCCCCGCAGGGTCGGCAGGATCCGCTCCCGGTCCGGACCCACGATCCGCAGGTCCCCGGGCGCCTTGGGCTGGTCCCCATAGACCCGACCGATGATCCGACGTCCATCGGGAAGCGGCAGCCAGGCGGCCGCCAGGTCCCGGGTGTCGATGACCTCCAGCGCCCCGTCGACGATCCACCCGGCCTCCACCGCCTTGTCGACGCCGAAGAGCGCCGCCCAGACCCGGCCTCCGACGACGCGCAGATCAGCGACCTGGTTGCGGACCGAGCGACGCTCCAGCAACAGCTCCGCCCCGTCCGGACCGATCGCCCAGACCCGGGTCGGTGCCTGGCGATCGCGCCGGCTCATGCCGGTGCCCAGCAGGAGGACCTGTCGGCCGTCCCCGTCGGGGTCCGCGCGGCGCACGACCTGCACGTCCCCGCCGAGCTCCGCGACCCGCCCCTCCCAGGTGGCCACACCGTCGGCCACGAGCACCACCTCGTCGAAGCCATCGCCGTCCAGATCGACCGCTCCGACCCGGTCCGCCGGCCCCAGCTCCCCAGCCGCGCGATCGTCCGATCCGGGCCCTGGATCCGGTTGGATCGCCGCCGGTCCGGAGCACGAGAGCTGCCACACCAGCCAAAGGGACGTCAACACCACCACGGGCCTCCCGCACTTGGCGCGGATCCCCCTATCGATGACGGGAGAATCCGGGTATGGTGCGCCTCCGATCGGGTCGGGCAAAGATGGGCACTCCGCACAGCCAGATCGCCGTACAGAGGCGACGAATCATCGAGGCACGCCGTCGCGGCACGGCGTGGTTCACCGTGCACGACGAGGGCAGCGGCGTGCGCTCCCTCTACCTGGCCCCCACCAACGCCCAGGAGCTCGGAGCGGCGCTCTACCCCCTGGCCTTCGGCCACCAGCTCGCCATGCTCTCGCCCCTGCCGGCACCGGCCGGCTGCCAGCCCCTCCCGAGCGGTGGCTGGCTCGGCCCGGGGCGCGCGATCCTCGGCCTGCGGGAGCCGGTCCAGGCCGCCGTGGTGGGTCCCCAGGTCCGGGCCGAAGACCTCGACCACCTGTTCCCCTGCAGCGTGCTCGCCCAGCCGGAGCACGCCTTCTCCGACGCCCTGGGCACCCGGTTCTGCCTCGACGTCGAGGGCAGCCAGCACGCGATCCTGCTCAGCCGCGACCCCGAGGTGCACTGCGCCTGCCTGGAGACGGTGCTCGAGCGCTGCGCCGAGCAGGGGCTCTCCCGGCTGGCGCCCCGCGTGACCAGCCAGGCGCTCTGCGAGCTGTTGGAGCCGATGCCCCTCGGCCAGTGGCGACGCGTGACCACGTCCGACGAGGGCCGCTACCATGTGCTCCAGATCGAGACGGCTTCAGCCGGACAGGTCCTGGACCGAAGAAGGTGGGTAGCAGCACCTCAGGGCAGCCAATGGAACGCGGACTGGAGCTGGTAGAGCGACGACAGCGGCGCGGAGCCACATCCATCGAGTACGCCCTCATCGCCTTCCTCATCGGCGCCTCGCTGGTGGTGGTCTTCCAGGCGCTGGGCGGCTCCGTCACCAACCTCTACGGTGACATCGAGACCGAAGTCTCCGACGCCACGGCGGGGAGCTGAGCGCACGCTGTACCCTCCCGGCGTGTTGATCACCCGCGACGAGGATCTGTCCCGCTACGCCGCCTCCCTGGGTGGCACGGTCGCCGTGGACACGGAATTCCACGGGGAGCGGCGCTACGCCCCGGCGCTCTTCCTCATCCAGCTCCAGGCCGAAGGCGGCCCGTCCACCGTGGTGGATCCGCTGGCCCTGGACGACCTGACGCCCCTCGGCGACGCCCTCTCGGGCTGTGAGCTGCTGGTCCACGGCGGCGAGCGGGACATCGAGCTGCTCCAGCGCCACGCCGGACTCCGACCGGGCGCCGTCCTGGACACCCAGGTCCTGGGGGGCGGGGCCCGCCGCCGCCCCCCCCCCCCCCGGCCCCGCCGCGGGCGCCACGGGGGGGGGGCCCCCCCCCCCCCCCCCACATACGCGGGAAGCCGGGCGTGGGAGGGGGGCGGTGCCGCTGCCGGGGCGACGTTCCGTGCCTTGGCCGGGGGGCGCGCACGCCGCGGGACCCGGGTTCGTGCAGCGTT
>CAZCVP010000237.1:0-11694 GCA_964501915.1 uncultured Enterobacterales bacterium
GGCCACAGGCCCGATGGCGGACCGAAGTCCCGGAGTCGAGCCTCGACCCCCCGACTTCGGTCCATCTCGCTGCCTTCCGCGGACCGGAGTCCCCTGGATGAGCCTCGACCACCCGACTTCGGTCCGCTCGCGCTGTCCAGGCCTCTTCGGGCGCGCTGATGTCCGCGGCTTCGAAGTGAGCAGACGCGCGGAAGAAGTGGCCGCGGAGAGGGACCCTGCGGCCATGCCCCACACCCTCCTAGCGCAGCAGCTCGTCGGCCCAGAAGCCGTAGTAGGCGACACCGCGGACGTAGCCTCCGGCGATCGCGTCTCCGTGCTCGACGGGGATCAGCTCGCCCTCGGAGTCGAGCAGCACGGTGCCGTGGGCGTTGGTCTGGTACGTCCGGACCACCTCCGTCTCGTGGCTCTCGGGGTCGGCGAGCCCGTTCCGGAAGAACGACCACACGCCGCTGCCGACGAAGGGCTCGTAGGAGAGCGCCCACTCCTCGGTGGAGATCTCGGAGGTGGACCTCAGGGAGGACGCGAGGTCGGCGCTCATGTCCGCCAGCCCCAGCCCCCACGTCCTGCTCTCGATGGCGATGGTCGGGGAGCCTCCCTCCCACCTCGACTCCACGAACCCCTCGCAGTCGGTGTCGATCACCCGGGTGGTGAACTCCCAGCCCTCGAACAGCGCCGTGTCGTCGTAGGCGAGGTCGTGGTCGCCGGTGATCGCCAGGTCGCCGAACCAGGTGCAGGCGTGCTGGGGATCCTGGGACTCGAAGTAGTCCGCCTCGACGAACCGGAGCTCGACGAACGGCTCGACCCGCTGGCCGTCGATGGCGAAGGGCTGGGGTTCCCCCCCGAACCAGCCGAACGAGAAGTACCGGAAGACGTAGTCGTACCGGTCGGGCTCGGGCTCGCGGGTGCTGACCGAGGCGGTGCCGGTGTCGGTGTGCTCCTCGTGGGGCGAGGTGTCGTCCCCTGCGCAGGCCACCAGGAGCGCGGCGATCGCCACTGGGGGGATCGGTCGCCGCGTCATCGCGCCAGGCCCGGGTCGCCACAGGTGGAGGACCATGGAGGCCAGGGTAGCCCGGGATCCGGGTCGGCCACGGGTCCGCTCCCGTCGGGGCACCCGCAGCGGCCGACCGGAGGTCCCGGTCGCTCGGTCCCTACCGCGCCGGCATCAGGATCCAGAGCACCACGTAGACCAGCAGCGAAGACCCCCCCGCCAGCGCAAACAGGACGAAGCCCAGGCGGAACCAGATCGGGTCGACGTCGAAGTGCTCGCCGAGGCCAGCACAGACGCCGGCGATCTTGGCTTCACGGGTGATGCGGACGAGCTGGTTGCGGGCCATCTGCGGACTCCCGGCACGTGGGGATCTCATCCTACGGCGAATCGGCCGGGGCATTTCCGGTCACCGGATTAGGATCGTCGGGCGAGGCTCCAGATGAACGACAGCGTCAGCCACGCCCTCGACCGGGCCCTCAGCTTCTTCAGCGTCTTCGACGTGTCCTTCCTGGTGTCGGGCACCGTCGTGCTCGGTGCCGAGGTCGCCGTGCTACGCGTCGCGGGCTGGTGGCCCGCGCTCGAGCCGGAGCACGGCCTGCTGGTCCTGCTGGCGGCGCTGGTCCTGGCCTATGTCAACGGGCTGATCGCGTGCGCCGTGGGCCGCCGCCGCCGTCGCGGCGGGGAGTCCGACCGTCGCTGGCGCGCCCGGCTGCTCGGGAACCTCGCCCGGGCCGAGGGCCTCGAGAGCGTCGAGCCCTTCGCCAGCGCCTTCCGCGAGGGCGACGACAGCGAGGAGGACCGCCTCGCCCGAGCCTACGTGCGCCTCTGGAACGAGGTCCGCGGCGAGGACGACACCCACCCCACCTTCCGGCTGGCCCGCCAGTACTGGGTGCGGTCGGCGATCTTCGATGGGCTCTCCATCGGGCTGCTCGCCTGGGCCGGGCTCGCCGCACTGGGCGTGGTGGTGGCCTTCGACAGCTGCAGCTCGGGGGGTGGCCTCACGCTGCTGCGCCTGGCTCTCTGCCTGGGCGTGGCCTGGGGGGCCTGGCGGCTCTCGGAGCTCTGCGAGGACGAGGCCCAGGCCGCCGAGCGCTACCAGGTCGATGAGCTCGTCCAGGCCCTGGCCTGGAAGGCGCGTCGCTCAGCCGGTGGGGGGGATCCAGCCGCTGGTGTAGAGGGCGAATAGCCCGGCCACGGTCGCCATCCAGGCGATCACGGGCACCAGGGTCCACGCCCGGTCGAGGCGCAGCTCCTCGGCCGAGAGGTCCGTCACGTCGAACGGTGCCACGAAGGCCCGCCAGCACGCCCAGGCGAGCAGGCCTCCCGTGAGCACGTCGATGAGGTAGTGCTGCTTGACCAGGAGCGTGCTCAGCGAGATCACCACCGCCAGCACCCCCGCCACGCTCCCGGTCAGGCGGTCCGCCTTGAAGCAGCACAGTGCGGCGAGGGTGGTGCCGGCGACGTGCAGCGACGGCAGGCAGTTCGCTGGGGTGTCGAGCCAGTGGGTCAGGCCGATGCCCCAGTTCGCGAACGAGGTGGGCTCGGGGACGACCCGCCTCGTCATCTGCACGGGCAGGAGCAGGAAGGTGACGAGGGAGACGGCCTCCAGGGTGACGTAGGTCAGCGCGACCCGCCTGAAGAGCCCGCGGTGGCGCACCACGAAGACGGGCAGCATGCCCACGAAGAGCACCATCGAGTAGGGGTAGAGCCAGGTGGGCCACAGGGGCAGCGCCGAGTCCACGAACGTCGCGGGCGTGTAGAACGGCAGGGTCTGGGACAGCAGGCCCACCGGGTAGTAGGAGCTGTACAGCAGCAACGCGAAGAGCAGCCACCCGACCCTCTCCAGCCGCTCCGCTCCGCTCAGGACGACCTCCTCAGAAGCTGTAGTTCACCGAGTCCGCGTCGACGCGCACGATGATCGTACCGCTTCCGGCCCCGTAGGCGCCGTGCCAGGCGTCCTGGAGCGCGGTCAGGTCCCACTCCACGTCTCGGGTGAAGGCGGCGTCACAGTCCTGCTGTGGATCGCTGTGACCCACTTCGAGGCGCGCCTGGACCGGGGAGGACTCCATGAAGGCGCCGTCCCAGCACAGCTCCCAGGCGTACTCGCCGTCGCAGCCGGAGAAGCTCAGGCCGGTGGTGAGGGTGTCTCCGGAGATCGACAGCCCGGTGAGCACATCGTCGCCGGTGTGGTTCGAGTGGCAGAGCTGGTCGATGTTGGTGTCGGTGTCGGTGTCGGTGTCGGAGTCGGTGTCGGTGTCGGTGTCGGTCTCCGTCGTTCCGCTGTCGTCGACACCCGTGTCGTCGCCGCAGGCCACCAGCACGAAGCTGGCGGCGAGCGCCAGCGTGAGGCTGCGCATCTCTCCTCCTGGGACCCTGCTGTGGGGACTATAGCTGCGCCCGTGGCCGCCTGCCGATGAAGGCAGGGGCCCTACCTCCAGGCCACGGCCCCGCGCTCACCGCTGAGCTCACCCGCCACGGCGATGAGCTGGAGCGTGCCGGAGAGGTCCTCGCCGAACACCTTGGCGGCCTCGGCCCGGGAGTCGATGTAGAAGTCGTTGAGGGTGCAGGCGCTCAGGGAGAGGGCGAGGACGAGGGGGAGGGTGCGCATGGTTCGGCTCTCGGGTGCGGTTGGACGCTCGCAGAACGCCGGAGTTCCCCTGGTCTTACAGTGGGATCTCGACCGGAGGCGCCTGGCTCTCCCGCGAGGTGGGCCTGGAGGCCGGTGGGGACGAGCCCTCCGGTCAGCCGCCCTCGCCGCCCTCGCCTCCGGCGGGGATCCCGTCGCAGTAGCAGGCTCCGAACCCACCGCTGAGCGCGTCGCCGTCATCGAAGCCCAGCTCGACGTCCACGACCTCGAGGGTGCCGCCGCTCTCGACGGACGCGACGGTGACGGCCCCGGTGGCGGCCTCGTGGAAGTCCTCCCCGTCCACGACCACGACCATCACCACGGCCTCGGTCGGCGGGTTGCCCTCGGCGGGCTGGAAGACGTCGTAGGTCTGCCCCTCGCTCAGACCCTCGCCCTGGGTCTCGAAGTTCATCATCAGGGTCAGTCCGTCGTATTGCTCGAGGTCGGCGGCCAGCCCGCAGGCGTCGCCGCTCTTGAAGCCGACGACGGAGGTGCCGATCCCCTGGTCGGTCCAGGCGAGCTGCTCGATCGAGACCCCCTGCCCGCCGACGGTGCCGGAGACCTCGCCACCGCAGTCGTCGTCGCCTCCTCCGCCTCCGCTCTCCCCACCGCCGCCCCCGCCTTCTTCCTCTTCCTCGGTGAGGCCCGTGTCGGCGTCGGCCCCGGGAGGCTTGGGTGAACACACGCCGAGGCTGTTCTCCTCGTAGCCCTCGATGCAGTCGGGCACGCACCCGAGCGCCAGCGCGAGGGGGATGGACAGGACCATGGACGCTCCGAGGCTTGGACCGCAGGCCCTCGTGCGACCTCCGGGGTGTCGATGTTACCGCCTCGACCGCCTCGCTGGAGGGGCAGGTGGCGATCGTCGCGATCACCAGCCCCCGAACCACAGGCGGATGGTCCCGGACTCGCTGTCTCCAGCGACCACGTCGTCGACGCCGTCGCCGTCCAGATCGCCCACGTCGAGGGCCTCGGCGGGCTCGGTCCCCAGCCACCACGTCGCGTCGGAGAGCAGCAGGTCGCCTCCGGCGACGGGACCCTCGAAGACCGCCACCCCCAGCTCCGCGCTGAGCCGCCCGGAGGCGCCGACGAGCAGGTCTTGGTGACCGTCGCCCGTGACGTCGGCGATCGCGAGGGTGAGGCCGGCCTGGTCTCCCTCGCAGCGACCGAGCACGCGGCTGTCTGGATCGACGACGCCTCCCCCGCCGTGCCAGGGGTCCCGGACGATCCAGACAGCGCCCGCGTCGGAGAGCTGGCTGTCGTCGGTGGCCGAGGACCAGGCGAGCTCGGCGGCTCCGTCGCCGTCGAGATCGCCGGCCGTCACCGCGGTCGGGGAGGTGCTCCCGTGGGTGGTCGGGGCCAGGCGCTCGCCAGCGGAAGACAGCAGGCTGCCCGCGGCCAGAGGACCGTAGAGCACCGTCGCCGAGGCGGGCGACTCTCCCAGGAGCAGGTCGTCGCTGCCGTCACCGTCCACGTCGTGGACCGCGAGCACCCGACCGGCGGTCTCCTCGCCGAGGACCTGGGTCCGGGCGATGCCCAGGTCGTCCCGTGATCCAGACAAGGGGCCGGTGATCACGTAGACGCTGCCGGACTGGCTGCCGTTGTCGTCGGTGTAGGGCGCGGCGACGAGCAGGTCGGCGGTGCCGTCGCCGTCCAGGTCGCCGCCTCCGGCGAGCGCGGCACCGGCCTCGTCGCCGTAGGTCTCCCCGTCGAGGCGGCGGGGAGCCTCCTCGATGGTGTGGGTGCCGGCGCCCACCGGACCGGTGAGCACGAACACGGCCCCGGGGCCGTTCGACTCGTCCTCCAGGATCATGCGCGGGGCGCCGACGCCGACGTCGTCCGAGCCGTCCCCGTCGAAGTCGCCGAGTCCGACCACCGCCCAGCCCACCCGTTCCTCCTCCACGGCGTGGTTCCAGGTGCTGTCGTCGTCGCTCACCTCCCGGGAGCCCGCCTCGAAGGGTCCGAACAGCACCACGGCCCCTCGCTTGCGGCCGGCGATGAGATCCGTGTGCCCGTCGCCGTTCATGTCGCCGGCAACGGCGACGGATCGGCCGAGTCCGATCCCACCGGAGAGCATGACGTCGGCGCTGCGTGTGCCCGGTATCTCATCGCTCGTGCAGGTCGCGCAGTGGGTCTCCGGGGGATCCACACAGCCCGTCCAGCCGGGGGGGAGACAGGTGTTCGGAAAGAGGTAGCAGCTGTCTGGATCGTCGGGTGGAGCGCCGGGGGTCTCCGCGTCGCCGCAGGTGCCGAAGGTGCCCCGGGGCACGCAGACCACGTTCTCGCGCCCTTCGGCCCAGCAGGTCTTGCCGGAGGCCGGGTCGAACCCCAGGGCGGAGGCGACGGCGGGGGTGCAGTCCGGGTGGTCGGCACAGTCGGAGAGGGCCACGGTCTCGCAGTCCGTGGTGGGGGTGGTGTCGTCGCCGGGGCAGGCCAGCGTGAGCCAGATCAGCAGGTGCATCGGGGTCATGGACGCAAGGTAGCGCCGCGATGTGGCAGTCTTCCAGGATGCTGGGCTTCTTTCTGATCTGGGCCGGGTGCACGGGCGCGGAGGACTCCCTGCACGACTCCTCGATGACCCCTTCCTCGACGACCGACTCTGGAGAGCCCGCCGGCAGCCAGGTCGACGCCACGGCGGTCTCGGTGAGCGGCTCCCCCGGGGACTACGACTTCGCCGTCACCCTGTTGTCCGACGACGTGGACTGCACCCACTACGCCGACTGGTGGGAGGTGGTGGGCGCCGACGGTTCCCTGGTCTTCCGCCGGATCCTCAACCACAGCCATCCGGACGAGCAGCCCTTCACCCGGGACGGGGGCCCGGTCGAGGTGGACGCCGACGACGAGCTCTGGGTCCGCGGGCACCTGAACGACCTCGGCTACCGCGGCCAGGTCCTGCACGGGTCGGTGTCCGGGGGCTTCTCCGCGGACACGCCACCAGCCGGCTTCGGCGACGGTCTCGACGAGGAGCCACCCCTGCCGGAGGACTGCTGGTACTGAGCCGCTCGGGATAGGTCCCCGCCCATGGAGTCCACCTGTCCTCGCTGGTCCCTGGCGGTCCTCAGCGCTGTCGTCGCCGCAGTGCTCGCCAAGACGGCCGTGTCCCTTCCCTGGAGCGATGTCTCCGTCCTGGCCGTGGTCACGGGTCTGGTGGCGGCGCTCCACGGCCTCACCGCCCTGCTCGCCCTGGCGGGGCTGCGGGCCCGGGCCCGGGCCTGGCGGGTCCAGTCCTGGGCCGCGCTGGCCTGGTTCGGCTGGCTCTGCTGGAGCATCACCGGCGCCGCGATCTACATCGGCCGTGTCTATGGCGGCCTCGGCAAGGGGGTCGGGATCCTGATCGTGGCCTGCCTGGGGCTGGTGGCGCTGGTGAGCGTGCCGCTGAGTGTGTGGGGCCTGGCGTCGACCGGGGGGCTCAAGTGGCGGGCCCGGGAGTGGGGCGGCGCCACGCTGGGGGTCCTGCTCGCGCTGTCCGGGTGGGGTCTCTCCTGGTCCGAGGCCGGCGCCTCACCGGTGCCTGTGTCCGCGGACCTGGCGGCCCGCCTGGGCCGGCTCGGTCCCGCTCCATCGACCACCCGGGCGCCGTCGCTGCGGCGGGGGGTTCCGGTGACCTGCGAGCGGCCGCCAGGCCCACAGGCCCCCACGGCGCTGATCACACTGGCCCCTGTCCGGGCTGGTGTGGGCCAGTCGATCACCACGCGCTGCGTTCAGTCCGCCGAGGCCGACGGGCTGATGGCTCTCCTCGAGGACGCCACCGCCGACGCCCGGCCCGGTTCCACCCTCAAGATCGACCTGGTCTCCGCCGTCCAGCCGCTGCCCGAGCTGTCGGCAGCCCTCGGGGCCCTCGCCCTGCGGCCCGGCCTGGACGGAGTCTGCCTGGGGGCCAGGTGCCTGATGCCCTGGCAGCTCGTGGTGGGGGACCGCTTCAACACGTACACGCCGACCCAGGCGGTGCCGGACATCCGCTACGGCATCGAGCCTGCGTGGCTCCGTCACCAGCTCGGCGACGACTCCGGCACCTCCGGGCTGGCGGGCCTGACCCGCGTCGAGACCCGGAGCTTCGTCGTCCAGGCCGGGGGCGAGGTCACCGAGCTGCGGCGTCTCCACGGTCCACGACCGGCCGTCGATGCCCAGACCCTGCACGCGGGCCGGGTCGCTGCCGAGGCCCGCGTCCTGGACGCCAGCGGGCCGGGGGGCCGCTTCCGCTACCTGCTCGACCCGATGCGGGGCAAGACCTCGAACCGCAACTTCGCCTTGCCTCGGCAGGCGGGCACCACCTACACCCTCTGCGACGTCGGCAGCGACAGCCCGGAGGTGGACGCCGTCGCCCGGGCCTCGATCGAGATGATGGTCGCCCTGGAGCGCCGTCTCGGACCGGACATGGGAGGGCTCTACTACCCCAAGGGCAAGGAGCCCGATCGCATCGGCGTGCGAGCCAGCACCCTGCCGCTGGTGGCACTCCTGGCCTGCCGGCCGCGTCTTGGGGCCGAGTACGACCCCGTCATCGGTCGCCTGGCCAGGTTCGTGATGGCGATGCAGACGGAGGCCGGCGGCTACCACCCCCTCTGGGGCCGCGAGGCCGGGGAGCCGATCCCGGGACCGGAGCTGCTCTACTCCGGCGGCCAGGCGACCTTCGCCCTGGTGCTGCTCGAGGACCTGCTGCGGTCCGAGCCGGACCTGGAGGGCCTGCCTTCGCTGGAGGAGGTCACGGCGGCCGTGGAACGGTCGATGGACTTCTACGGGGGCCCCTACTGGGACCACGGCGCCCGGGACCTGCTCTACATCGAGGAGAACTGGCACTGCATCGCCGCCCGGGCGGCCCTCGACGTGCACCGCGACGATGCCTACGAGCGCTTCTGCATCGACTACGTCACCTTCAAGAAGCGGCTGATGCTGAGCGCTGACAGCGGTGTCGACGGAGACCTCGTCGGCGGCCACGGCTTCGGCAACGTGCTGCTGCCGCACAACACCGGCACCTCCGGCTTCGCCGAGGCCCTGGCGGCCTCGATGGCCGTCAAGCAGGCCCGGGGCGAGCCGCTGGACGAGGACCGCGTGCGCATGGAGGAGGCGCTGGGGTTCCTGTTGCAGAACCAGTGGACTGAAGCCGAGTGCTTCGCCTGTGCCCACGAGCCCAAGGTGCCCGGGACCTGGAGCGAGCACATGGCCTCGCCGGTGGTGCGCATCGACTTCATCCAGCACGCCTGGGCGGGGCTGACGCACGGGGGGCGGATGCTGGGGTTGGAGTAGGGCGGGGGCGCCTTCCCCGTGGTGATCCGCAGCCGGACACGCTGACCTCGACCCCCGTCTCTCGCCACGAGGGTCTCCTCTCCCGCTTCGCCTGCTACCCTGTCCTTGGCGAGACCGACCCTCGATCGAGTCCTACGTGAACGGTCGGGCAACGGCACGCCCGCCCCTGGGACCGGACCCCTCGTTCTGCCTCCGAGGGGGACGGCCCCGGGGGCAACTCCAGTCCCTTCTCCAGTGCCCTACCGCGTGTAGCTCACCTCCTCCCGAACATGTGCCGCCACGTGGTCGCTCAGGTCCCCCATCCCGTAGATGCTCAGCGTGATCTTCTCCCCGTCGACCTCCACCCGCACGAACCCCAGCTCCGACTCCACCTCGCTCTCTTCGCTGCCGAAGCTCGGAAAGGCGAGGCGGTCCCGGTAGCGGGCGTCCTCCGAGTCGTGGGCCACGATCCTCGTGGAGGGCGCGTTGCCCGCCGGCGGTGCGACCAGGTAGCCCACCCCCTGGTCCGCCCCGCGGCCATAGCTCTCCGAGCTGGCGGCGGTGGCGTTGTACTGCATCGGCACGATGCGCTGGGCCAGGTGCTCGTGGCCGCCGAAGACCCAGTCCACCAGGCCGTCGAAGTGCCGCGTGACCTCGCGGAACTGGTGCTGCTCCAGGTAGTGGCGGGTGCCGACGTTGTAGGGCGGGTTGTGCCAGGCGGCGAAGGTCCAGGTGCTCTCCACGTCTTCGAGCACCTCGGCGACCCAGGTGAATTGGTCGCCCGTGTCGGGAATGAAGCCCTCCGGATCCTCGGAGTTGAAGCCGAGCAAGGTGGCTGGGCCCACCTCCGCCTGCCAGCGGCTGTCGCTGTCCGTCCCGGCGCCGTCCGCCCAGGGCAGGTCGAAGAAGCCGACGAAGTGCCCCAGGTTGCTGCTGCTCTCGACCCCCGGCGTGTCGTGGTTGCCGGGCACGGGCATCAGGGGCACGTGCCGGAACAGGTCGCGGCCCTTGTGGAAGAAGGTCCACCAGTGGCCGGGCTTGTCGTTGTAGGCCATGTCGCCGACGAGGAAGACCAGGTCGGAGTCGCTGTGGGAGGCGTAGGCCTCGGCCGCCACGTCGCTCCAGCGCTGGTCGCCGCCGCCGTCCTGCATGTCGCCCATGACCAGCATCGTCAGCCGCTCGGTCTCGTCGGCGACGGTCGTGAACGCGGCGGTGTCCGAGACCCGGCCCCGGCTGTCGTAGACCCGGTAGGTGTACCGGGTGTCCGGGGACAGGTCGGTGAGCGCGATGTGGTGGTTGGACCCGAAGTCCTCGCCCACGGCGACCGAGCCGAACTCCTCGGTGGTCCCGTACTCGACCGTGCCGAGGCAGGGCACGGCGGTGACGAAGCTCACGACGATGCCCGTCGTGGGCTCCGTCTCTCCGTTCCAGGACAGGTAAGGGCCGATGTAGGGGAACTGGAGCGACTCGGCGTAGTCCTCCATGTCGTTGTTGTCCCAGGTGTCCGCCTCCGGGGCGTGCACGACCATGTGCATCGCCTCGCCGTCGGTCGGCAGCGGCACCGTGACCTGCCAGCTCCCGTCCTTGGCCTCGGCCATCGGGGCGTCGATGTACCAGTCCTCGTCGCCGGTGTCGTAGTTGGCGACCAGCCCGCTGATCCCGCTGACCTCGTTCCAGCCGTTGAAGCCGTAGTGCAGCGTGAGGCTCGACTCGCCCGCCAGGTCCCCCCGGTAGGTGACCGTCGCCTTGTCTCCGGCCACCAGGGGAACCGGCGACACCTCGATCACCGGGGTCACGTAGGGGTCCCAGGCGGAGACGTCGAGCAGGTCGGAGCCGGTGTCGGCGGTGTCGGCGGTGTCCCTGGCCGAGTCGGCGGTGTCTGTGGCCGAGTCGGCGGTGTCGGCGGTGTCCGTGGCCGTGTCCCCGCTGTCGCCGAGGGTGTCGCACTCCGGCGCCGAGTCGACCGCCGGCTCGCAGGTCACCCAGCCCTCGGGGAAGCACAGCGAGGAGAACCAGGTGCAGGCGGTCGGGTCGTTGGCCGGGGCGGCGTAGCCCTCGGCGGACGCACAGTCGGTGTCGCCCCCCAGGCAGCCCAGGGCCTCGGAGGGCGCGTCCCCGTCCAGGCACATCCCCCCCGCGCCGTCGTCGCTCAGCGCCTTGCCGTCGATCGTGCGACAGGCCGAGGCGCTCTCACAGGCGTCGACGTCCAGGGTGGCGCAGTCTTCTTCACCAGCGCAGGCCAGAAGGAGGAGCGGGAGCATCATGGCCCGGACGATACTCCCCCGTGAGCGCCACCGGCTACCCGGGGCGAGGAGGTGTCGACTTGCACCCGAGAAGAACCGGTGTCGTGGTCCTGCTGGGCCTCTCGGGGCTCGCCCTGGCGGGTCCCCGCATTCCGGGCAGCGAACCCTCGGCGCCACGCGAGGCGATCAGCGAGGAGGAGTCCCTGGACGACTTCGATCCCCTGGAGGGCATGGTCGTCAGCGGTCGGCTCCAGGCGCCCTGCGTCTTCGAGAACGTGAGGCCGGGCATCTCGTTCGTGGTCTACGAAGCGGATGCCTGGCTCCGGCCCTCGACGGGTGACGACCGGAAGATCGTCACCCGGGACGCGGACGGTGGGCTGTGGCGGGTCGACCAGCCCCGGGAGATCCCGATCGGGGGCACCGACGACAACGGGCCCTATGTCCAGCTCAAGGGCCAGCGCACGCCGCTGCGCTGGGACTCCTCCGACCGGGTCGTGGTCCAGCTCTTCGAGGCCGAGAGCACCGGCGCGGTCGAGGTCACCCTGACCGGCAACGACGCCTGCACGCGCGAGGACTCCGTGCTCGCCGCCGGGGCCTACTGGTACTGGATCGCCCACCGG
>CAZCVP010000238.1:0-11527 GCA_964501915.1 uncultured Enterobacterales bacterium
GCCGGTGTGCCATGCCTACCTCCAGGATCAGGGTCCCACAAGGGTGCGATGAACTCAAGCGGACAGCGAACGACCGCCACGATGGTCTCGAACAGGCCAAGAGCCAGGGGGGCCGCGTGGTGTGCGTCGGGGAGATCGTACGACCCACTACAGACCGACGACATCGTGGGCGCCTGGACGGACGGCGTGCCGACCGGGGCCGGGGGCGTCAGCGGGGGCGCAGGAGGCACGGCGATCTGGGGCGAAGGCGAGGTCTGCGACCAGCCCCTCGACGAGCTGCCGCGCTGGTTCTGAGCCCCCCCCCTTGCCGGTGACCGGGAGGGGACCTACGTGCCCCCCGATGGCACGCCCCCGCACCCGCTTCCGCTGCTCCGACTGCGGCCACGTCCACGCCAAGTGGCTCGGTCGCTGCCCGGGCTGTGGCGCGTGGAACACCCTGGTGGAGCAGACCACCACGGCGCGCTCGAGCGGTGGCACCAGGGCACGGGTCGTCGAGCCGACTCCCCTGGCCGAAGTCACCGTCGCCGGCGGCGGCGAGGTGCGGCTGCGCATCGGCATCGGAGAGCTGGACCGCATCCTCGGCGGCGGCCTGGTGGCGGGATCCCTCGTGCTCATCGGGGGGGATCCCGGGGTCGGCAAGTCGACCCTGCTGCTCATGGCCCTCGATCAGCTGGGTCGGCGGGGCCTGACCACCCTCTATGTCACCGGCGAGGAGTCGGCGGCCCAGGTGCGGCTGCGGGCCGACCGGCTGGGGCTGGCGGGCGATGGCCTGCAGCTGCTGGCCGAGACCGACCTGCCCGCCGTGGTCGAGGCCGCCAAGCGGGTCAAGCCAGCGGTGCTGGTCATCGACTCGATCCAGACCCTGGCCGACCCGGCGCTGGCCAGCGTGCCCGGTGCCGTCACCCAGGTCCGCGAGGTCGCAGGCCGGGCGATGGAGCTCTCCAAGGTCGAGGGCATCGCCACCTTCCTGGTCGGCCACGTCACCAAGGAGGGCGGCCTGGCCGGCCCCCGGCTGCTGGAGCACCTGGTCGACACCGTCGTCTACTTCGAGGGCGACGGCCGCTCGAGCCTGCGCATGCTCCGGGCCGTCAAGAACCGCTTCGGGCCCACCGGCGAGGTGGGGCTCTTCGAGATGGCCGACCAGGGCCTGGTCGAGGTGCCCGATGCCTCCGCCCGCCTGCTCCAGGAGCGCGTCGCCTCGGCGGCGGGCACCGCCGTGGTGGCCGCGATGGAGGGCAGCCGGCCCGTGCTGGCCGAAGTCCAGGCCCTGGTCGGGCCGCCGGGCCTGGGCAGCCCCGCCCGCACCGCCGTCGGCCTGGACCGCGGCCGGCTGATGATGCTGCTGGCGGTGCTGGGCAAGCTCGGCCTGCCGCTCACGGACCGCGACGTCTTCGCCTCGGCGGCCGGCGGCCTGCGCCTGGTGGAGCCCGCCGTCGACCTGGCGCTGGTGGCAGCCCTCGCCAGCAGCTTCCGCGACCGGGCGCTGGACCCGGACTGCCTGGTCTTCGGCGAAGTCGGGCTGGTCGGCGAGGTCCGCGCCGTGGGCCACCCCTTGCTCCGCCTCAAGGAGGCCGCCCGCCACGGCTTCCGCCGCGCCATCGTGCCCGCGACCGCGGCCACCGAGTCCCCTCCCGGCCTCCGGGTCGTGCCCGTGCGCACGGTGCGAGAGGCCCTCGATCAGGTGCTGACATGACGACCTGGGCCCACTACCGCCGAGCCATCGACGGCGAGCCCCTGCCCTGTGCCTTCGTCGACCTCGACCAGGTCGACCGCAACATCGACACCCTGCTCGCCCCGGTCCGAGCCGCCGGCAAGACGCTGCGGGTCGCCAGCAAGTCGCTGCGGTGCGCCGCCCTGCTGAGACACATCGAAGCCCGAGGCGAGGGCGTGGTCCAGGGGGTGATGGCGTTCTCCTCCAAGGAGGCCGCCTGGCTGGCGAGCGAGGGCTTCCACGACATCTTCGTCGCCTACCCCACCGCTCAGCCCTCCGACGCCCAGGCCCTGGCCCGCGCCAACCAGGGCGAGGCCACCGTGGGCATCGTGGTCGACGACCCGGCGCACCTGGACCTGCTGGAGGCTGCGGCCCGGGAAGCCGGGGTCGTGGTGCCCGTGGTGGTCGAGGTCGACGTCAGCTACCGCCCCGCGGGAGACCTGCTCCACATCGGCTCCCGGCGCAGCCCGCTGCGCACCGCCGAAGCCACCCTCTCCCTCTGCGAGGAGGTGGACCGCCGGCCCCACGTGAGGCTGATGGGGGTGATGGGCTACGAAGGCCACATCGCCGGCCTCCAGGACGACAACCCCTTCTCCAACCGGGCGATGAACCACACCCTCCGGTGGATCAAGAGGAAGGCCGTGCCCGCCTGCGCCGAGCTGCGCGAGCGGATCGCCGCCGGCCTGACGTCCCGCGGCATCGCCTACGACCTGTTCAACGGGGGCGGCACCGGCAGCGTGGAGACCACCAGCGCCGAGTCCGCCGTCACCGAGGCCACCGCGGGCTCCGGCTTCGTGGACTCCCACCTCTTCGACTACTACGCCCACCTCACCCTGCAGCCCGCCATCGGCTTCGCGCTCCAGGTGGTGAGACGGCCCGACAAGCGCCACGTCACCTGCCACGGCGGCGGCTACATCGCCAGCGGCGCCGCCGGTCCCGACCGCATGCCCCTGCCCTGGCTGCCGGAGGGCGTGAAGTACGTGTCGATGGAGGGTGCGGGAGAGGTCCAGACGCCCCTGGTGGTCCCGAAGAGCCTGCGCCTGGAGCTCGGCGACCCGGTCTTCTTCCGCCACGCCAAGGCGGGGGAGCTGGCGGAGCACTTCAACGAGTACCTGCTGCTGCGCGGCCAGGAGATCGTGGAGCGCGTCCCGACCTACCGCGGCGCCGGCCACTGCTTCCTGGGCTGATCACTCGGCGAGCGCGACCTCCCAGAGTCCCAGGGCGACGTCCGACGCCTCCGCAGTGAAGTCGTTCACCAGGGCCGCGACCACCACACCGGTCGCCGCGTCCTGGAAGAGATCGCTCTGGAAGCCCATCGTGCTGCCCGTGTGGCCGATGGCGAGTCCGCCGGGTCCCTCCTGGACGAAGAACCCCAGGCCGTAGCCGATCTCGGTGCCATCGGGAAGCACCACCGGCGTGGTCATCTCGGCCAGCGAGCCCTCGGAGACCACCTCGCCGCCGAGCAGGGCGGCCAGCCAGCGCGCCTGGTCCAGCGCCGTGCTGACCATGCCGCCCGACGCCCAGCCCCAGGAGGGGTCGTACTGGTCGTCCCCCACCACCACCTGGCTCACGTGGCCCGAGACGAGCGCGGCCCGGTCGGCCTCGTGCCCCTCCACCCAGGTCCGGTCCAGGCCGAGGGGGTCCAGCAGCTCCCGTCGCTGGAACGCGTGCCAGTCCTCACCGGTCACCTCCTCCAGCAGCAGGGCCAGCACGAAGTAGTTGGTGTTGCTGTAGTCCCACCCGGTCCCCGGCTCGAAGCGATCCGGCTCCTCGTCGCAGCGGGCGATGACCTCCTCGGGGCTCACCTCCTCGTCCATGCGCAACAGGAACTCGCCGATGTCGGTGTAGCTGGGCAGCCCGCTGGTGTGGCTCAGCAGCATGCGCAGGGTGATCTCGTCGCCGCGGTCCAGCAGGTCGGGCAACCAGGTCGCCAGGGGCTCGTCCAGGGCCAGGGTGCCGTCCTCGACCTGCTGGAGGATCAAGGCGGAGACATAGGTCTTGGTGATGCTGCCGATGCGGAAGACATCGTCGACGGCCAGCGCCTCACCGGTCTCGAAGTCCACCTCGCCGCTGGCTCCGAGCCACCTCCCCCGCTCGCCGAGGCAGACGGCCGCCGTGGCCCCTGGCGCCCCGACCTCGAGCACGGCCTGCTCCAGCGCCTCCCCCAGATCCGCCTGGAGCGCCGGGTCGAGGGACACCTCTCCTCCGTTCGATGTACACGCCAGAGCAAGGGTCCAGAGCACGGTCATGACGGAGATCCCACTGGCGAGGAGTCTACCTCCCAGACCCCACTCCTGCCCTTGCTGGGGCCGGGGGTCCCGTTAGGGCTCTGGGGCACGGAATGAATGCCTGTTCAGTGAGCGAGGAGGAGTCATGAGCGCCACCGGCTACAACATCGACCTGAGAGACATCCGGTTCGTCCTGTTCGAGCAGCTGAAGGTCCAGCAGACCCTCGGCGGCTTCGACGCCTTCGCCGACTACGACGAAGAGGTCTACGACGCCACCCTGCGAGAGGCCGAGACGGTCGCCCACGAGGTGATCTACCCCTGCAACAAGGCCGGCGACACGCACGGCTGCAAGCTCGACGACGACGGCAACGTCACCACCCCCCCCGGCTACGCAGAGGCCTTCGGTCAGCTCCGCGACGGCGGCTGGATCGGCTCCATGGCTCCCGAGGAGTGGGGCGGCATCGGCCTCCCCCGCCCGGTCGGCGTGGCGGTCGGCGAGATGTTCAGCGGCGCCAACACGGCGCTCATGACCTACTCGGGCCTCATCCGCGGCGCCGCCGAGCTGCTCACCGAGTTCGCGCCCCAGTGGATCAAGGACCTGGCCCTGCCCAAGATGTACGGCGGCGAGTGGGCGGGCACGATGTGCCTGACCGAGGCCGACGCCGGCAGCAGCGTCGGCGACAACCGCGCCAAGGCCACCCCCGCCGGCGAGGACGGCGTCTACCACCTCGAGGGAGAGAAGATCTTCATCACGGCGGCGGACAACGACTTCACCGACAACATCATGCACCTCGTGCTGGCCCGCACGCCGAACGCTCCTCCGGGCACCAAGGGCATCTCCATCTTCCTGGTGCCCAAGTTCCACATCGCCGGCGACAGGATCGGCGAGCGCAACGACGCGGTGGTCGTGGGGCTCGAGGAGAAGATGGGCATCCACGGCTCGTGCACCTGCACGCTGGCGCTGGGCGCCAAGGAGCCCTGTGTCGGCTACCTGCTCGGCCCCGAGCACAGTGGCATGAAGATCATGTTCACCATGATGAACGACGCCCGCATCCAGGTCGGGCTCCAGGGCATGGCGACCGCCTCCGCGGCGTACCTCAACAGCCTCGAATTCGCCAAGGAACGCATCCAGGGCGTGGCGGTCGACCAGTTCAAGAACCCGGATGCACCCCGGCTGGCCATCATCGAGCACCCCGACGTGCGCCGCATGCTGATGATCCAGAAGTCCTCGGTGGAGACCATGCGCTCGCTGGTCTACACCACGGCCTGGCGCTACGACATGGCCCAGCACACCACCGACGAGGACCGGGCCACGGTCTACGACAACCTCGTCGAGCTGATGACCCCGATCGTCAAGTCCTGGTGCTCCGACCTGGGCTTCGAGTGCACCCGTCTCGCGGTCCAGACCATGGGCGGGTACGGCTACATCGGCGAGTACCCCGTCGAGCAGCACATGCGCGACGTGAAGATCGCCTCGATCTACGAGGGCACCAACGGCATCCAGGCCATGGACCTTCTCGGCCGCAAGCTCACGCGCGGCGGCGGCATGCTGCTGATGCAGTGGATCCAGGAGTCAGGCGAAGAGCTGGCGGCTGCCCGCGAGGTGGGCCTGGGTGACGCAGCGGACGTGCTGGACAAGGCCGTCCAGTCCGTCGGAGCCACGGCGATGCACCTGGGCGGCCTGGGCGCTGGCGGCAACCTCACGGGCATCATGGTCCAGGCCTCCCCCTTCCTGGAGATGATGGGCACCGTGGTCCTGGGACTGCACGCCCTGACCCAGGCCAGGGTGGCCAAGGCGGCGCTCGACGCCGGTGCCAGCGGCGCCGACGAGGCCTTCTACAAGGGCAAGCTGCTCAACCTCCGCTACTACGTGGCCAACACGCTCCCGCGGGCCGTGGGCCTGGGCAAGTCCATCCGGACCGCCGACGAGAGCTGCCTCGACGAGGTCCTCTTCCAGTAGGCGTCCAGCTCAGCCCACCGAGCCCATCGACACCTTGTCGGGCTTGTTGGGCAGGTGCCTCAGTCCCAACCAGGCCAGCGCGCTCAGGTGGCTCGCGACCTGTTCGACCGGCGGTGAGCGGGTCTCCGTCCACCACTGGCCGACGAAGGTCACCATGCCGATCAGCGCCTGGGCGTAGATCGGTGCGAACTTGGAGTCGTAGCCGGCGGCCTGGAGCAGCTCCACGAACACGTCCCCGACCCGCTGGGCGACGAGGCTCAGGAGGCTCGACATGCCGCCGCCACTGATCGCGACGGGGGAGTCGTGGCAGAGCACGGCGAAGCCCTCCGGCTCGTCCTTCACGTAGGACAGGAAGGCCACCACCGCCTGCTCGGCCCGCTCCCGCGGGGTCCCGGTGCCGATGGCGGTGGCGATCCGGACCACGACGGCCTCGATCTCCCGGTCGACCACGACCGCGTAGAGCCCCTCCTTGCCGCCGAAGTGCTCGTAGAGCACGGGCTTGGAGACCTTGGCCCGGGCGGCCAGCTCCTCCACCGAGGTGGCCTCGTAGCCGCGCTCGGCGAACACCTTGCGCCCGACGCCGATGAGCTGCGCCCTGCGCTCCGACGCGCTCAGTCGCTTTTTCCGCCTGGTCATCTTGACACCCAGCCCTCGGAGATTACCTACGCCACCGTAACTTACGGTACCGTAACCTACGACACCGTAGGTCCCACCGCTCTCCCCCGTACCGGGACGAGGGCGGCCCCCGCCCCCAGCCTAGCCCATGCGAGGCCCCGGAGGACCCCATGAGCGATCCAAGACTCCTGCTCACCGCGGTGTTCGGCCCCTACGGCGTCAAGGACGACTACGGCGAGGACATCGGCTGCCAGATGGAGCTGCTCGACAACCAGATCACCCGCGGTCAGGGCGTGCACTCCCCCCGCCAGTCCTACTGGAGCTTCGCGCTCTACCTGATGGCGGAGAACGTCTCCGTCGACACCACGGTGCTCGACTTCCCCACCTGGGAGGACTTCACCCGCGAGCTGGAGCGCGGCTACACCCACGTCGGCATCAGCTTCATCGTGCCCAACGTGCTCAAGGCCCGTCGCATGGCCGAGCACATCCGGGAGCACCACCCGGAGACGAAGATCATCCTCGGCGGCTACGGCACCATCATCCCCGAGATCCGCGAGATGCTGCCCTTCGACGAGATCTGTCGGGGCGAAGGCGTCGCCTGGCTGCGAGGGTACTTCGGCGACGACGTCGAGGCCCCGATCCGCCACCCCCAGATCTCCGGCCCGGCGTACCAGCGCGTCTACGGCTTCTCGGCCCCGCCCAGGGGCTCGATCCTGCTGCCTGGGGTCGGCTGCGAGAACGCCTGCACCTTCTGCGTGACCTCCCACAACTTCGGCAAGCGCTACGTGCCGCTCCTGCGCACGGGGCGCGAGCTCTTCCAGGCCTGCCTCACGGCGGAGCAGACCAACGGCTCCCGGGGCTTCTCGATCATGGACGAGAACTTCCTCAAGCAGCCGGAGCGGGCCCGCGAGCTGCTGGCCGAGATGGAGGCCCACGGCAAGGCCTATGTCTTCGACATCTTCTCCTCGGCGGAGGTGGTGAAGGAGCTGGGTGTGGACTTCCTCGTGCGGCTGGGCGTGCGCATGATCTGGATCGGAGTGGAGTCCCAGAACAACCCCCACGCCAAGCTCCGGGGCATCGATCTCGAGGCTCTGTTCGAGGAGCTGCAGTCCAACGGCATCGTGGTCAACGCCTCGCTCATCCTCTTCCAGGACCACCACGACGACGAGACCATCCAGGAGGACATCGACTGGGTGATCGGCCTGGGGTCCTGCCTGACCCAGTTCATGAACTACACGCCCTACCCCACCACCAGCCTGCACGCGCGCCTGAAGAAGGAGGGCCGCCTCGAGGAGGTCCACTACCGTCACCACCACGGCCAGGGACGGCTGAACTTCGAGCACCCCCACTTCGACGATCCCCAGGACCACGAGGAGATCCTGAAGGCGGCCTTCCAGAAGAAGTACGAGGTCGACGGACCCGGGATCCTCCAGATGGCCCGGACGGCGGCCCGCGGGATGATGGCGACCCGCGACAAGCTCGAGCGGAACGAGCGCGAGGGCCGGGCCTGGGACCCGGAGACCCGCCGCTACGAGCCCTCGTCCGAGCCGGTGCGGGACGACTTCCTGTGGCTGAGGTTGCGCAAGCAGGAGCGCATCGCGATGAACAGCCGGCCCGCGCTGCTGCCCGGTCGGGTCTTCGCGCCCAACGGGGCGGCCCGGGCGCTCGCCCGCGACACCGAGGCCCTCTTCGTCCAGGCCCTGGGACCCGCCAGCCTCCAGACCCGGCTCCAGTCCCTGGCGCTGTGCGGTCTCGGAGCGGTCGAGGCGGCCAGGATCCGCCTCGCCCGCGTGCAGGGTCAGGAGGGCATCGTGTACCAGCCGCCCTGCCGCAGGGAGGTCTTCCCGGCGCGGCTGGCGGAGGCCTCGTCGACCGAGGTGGGCCCGCTGCCGGTGCTGGCGACCTCGACGGTGCGCTCGAGCGCGGGGTCGCCAGCTCGCTGCTGACGGCTCGCCACTGTCCGCCTCGGTATCCTGCCCGGCCCCCAGGGAGGGCCTCCGCCCGCGCCCATGCGCCTCCGCCTCGCCATCACCCTCTTCTTCCTGCTCTCGGGCGGGACGGCCCTGGTCTACCAGGTCATCTGGGTGCGCATGCTGGGACTGGTGGTCGGCCACTCGGTCCTGGCGATCAGCACGGTGGTCGCGACGTACATGGCCGGCCTCGGCCTCGGGGCGCGGCTGGCGGGCGGCCGGGCGACCCGAGACCCGAGACCGCTGCGCACCTACGGGCTGCTGGAGCTCTGCATCGGGGCCTTCGCCCTGGCCAGCCCCGCGGTGCTGGGCCTGGCGGAGCGCCTGGTCGCGCTCGGCGACCCCCTCTCGGCGTCCGTCGGACCGACCCTGCTCGTCGGGGCCCTCGCGCTGTTGCCTCCGACCCTCGCCATGGGCGCCACGCTGCCCCTGCTCACCGCCTGGTACGCCCGCGACGGCCGCACGCTGGGCCGCGACATGGGCTGGCTCTACGCCGTCAACACCACCGGGGCCTTCATCGGGGCCGGGCTGGCAGGCTTCGTGCTCCTGCCGCGGCTGGGCCAGCCCACCAGCCTCTACGCCGCAGCGGCGATCAACCTCGCGGTGGGCGCCGCCGCGGTGGCGCTCGGACAGATCCACGCCCGAGGACCGGCGCCGGCGGCCCCGACGGCGAGGCCGACCCCCTCCGCCACTCCAGCGCGGCCCGTGGTGCGCTGGCGGGTCCTGCTGGCCTTCGCCCTCTCCGGGGGAGCGGCCCTGATCGACCAGGTCGCCTGGAGCCGGGCCTTCGCCCTGTTCACCGGCTCCACCACCTACGCCTTCAGCCTGATCGTCTGCGCCTTCATCGCTGGACTCGCCCTGGGCGGACACGTCTTCAGCCGCGTGGTCGACCGCTCCTCGGACCGGGTCGGCCTGCTGGCCCGGCTCAACCTCGGCATCGCCCTGACCTCGGCCCTGCTCATCCCCGTCCTCGGTGAGCTGCCGCTGTGGCTGCTCGGCCCGCTGGCGGACCGGGCGGGCTCCTTCGGCGCCACGGTGGGCTTCGTCTTCGCCGTGGTCTTCGCCCTGGTGCTGGTGCCCACCGTGCTGATGGGCGGCACCTACGCCGTCGCGACCCGCGCCCTGAGCGACACCCCCGACGAGGCGCCCGAGCAGGTCGGCCGGGCCTACGCCTGGAACACCGCCGGCGCCATCCTGGGCTCGCTCGGCGCCGGGCTGCTCCTGATCCCCCTTGTCCAGCTCGCGGGCACGCTGTGGCTGGCCGTGGTGCTCAACCTGCTGGCCGTGGCCGTGCTGCTCGCCCCCCGGCGCCGGTGGACCTGGGCCGTGCCGGCCTGCGGGCTGGTGGCCCTGGGAGCCGGCCCGGACTGGAACCCCCGTCACATGAACCTGGCTCCGCACATCTACGCGAGCGAGCTGGTGGCCGATCCGGCGCAGCTCAGGGAGTTCCGGGACTCCGGCAGCGTGCTCTTCCACGAGGAGGGCATCGGGGCCACGGTCACCGTCATCCAGCGCCAGAGCGGCGCCCGGGTGCTCCGCATCAACGGCAAGACCGACGCCTCGTCGGAGACGGATCGCCTCACACAGGGCATCCTGGGCAGCCTGCCGGTCCTGCTGGCCGAGGACCCCGGCGACGTCCTGGTCATCGGCCTCGGCAGCGGCATGACCCTGGCGACCGCCCTGGAGTTCCCGGTGGAGCGGGTCCGCGCCGTCGAGCTGCTGCCGGAGGTGGTACGGGCCTCGCGAGCCTTCGACGACCTGCTCGGCCAGCCTCTGGACGATGACCGCACCGAGCTCGTGATCGGCGATGGCCGCCACGTGCTCCGGGCCGGCGACCGGCGCTACGGCGTGATCAGCAGCGAGCCCACGAACCTGTTCATCTCCGGCATGAGCACCCTGTTCACCCGCGAGACCTTCGAGGCCATGCGAGAGGCGCTGGAGCCCGGGGGCGTCGCGCTGGTCTGGCTCCAGGGCTACCTGCTGCGAGACGAGGACTTCCGCACCGTCGTGCGCACCTTCCGCGAGGTGTTTCCCGAAGCCCACCTCTGGAGCGCCAGCCCCCACGACCTGGCGCTGACCGGGCACCTGGCCCCCCTCGCGATCGACGGCGACCGGGTGGCCCGACGCCTGGCGGCGCTGGAGACCGACCGGGTGACCTCCTGGACCGGGCTGCGGTCCCCCCTGGACCTCCAGCGGCACTACCTGCTCGGCCCCGCCAGCCTGGAGGCCCTCGCCGGCCCCGGCCCCATCCAGGAGGACCGCGACCCCTTCCTCGAGTTCACCGCTCCTCGCGCCCTCTTCGGCTCCGAAGGCCTGCTTGCGGTCGAGCCCCTGGTCGCCTCGCGAGAGCTGCTGCCGCTCTCCGGCGCACCCGACTCCCTGCTCCAGCGCCGCCGGGAGGCCGCTCGCGCCGTCGATCTGGCGGCCCTCGCCGGCGACCACGCCGCCCTGGAGCGCGCGGTGGAGGCCGACCCGGGACACGCCTTCGGCCAGGAACGACTGGCCAGGCTCCTGCACGTCCGAGCGCTCGCCCGGGCCCAGGAGGGCGACCGGGACGGGGCGATCGCCGACCTGCGCAGGGTGCTGGCCCTGGCGCCCCGCTCGCTGGCTTCCTGGCGCCTGCTGGCCGCCCTGCTCCGGGAGGGCGGAGACACCACCGGCGCCCTGCACGTGCTGCGGGAGGCGATCGAGCACCAGCCCTGGAATCCCTACGCCCACCTCTCCCTGAGCCTGATGGCCGCCGACCTGGGCCAGCCGCAGCTGGCCGCCCTGGCCCGGGCGAAGGCCGCAGCGCTCGATCCGGAGCTACCGGAGCTCTGACAGCGGCGCTCCGATCCACCGAGCCGCTGTGGGCGATGGAGGACAGCCCGCGGAGACAGCACACCCGAGCCGACCGGCGGCGGCCCGGCCTGGACGCCCGTGGCGAGCGGACCGGAGCGGTCTGGACCTCCACGGGGGGCGCCGCCTGATCGCGACCGGCCCTCAGTCGTTCCCATCCGGAAGAGGCGGACCGAGTCGGCGAAGCCCGCGACCGAGCCAGGTG
>CAZCVP010000239.1:0-9372 GCA_964501915.1 uncultured Enterobacterales bacterium
GGCGTCCGAGCCGTCGGCGGACCCGTCACAGTCGTTGTCGATGCCGTCGCAGATCTCGTCGGCCCAGGGGCTCACGGAGGGGTCGGTGTCGTCGCAGTCGACGGCGTTGCCCGTGTAGCCGGTGGGGGCGTCGCAGTCGGTGACCGAGGTGGAGGCGTCCCCGGCTCCGTCGCCGTCGGTATCGGCGTAGAAGGTGAGCTTGAGCCCGACGTCGGTGGTGCCGTCGCAGTCGTTGTCGGCGCCGTCACAGACCTCGACGCCGTCGGGGTTGGCGTCGGCGTCCAGGTCGTTGCAGTCGTCGTTGTTGTCGGCGAAGCCGCTGGGGGCCGAACAGGCGGTGCGCACGAACCCGCTCGAGCCATAGCCGTCGCCGTCGTGGTCGATGTAGTAGGTGTCGCCTCGGTGCTGGCCGGGGTCGGAGCCGTCGGCGGTGCCGTTGCAGTCGTTGTCGTCGCCGTCGCAGACCTCGGTGGCGTCGGGGTTGACAGCCGCGTCGGTGTCGTCGCAGTCCTCGTAGTTGTCGACGTGGCGCGGGGGTGCCGAGCAGGCGCGGCGCAGGGCACCCGGGTCGCCGTAGCCGTCGCCGTCGGTGTCGGCGAAGTAATTGAGCGAGGGGCCGCCGGCGAGGCGGTTGTCGGCGCTGTCGATCTTGCCGTCGCAGTCGTTGTCGATGCCGTCGCAGATCTCCTTGGCCCGGGGGTAGACCGCGGAGTCGGTGTCGTCGCAGTCCGAGTCGTTCGTCACCCGGTTGGGGTAGCGACACAGGGTGCTGTCCACGACGTCGGCCGGATCGCCGTAGCCGTCGCCGTCGGCGTCGGCGTACCAGGACTGGAGCTCACAGGCCTTGGCCTCGACCTCGGCGTCGAGGGCGGAGACCTCGGGAGCGGGAGCACAGGAGAGCAGAGCGGTGACGAGACCGAAGAGCGTCATGGGAGCGCCAGGGGAGGAGGAGGCGGGTCAGGTTGCCGCCGCGCGAGGGGCACGGTGAAGCCCGGATCGAGATCCCGGGCCGCTGTCAGCGGCGCTCCGCCTCTCCCGTCATCGGCACGAAGACCACGCCCAGCACCGAGCTTCGCTCGTAGGCCTCGGGACCGGTGCGCTCGATCACCAGCAGCTCCTGCACGTCCTCGCCGACGGGGATGACCATGCGCCCGCCGACCGCGAGCTGGTCCAGCAGCGGCTGGGGCACGTGGTCCGGAGCCGCCGTGACGATGACGCGGTCGAAGGGGGCCTCTTCGGGCCAGCCGACGTAGCCATCGCCGATGCGCGCCTGGATGGTGCCGAAGCCGAGCCGGTCGAGATCCGTGCGGGCCCGCTGTCCGAGGGGCTCGACGATCTCGATGGTCCAGACGCGGGCCCCCACGGCGGCCAGCACCGCCGCCTGGTAGCCGGAGCCGGTCCCGATCTCGAGGACCTTCTGCCCCGGCTCGACCTTCAGCGCCTCGGTCATGAAGGCCACGATGTAGGGCTGGGAGATGGTCTGGCGGAAGCCGATGGGCAGGGGCCGGTCGGCGTAGGCCTGGGACCGACGGCTCTCGGGCACGAACTCGTGGCGGGGGACCTCGCCCATGGCCTTCAGGACCGCGGGGTCGGTGATGCCGCGGGCCACGAGCTGGCGGTCGACCATCACGGCCCGCTCCTCGGCGGGTCCCGCCAGCGCCGCGAGCGACCACAGGACCAGGAGCATCGTCGTCCTCCCACGTCCATCCTACGGCCGCGACACCGGGATCTCGGCCGGAGTCTTGATGCCGTGCTGTCGGAAGGCCCGGCGCACGCGCTCGGTCACGTCGGTCCCGAAGGCCGTCTCGTAGCGACCGTCGAAGACGTAGGCCTTGGAGCTGAGCTTGACCGCGAAGCGGTCCCGGCCCTGCTCCACCGGGCCCTCGCGGACGACGATCACGACGGGCAGCTCCAGGTAGACGAAGTTGGAGGTCGCCGTGGCCTCGTAGACGATCTCCTTGGCCTTGCCCAGGTCCTGGTCGGCGCCGATCCAGAAGTCCCAGACGCACATCTGGTGCAGGGCCCCGGCGTTGGCCGAGGCCACGGCGTCGTTGAGGAAGCGGTGGTTGGGCACGCTGACGAGGTTGTCGTCGAGGGTCACCAGCCGCACCGTGCGCAGGCCGATCTCGACCACCTCGCCGTACTGCC
The DNA here is from genome assembly GCA_964501915.1 of uncultured Enterobacterales bacterium. GTDB lineage: Bacteria > Myxococcota_A > UBA796 > UBA796 > CAJQPC01 > CAYFPX01. Next base: position 2,149 of record CAZCVP010000239.1, read on the forward strand.
CGTCGAAGGTGATGCGGTCGCCGACCTGGAAGGGCCGGTCGAAGAGCAGGATCAGGCCGGCCACCAGCGAGGCGAAGACGTCCTTGAAGGCGAAGCCCAGCGCCACCGCGATCGACCCCCCCGTGGCCAGGAGCAGCTCGTCGGTGAAGTGCAGCAGGCTGGTCGCCACCAGGACGGAGGCCCCGATGAGCAGCAGGAAGCGGCCGACGGCGCTCACCTGCTTCAGGGCCAGGCGCCACTCGGTGAAGCGCTCCCCGAGGGCGTCCATCGACCGGGTCAGCAGGCGGGTCGAGACCAGCGCCACCAGGATGATCAGCACCGCGTAGGGCAGGTTCTCCAGCACCAGGAGCTGGAAGAGCGCGTGGTGGCCGAGGTCCTCCATCAGATCCGACCCCGCAGGACGTGCTTCTGGCGCAGGAGCCGGTGGATGGGCGGTCTCCAGAGGGGCTTGACGTAGAGGGGGGCTCCGGCGCGGGCGACCGTCAGCACGCCCTCGGCCAGCAGGTGGCGGCAGGCGGACCGGACCCGGTCGACCGAGAGGTTGAGGACCTCGATCAGGGCCTGGGTCGGCAGGCCGTCGTGGGTGATCAGCGCCGCGAGCACGAAGAGATCGGTGGCGGTGAGGTCGTCGATCTGCTCCGTCGAGGGCAGGACCGGCAGGACGATGGACGCGGTGCCCGGCTGGCGGCCACGACGCAGGCTCTCCAGCCACAGGGCCTCGGCGACCTCGGGGTTGCCCTCGGCGAAGTCCGCCAGCAGGCGCCAGTAGGCCACGGTCGCCCGCTGGATGGCGAGGGCGGGGTCCGAGCCGAGGGTGCCCGCCTGGGACAGGGAGCCGTAGCTCGGCTCCAGCCCGGCGGCGCGGGTGCGCTCCTCCAGCCACGCGCACAACGACTCGGGCCGCACCGGCTCGAGCCTCAAGGTCGCCCGGAACACGCTGAGCGGGATCCGGTCCCGGACGCCGTGGAGGAAGTTCCAGGTGGGGCCGTGGCAGGTCACGACCCAGAAGTGGCGGCCGCCGGTCTCGCGCATGACCACCAGCACGTCGTAGAGCGACTGGAAGCCGCCGACCCGGCGCAGCAGGAGGCGCTGGAGGTCGTCGAGCAGGAAGACGGTCGGCGGCAGGACCTTCAGGGACTCGATGGCGGGCCGGATCTCGGAGGCGGCCGTGCCGCCGCAGGCCCGCGTCAGCCAGGCCACGGCCTCCTGGCCGGTCAGGTGGGTCTCCGGGGGGGTGAGCCGTCGCACGGGCGGGGCTCCCGGGAGGTGCTCGGCGACGTCGCGCAGGAAGTGGCCCTTGCCCGAGCCCCGGTCGCCGTGCACGGCGACGAGGCCCTGGTCGTGGTCGGACTGCCAGGCCGCGAACTGCTCGGCGAGACGAGCGAGGTCTCCCTCGCGCCCGCTCAGCGGCGCCTTGGCGGAGCGGACCTGGTCCAGGGCCGTGGCGGGGAGGGGGAGGTGGACCTCGCTGTCGGCCTCCCGCAGGTGGCGCCGGGCCAGCAGCGAGCCGATCCAGGACGTGCGCTCCCGACTGTCGAGGAGCCGCGCCAGCCAGCGGCCGGCCAGCCACAGGCCGCCGAGCGAGCCGCGGAACAGGCGCAGGGTGGCTCCACCGTCCTGGCGAGCGAGCCACGCCCCGAAGGCCACCGGCTCGGGGGTGGCCCGGACCTGGGCGGCGATGGCGGGCTCCCAGCGCCAGAGCAGGGCCAGGGCGACCAGGGCTCCGGCCAGGGTGCCACCGGACCGCACCACCTCGTCGAGGCGGACGGCCTGCAACACCTCGCCGACGGCCACCCCGAGCACCGCCAGGGCGGTGAGCCACAGGGTCACCCAGCGAGCGGTCAGCGCCCAGAGATCGCGGACCTCGGGGGTGGTGATGGTCAGGGCGGGGCGGCTCTGGTGGGGGGTCGCCACGGCGAGGTGGGCCACCTCCGGCGCGAGCTGGACCAGGCGCCTGGCGAGCAGCAGCCACACGACCAGGCGCAGCAGCGCCCAGCGGTCTCCGAGGGCTCCCAGCACCACCGCCAGCACCAGCACGTCGCCGGCGGTTACGGCGACGGGGGTGGCGACGGGCACCAGGTCGGCCAGGTCCGACCGGACGCGGTGGCCGACGCTGGCGCGGGCCTCCTGGAAGGCGGTCGCCAGCAGCCTGGGAACCCGGGGTCGGACGAGGACCCAGAGACCGAGGACGACCAGCACGCCGGTCAGGTTGGCGAGGAAGCTCTGCACCGCGCCGAGGTCCGAGGCCGCCTCGGTGGCATAGCCCCAGGCTCCGGTGCCCCGGCGGAGCAGGGCGGCGAGGTGGATCGGCACCTCCCGGACCTCCTGCTGCAGCTCCGGCAGCAGCTCGCGGGCCGCCTCGTCCCGCGCGCTGTGCGAGGCGAGGCGCTCCAGGCTGGCCCGCTCGGCGCGGGACCGCGCCAAGAGATCCAGGGCCCGCTCCAGGTCGGCCAGCTCCCTCTGGTGACGGTCCTCCAGGGCCTGCTCCAGCCCCGCGGCGCCGTGCTGCCACTCGCCGGCCAGCCCGGGTCCGGGATCGACGGCGCGGAAGTCCTCGAGGTCCGCCCGCTGCCGCCGGGCGGCTCCCCGCCAGACCAGCAGCGCGTCCTGGCGGTTGCCCACCTCGACCCGCACCGCCGCGACGAGGCCGCGGGCCTCCCGGTAGGCGGCGTCCAGGCTGCCGGGACGCTCGGGCGCCAGGGGAGGCAGGGCGCGAGCCGCTGCACTCTGGGCCCGGAGCACCTGGAGCCGCTGGGAGAGCGCCTCGCGGGCGGCCTGTGCCTGCTCGTGAGCCACCAGCGCCGTGGAGCGGGTGAGGGCCACCTGGTCCCGGAGCGTGGAGAGGCGTCGCTCCAGGGTGGCGTCGCGTCCGGTGGCCCCCGCCGCCTCGGCCCGGGCCTGGGCGTCCTCGGCGGCCTTGCGGGCCTCGTCGGCGCGCAGGGTCGCCTCGGCGTGCGACTGGGCCTGGCCGGCCGCCTGCTCCCGAGCCCGGGCGAGCACCGCTTCCGCGAGGTCCCACTCCAGCCGCGCCGCCTGGGTCTCCAGCGAGGGCGTCGCGGCCTCGGGATCCTCGGCCAGCTCCAGCGTCGAGCGGGCCCGAGCCGCCCGGGCCTCGAGCTCATCGAGGTCCTGGGTGTCCGGCTCGGGGGGGTGGGCGAGCAGCGCGGTCAGCTCGGCGATCCGGGCCTCGATGCGGGCGCGCTCGGCCGCCAGCTCGCGGGTGGCGCGCACCGACAACAGCCCGGTCGCCTCCTCGGCCCGCGCCTCGCTCAGCAGGGGCAGGACCGGTACCCAGAGCCGGGGGGCGTCCAGGCCGGCCTCGGCCGTGGTGGTGGCCCAGGTGTCGAGGGCGTCGGAGCCGGGCACTGTCCAGCGGGCGATCAGGGCCTCGGCGAGCGCGCCGTGAGCCGCCTCCAGCTCGCTGGCGGCCGCCACACGCCGCTGGGCGTCCTCGTCGTCGGGGGAGGTGGCCAGCAGCTCACGGGCGCTGGTGGCGGCCTGCTGCCGGGACCGGATCCAGGCGCCGAGGGCGTCGTCGGCGAGCTCCGGCCAGGCCGCGAGCCCCGCGGCGAGCCCACCGAGGAAGCGCAGGGCCAGGGCGTCTCGGGCGTCTTCGGCTTCGCAGGTGCGGGCCAGGGCCTCCTGGTGACGGGCGGCCTGTTGGGGTCGGAGATCGGCGGGGGGAGGGGACACGCGCTCCGCAGCACGGGCGGCGATGCCCGCCTCGACGTCTGCCCCCAGCACCACCAGCACCGCCGGATCGACGAGGGTGCGGTGGGACCACTCGGGCCAGGCACCCCGCCAGGGCCCGTCGCCGGCGAACCAGTCCAGGGCGGCGGCGGAGCGGGCCTCGGCGGCGAGCCGACGGGCCTCCAGCCCGGGCAGGGACTCCTGTTCCAGGGTCGCCGTCGCCGCCACCTCGGCCGGGGTCTCGGCAAGGACGGCGGGCGCTCCGAGCAGCGAGATCAGGACGAGGCCGAGCATCGAGGTGTCCAGGGTAGCAACAACCTCGGATTCCCGGCATCGGTACAGGCGCCATGGAGAATCCCCCCCTGCTCGTGGACTGGGCCGAGGCCGGCGCCCAGGTCCGGGTCCACGGACGCCGCCTCCACGTCGTGACCCGCGGGGACCCGACGCGGCCCGCCCTGTTGATCCTCCATGGCTTCCCCACCTGCTCCCTCGACTTCCGGCGCGTGCTTCCGCTGCTCGCGGAGCGCTTCTTCGTCGTCGTCCACGATCACCTGGGCTTCGGTCTCTCCGAGAAGCCGTCCGACTACTCCTACTCGCTGCTGGAGCAGGCGGAGCTGGCCCTGGCGCTCTGGTCGGAGCTGGGCGTGCGCTCCGGCCACCTGGTCGCCCACGACATGGGCACGAGCATCGCCACGGAGATCCTGGCTCGGCGGCAGCGGAGGCCCCTGGAGGTCGATCTGCGGTCGGTGGTGCTCTGCAACGGCAGCATGCGGCTCGACCTGGCACGGCTCACGTGGCCCCAGCTCGTGCTCAAGCACCCCCGCTGGGGGCCCTGGTTGGCGCGGGTCTCGACCGAGCGCTTCTTCATGCGGCGCCTCCGCAGGCTCTTCGGCGACGCGAGCAGCGTGGGCGACGAGGAGCTCCGCGCCGCCTGGGCGGCGATGGTGCACGGCGGTGGACGAGACTGCCTGCCCGCGGTCTCCACCTACCTGGACGAGCGGGTGCGCTTCCTGCCGCGCTGGTGGGACGCCCTGGGCCAACTCGACCTGCCCTGCCAGGTGCTCTGGGGGGACCGGGACCCGATCGCCGTGCCGGCCATCGCCGAGGCGGTCGCCGCCCAGGTCCCGGGGTCCGAGCTGCGCTGGCTGGAGGGCGTCGGTCACTATCCGATGCTGGAGGCCCCGGAGGCCTGGTCCTCCGCCGTCATAGACTTCTGCGAAGGGGTGTCAGAACCGGAGGATCCATGAGGTTCGAGGACTTCCTCGGTCGGTCGGGGCGGGAGCTCCGCCAAGCACTGGACGCCGGTCACCCCGTGCGCCCCGAGGACCTCGACGACAGCCGCTACCTCGGGGTCAGCGTCGGGCTGCCCCGCTGGATCGAGGCCCTGTCCTGGAAGACCTTCATCAAGACCTTCCACCGCGATCCGGACACCGGCGTGCTGCGGGGCTGGAACGTCCGGATCGAGCAGACCGGCTGGGAGGGCGAGCCGACCCCGAAGACCAGGCGCGGCGGACCCTTCACCTTCGGCCACTACCGGGTCGTGGGCGGGGAGGGGGCTCGCCGCCCGCCCCCGGCCGGTGCGCTGCTCCTCGACTATGGCCTCGGGGGCAACGCGCCCTGGGACGTCATGGGGGTCCTGCGGGACCCGATCGTGGCCCTGGAGCCGGGCTCGGCCGAGTGGCTGCTGGGGGGGAGCTGGGTCGACCTCGGGATCGGGAGCTTCTGGACGCCGGCCTGGTTCGTCCTGCGCCGGATCGGGATCCTCGATCATCTGGTGGAATCATCGTTCAAGACCGGGGCGCCTTGATCCGTTGCTGTTGGCGAACGGGAGGTGAGCGGTGGGTTGGTTGCTCTGGCTGGGACTGATGGTGCCGGTCACGGTGCTCGTGGTGGCCACCGTGCGCTGGTCCTGGAGCCTGCTGCGGAGCGCCCCCCCGGTGAGCGCACCCGAGCCCGAGGAGCAGCTCGCGCTGCTGGCGTCCTACGGGCAGGCCCTCGCCTTCGCCCGGAAGGCCGAACCCCACGACGGGGGCCCCCGGCAGCTCGAGCGCTGGGACGTCGGGGCCAGCAACGTCATCACCCTCGCCCTGCAGACCCGCTGTGGCCCGACCCGGGTGCGGGTGCAGGACCTGTCGGCCGGTGGGCTGGCGGCGGTGGTGCCGTCGGACTGCGAGCTGCGACCGGACGAGACCCTGGAGGCCTGGCTGGAGGTCGGAGGCCGGCGCTACGCCAGCGTGCGCATCCAGGTCCGCTACGTGGTCTACCCGCCTGTCGAGGAGAGCGGCCGGCGCGTCGGCTTCCGGATCGGTCCCGACGCCGGAGGCGCCGTGGGGCGGCTGCTGGACGTCTGCGCGGGACGGCCCGTGGCGGCCTGAGCGGCGAGCTCACTCCGCCGAGCGGTGCCCCAGCCCCACGATCAGCCGCCAGGTCGGCACCCCGACGCCGGGCATCAGGCCGAGGCCGGCGCCGACCCGAACGGGCACCCCCCGCACCGAGAGGTGGACAGAGCCCAGGGTCTCCAGGCCCGTCCCCCCGTCGGCCTGCAGGAAGCGCCCGGGGCGGTTCCTGGCCAGCAGCTCACCCGTGAGGCGGGGGCCGCGCTCCAGGCCGAAGGACACCGCCGCCCGCCAGACCAGCAGGCTGCTCAGCGTGAGCTCCCCCAGCTCGGTCTTCGGCATCCGCTGGTAGGCCGCGTTCAGGGCGATGTGCAGCCCTCGCCACTCGACGTCTGCCACGCCGCCGGCCTCGAGCCCGGGGCCGGCGTGGCCGAGCTGGTGGTCTGCGGCGCCCAGGGGCAGCGAGAGCCGGCCGTAAGTCGCGACGCCGTGGTGCTCGCCCTGCCAGAGCAGGACCTTGGCGTCCAGCTCCAGGTCTCCCAGCGCGGTGGTGCGCCGACCTTCGACGTCCGAGGCCGTCCACAACACAAGCGGCGCCAGGGCGCCGACCCGCAGCCGCCCGGTGCCCCAGGCCGCTCCGAGGTGGGCGACCGCGGCGTCGGTCACCAGTCCCACCACCTCCCCGTCGTCGTACTCGAAGAACAGCAGCCCGTGGGCCCAGCCCAGCTCGGCCGAGGCCGCGAAGCCGTCCAGCACAAGGCTGTCCTCGGTGGCCAGGGTGTGGCGTGCCTCCACGAGGGGGCGGTACTGGTCGGCGTCGAAGTCCGGCACGGTGTACCCGGTGTCCTCGGGCAGCCCCTGGGCCAGGGCGAGGCCGGTCAGCCACATCACCATCGCCGCCTCCGCACGAGCGCCAGGGCGCCCAGCAGCGCCAGCCAGACCTGCGGGGTACCGGAGCCGGCGGCGCAGGACGAGGTCCAGGCCCCGCCCCGGTAGGAGCCGCTGCGCGTCGCGATCGGCGGGCCGCTGTCCCCGGTCTCTCCGGTCTCCCCGGTCTCCCCGGTCTCCCCGGTCTCCCCGGTCTCCCCGGTCTCCCCGGTCTCTCCGGTCTCCCCGGTGTCCCCGGTGTCCCCTGTGTCCCCGGTGTCCCCGGTGTCCCCGGTGTCCCCGGTGTCCCCGGTGTCCCCGGTGTCCCCGG
>CAZCVP010000239.1:9472-11301 GCA_964501915.1 uncultured Enterobacterales bacterium
TATCGCCCGTGTCGCCGGTATCGCTCGTGTCGCTCGTGTCGCCGGTGTCGCTGGTGTCGCTGGTGTCGTCCGTACCGACCCCAGTGTCGGAGGTCGCGCCAGTGCCCGTGTCGGAGGTCACAGCCGCGCCGGTGTCGGCAGAGCCTGTGTCGCCGGTGTCAGTCTTGTTCGATCGCCGGCCGCCGCCCGCGGGCGAGCACGCCACGACTGCAAATACTGAGATGAGTAGAACCAGTCTGAACATAGCGGCGCAATGTATGTGACGGACCGGCCGAAAACCACACAAATCTGCGGACATATGCCCTATGATGGGGGCATGCGCAGCGCTTTGATGGCCTTGCTGATTTCGGCGATGGTCTCGTGCGCGACAAACGCGGGGCGTCCCGGCAAGAGCCCTCCGCCGGTCGACGAATCGCTTGCAGACGCGCAGGCAGAGGAGCCGCCCGCAGGCGTGATGACCGTGTCGATCGCGCCGGCCGAGCCGCGGACGACGGACCCGCTGACGGCGGTGGTCAGCCTGCCGGACAGCGACGCCGGAATCACGTACCGCTGGACACGCAACGGATCCCTGATCGACGTCACCACGCCGGTGATGCTGCCCGAGGAGACCAGCCGAGGGGACGTCTTCGAGGTCCAGACCGCGACCTGGAGCGGGCTGAGCGCCACAGCACAGGTCAGCATCGCCAACTCGGAGCCCGCTGTGTCGGCCGTCTTCATCACGCCTGTGGACCCGATACCGGGGCAGCTGCTGTCCTGCGAAGCGGCGGGCGCCTTTGATCCCGATGACGACGCGGTGACCTTCAGCTTTGCGTGGACGGTTGACGGCGAGCCCGTCAACGGGCCGGACGGCAGCGTCTTCGGCGCCAACGAGCTGACGCGAGGCGACGTCGTCGTGTGCACGGTGACCCCGACAGACGGCGACTTGACCGGGGAGCCCGTGGCCAGCGAGCCGGTCGAGTTGGGCAATCGGCCGCCGAGCCTGGGCTCCGTGACCCTGTCTCCGGCGACAGGCAATACGCTGACCATCTTCGAGTGCGTCGCCGCCGATCCGCAGGATCCGGACGGCGACGCCGTGACTCTGACCTACGACTGGAGCGTCAACGGCGAGCAGACGGACGGTGCCGACACGCCGGTGTTTGCCGCCGAGCAGCTGGCCCGCGGGGATGTGCTGGTGTGCACGGTCACCCCGAGCGACGGTGACATGCTCGGCGACGCGGTCAGCAGCGCGGGCGCCGTCATCGCCAATACGCCGCCGGCGGTCGGATCCGTGCTGGTGTTGGGCGACGATCCGGCCGCGCTGACGTGTGAGGCCTACGATGTCGTGGACCCGGATGACGACGAGACGTCCGTGGCGATCACGTGGCTGGTCAACGGGGTCGAGGTCGAGACCGTGGACGCCGCCGCGTTGAAAAAGGGCGACGTCGTCAGCTGCTCGGCCGTTGCCAGCGACGCCGACGGCCCCGGCGAGCCGACCTTCTCCAAAAACAGCGTGCATGTGGGCAATCACGCGCCGGGTGCGCCCGAGGTCGCCATCGAGCCGGCCGTGGCGGAGGCAGGCGAGCCGCTGACATGCTCGATCGCCGCGCCCGCCGTCGACCAGGACGACGATCCGCTGACGTACGAGCTGGTGTGGTACGCCACCGACATCGCGGCCGACCCACTCGAGGCCGGCGAGCCTGAGTTTGCCGGCGCCGACCTGCCGCCGGACGTGACCCAGGACGCTCAAACGTGGTCGTGCGCGGCCACTGCCTTTGACGGGGAGGAGCATGGACCGCCCGGCGTTGCGACCGTGGAGATCACCGAGCCGGCGCCGCTGTGCGAGACCATGG
>CAZCVP010000240.1:0-11136 GCA_964501915.1 uncultured Enterobacterales bacterium
CGAGCATCGATCCCGTCACGTGAGCGATTCCGGCCAGCCCGTCAGAGGGATTCGGCCAAGCCGCGGTCTGGGCGACCATCGAGCGCACCGGGCCGGAGGCCCTGTCGGAGAGCTGCGCGCTGACCGCTGGCCGCTGACCGCACACCGCGCCGCGATGCCCGCCGTCTTCGAGGGATCGCGCCCTGCACCGCCTTCCGGGCCAGATGTGTCGCTCAGAGACACAAACGCCGAGGATGCACCGCCATCCGGGCCAGATGTGTCGCTCAGAGACACAAACGCTGAGGATGACCCGCCATCCGGGCCACATGTGTCGCCCGGACCGCCCCCTCCGGGCTGAGTCGGGCTTCAGTGCCTCACCGAAGGCACCTACTGCGGCAGATAATCCATCGGGTCCACGTACCGTCCGTCGACCGACATCTCGAAGTGCAGGTGCGGACCCGTGGACTGGCCCGTCGAGCCCACCGTGGCGATCATCTCGCCGGCCTCCACCCAGTCCCCTTCCCGGACCATCAGCCGGGAGTTGTGGGCGTAGCGGGTCATGATGCCGTAGCCGTGGTCGATGGTGACCATGCGGCCGTAGCCGGAGTTGTAGCGGGCCATCTCGATGGTGCCCGAGGCCGCCGCCCGCACGGGGGTGCCGCGGGGGGCGGAGATGTCCAGGCCGCTGTGCATCTTCTGTCGCCGCGAGATGGGCGAGCGGCGCCACCCGAAGCCCGAAGTCACCCGACCGTCGACCGGCCAGACATGGGGAAAGGCCGACCGCAGCGAGAACATGTCGCTGGCCTCGAGGGCGAGCAGGTTCAGGCGCGGCTCCAGGTCCTCGGCGAGGCCGAGGAACTCGTCGAGACGCTCGTCGAGGCGCGAGGCCCAGGCCTCCGCAGGCCGCAGGGCCAGCGGGTCCAGCTCATCGGGCAGGGCGAAGGGGTCGAGCTCTTCCATCGGGTCGCCCTCGAGATCGGGAGGACCGTCGAGATCGGCCCACTCGTCCTCGCCCTCCCACTCGGCCTCCTCTCCCAGTGCCTTGACCTCCTCCTCGTCCAGGGGGCCCCAGCCGGGCAGCAGCGGGCTGTCTCCGACCATACGGATCTGGGCGTCGTAGAGCTGGATGCGCCTCAGCGCCGCGTCGGCCTCGCCGAGCTTGACCTCGATGCCCTCGAGACGGGCCCGCAGGGCGAGGTTCTCCTCCATCAGAGCGTCGTAGGCCCCCACCCGGGGCCAGGTCGCCACCGCCATCACCGCGATGGCTCCGCCCACGCCGAGCACGGCACCGAGGATCAGCGCCACCTTGCGGAACCAGCGTCGCCGGAGTTTCCACTGGCGGACTGGCCCGCGACCGTCCTCCGGGACGAGCAGCAGGGTGTAGTTCTCGGGGGGTCTCTTCAGGCTTCGTCCACCTTGACGACGACGACCGTCACATTGTCGTCTCCACCGCGGTCGCAGGCCATCCCGACCAGCTCCCGCGAGGCGGCCTGGGGGCCGTTGCGCTGGACGGACTCGCCGATCTCCGCCGCCTGGACCAGGTTCGACAAGCCATCGGAGCACAGCACGAAGCGGTCGCCGCGGCGCACGGCACGGACCTGGGTGTCGATCTCCACGTCCTCGGTGTAGCCGAGGCTGCGGGTGATGATGTTGCGCAGGCGGTGCGTCTTGGCCTCCTCCGCACTCAACACCCCAGCCCGCACCTTCTCGTTCACCAGCGAGTGGTCCTCGGTGAGCTGCTCGATGCGCCCCTCCCGCACGAGGTAGACGCGCGAGTCTCCGACATGGGCCAGGAAGGCGTTGCCCGAGTCGACCAGCAGCACCACGGCGGTGGTTCCCATGCCCTTGTACTCGGGCTCGGCCATCGCCTTCTCGTAGATGCGCTTGCCTGCGAGCCGGATGGCGTAGCGGATCTTCTCCCGCTGGAGCTCGACGGGATTGTCCAGGTCGACCTCGGTGACCCGCAGGTCGGGGTCGATCTCGATGGAGCTGAGCACCTCCTCGACCGTGTTGACCGCGATGGCCGAGGCGTACTCACCACCGACGTGGCCCCCCATGCCGTCGCAGACGACGAAGAGGTTCAGCTCGTCGTTGATGAGGTAGTTGTCCTCGTTGTTGGTGCGCTTCATGCCGACGTCGGTGATGCCGCAGGAGATCAGCCGCATACGCGCTCCAACCAGGGTGAAAAGCGAGCGCAATTAGTGTCGGAGGCGCTCGAATTCAAGGGACCCCGTCGCGATCGTTGCGCGAAGGGGCTGCCGTACCTCGACTGCCGCCTCGAGAGACCTCCAGCGCGGCCGCCAGCGCCCCCCACTCGGAGACCTCGAGGGTCTGAGCCCGGCGGCCAGCGCCGACGGTGTCCGCCACGACCGCCCGTGCCCGCTCCCGGTCGAAGCTCGAGCTCAGGGCGTTCTCGAGCGTCTTGCGCCTCTGGGAGAAGCCGGCGCGCACGGTGCGTTCGAAGGCCGCCGGACTGGCGCCCCCGAGCAGCGGCTCCTCCCTCAGGTCGATGGCGATCACGGAGGAGCGGACCTTCGGCCGTGGGTGGAAGGAGCCGGGCTCGACGGTGAAGGCCCGCGACGGCCGCGCGTAGGCCTGGACGTGAACGCTCAGCGAGCCCCGGGCACGCTCTCCGACCTCGGCCGTCATGCGCAGCGCCACCTCGCGCTGGAGCATCACGACCAGGCGCCGAAAGCGAGGGGCTCCGGTCACGAGCCGGGTCACGATCGCCGTGCCCACGTTGTAGGGGAGGTTGGAAGCCACGACCCAGCCCTCACCGGGGGCGACCTCCTCCCAGGAGACCTTCAGCGCATCCCCGGCCACGACGTCGAGCGCCGGCAGCTCCTCGGCGAGGAAGGCCACGAGGTCCCGGTCCAGCTCCACGGCCCGCACCTGGGCGCCGGTGTCCAGGAGCGCCCGGCTCAGGGCGCCGAGGCCGGGACCGATCTCCACGACCCGATCCCCCTCCCCCACCCGGCACAGGCCGGCGATGCGAGCCGTGATGCGAGGGTCGACGAGGAAGTTCTGGCCGAAGCGGCGCCGCGCCCGCTGCTCGAGGCGCCGCAACACGCGCGAGGGGTGCTCGGTCATCACGTCCCGGGCTGCCAGGTCGCCCGGGCCCCGAAGGAGAGGGGGTCGCGCTGGCCGGCCAGCAGCCGCAGCCGGCCGGCGTGGGCGATCATGGCGCCGTTGTCGGTGCAGCGGCTGCGAGGAGGCATGGTCAGCTCCCACTCACCGGACTCGGCGAGCTCCGCCAGCCTCGACCGCAAGCCACCGTTGGCCGCCACGCCGCCGGACAGCGCCACACGCTCCACGCCGGTGCGGGCCACGGCCCGGCGAAGCCGGTCCACCAGCACGTCGATCACCGCCGCCTGGAAGGAGGCGCAGACGTCCTCGGGCGAGGCCGCCGCGGGACCGAGCACGTGGGTGCGGACCGCGGTCTTGAGGCCGCTGAAGGAGAAACCCAGGTCCCCCCGGGGGCTGCGCGGACGGGGGAAGGCCACGGCGTCTGGACGCCCCTCCGCCGCCAGGCGATCGACCGGGGGACCACCCGGGTACCCGAGTCGGAGCATGCGGGCGACCTTGTCGAAGGCCTCCCCCGCAGCATCGTCCGCCGTCTCGCCGAGGGTCTCGTAGCTCCCGACGCCGTGGGCCAGGTACAGCGCCGTGTGCCCTCCGGAGACCACCAGGGCCAGGAAGGGAAAGGCCGGCGGGTCCGGCTCCAGGGTCGGTGAGAGCAGGTGCCCTTCGAGGTGGTTGATGCCCACGAAGGGCACGTCCCAGCCCAGGGCCAGCGACTTGCCGAAGGACAGGCCCACGAGCACGGCACCGATCAGGCCCGGTCCCGCGGTGGCCGCGACCGCGTCCGGCCGCTCGAGGCCGGCCTGGTCCAGCGCGGCCCGGGTCACCGCCACCAGCTTCTCCGCGTGGGCCCGGCTGGCGAGCTCGGGCACGACGCCCAGGTAGGCAGCGTGGACCTGCTGGGTGTGGACCACGTCGGAGGCCACCCCGGCGGGTCCCACCACGGCGGCCGCGGTCTCGTCACAGCTGGTCTCGATGCCGAGCACCTTCATCGGCCCGCTATACCCCCGCGGGTCCGAGCCGCCCGAGTCAGGCACGGAGAATTGACTCTTGACAAGTCAAGAGAACGCCTGTCTACTCCTCTCAACTCCTTCCCTCCAACTCCTTGGAACATCTTCAGAGCATGCTCTCGACTTGGCCTCTCCTTCATCTCATGGTAGAACCAGGCTGTTGACATGCCAAGACCTCGTCTCGTCAGGAGGAGACACCCCGGCAGGTCGGTGCGGGTCGCGAGGGACCGTCGCCGACTCCGGAGGAAACGCTGGTTGCACTGACTGTTGAGATTTTCGTTGCGCCGAAGTCCGCCGTCTGCGAGGGGTCCGCTCCTCGGGGTGGCGGTCGCTGAGTCGCCGGGTGGACGTGAGATCGGGGTGCCTGCTCCTGTCCTCCCTGCTGTGCTGTCGCACCCCCGGTGCTTCCCGCCGTTCCTCTCTGCCTTCCCGGCGGGAGGGGCCCCAGGCTCCTCCCGCCCCTCCTGACGTCCCACGTGTCGGGGCCGGGCACGGTCGATGTGCCCCGCCAACCGACCTGGGAGGAGCCGGCTCGCCGCCTCGCCCGCCAGGCCGCCCGGGCCGCCCTGGCCGTCACCTGGCGCAGCCTGGCGCCAGAGGGCCGCGAGCCCTTCGCCGTGCCGCCTGCGGGCTACCCCTGGCGCCTGGACCGCGTCTACTACGAGGCCGATGACGGCTGGCGGGCTCCCCTGTTCCGCCTCGACCCCCGCCCCGGCGGCGCTGGTGAGCCGGTCGTCCTGGCCCACGGGCTCGGCTGGAACCACCACATCCTGGACTACCGGGCCGACCTGTCCCTGGCCCGCACCCTCTCCGTGCAGGGCTTCACGGTCTACCTGCTGGAGCACCGCGGCGACCGGAGCGCCCTGCCCCCCGCCGAGGGCGAGCGTCCGTTCGACTTCGACGACATCGCCACCCGGGATCTGCCCGCGGCCCTGGAGACGATCCGCGACCAGACGGGCTTCCCCCGCTGCCACTGGGTCGGTCACGGCTTCGGCGGACAGCTCCTCTATGCCTGGCTCGCCCACGCCCGGGGGGAGGACGTCGCGAGCGCGGTGACCCTCTGCGCTCCCGTCCGCTTCCGCCGGGCGACCAGCACCCCGCTGGCCCTGGAGGCCCTGCGCTTCCTGATGCCGGCGGGCCTACGACTGCCCACACGCGCCGTGGCCGCGCTGCTCGCGCCGACGGCCACGGAGGGACGCTCGCTGCTCGACCAGCTCGGCGCCCACTCCGTGCCCGGTGAGGTGCTGCGCGGGCTGATGCTCCACGGCGCGGAGGACCTGCACCTCGGACTCGTCCGCCAGTTCCTGCGCTGGCAGCTCAGCGGCGCACTCACGGACCGGACGGGCCGCCTCGACTACGTGGAGGCCCTGCACGGCCTCGCCACGCCTCTGCTCGCCATCGCCACCCGTGGTGACCCGCACTGCACCGTGGACCAGGTCCGCCCCGTGACCGACGCCCTGGGCGCGGGCGCCACCCTGGCGGAGCTGGACAGCTCCTGGGGCCACCTGGATCCCGTGCTCTCCCAGCGGGCGGCCCGCGAGGTCTTCCCCTCGGTCGTGGCCTGGCTGGACCGCCATCGCCGCCTCGCCTGGGAGGACGACCTCCGGCCGACCGGGGTTCCCACGAGAGGATCTCGGGATTAGGGTCCTGGGACGTTCCCCGGAGCCCCATGGAACCCACGCCGCCGGAACCGCCCCCGGAGAAGACGGACCCGCTCATCCGGGCCGCGCCCGTGGCCAGCGAGGCCCCCCCACCCGATCCCCCGGTGCCGCCCACCCGCAGGGGACTGAGCCGCAGCGCCCGCGTGCTGCTCTTCGTCACCGTCGTCGGCCTGTTGATGATGTGTGCCAGCGGCGGCGCGGTGGTCCTGTTGATGTTCGAAGATGGCCCCGTGATCCCCACCAAGGCCGAAGGCTGGCTGCGGATCGCCATGCGGGGCGAGGTCCCCGACGGCCCGATCGAGAACGCGGTCTACTTCGACGAGGCGCGCATTCCGGTCACCGTGGCCGACTACGCCGCCGTCATCCGCCACGCCGCCGAGGACGACGGCATCGACGGTGTCTTCCTGGAGCTCGCCGACCCCAGCCTCGGGCTCGCCGGAGCCTGGGAGATCCGCCGCGCCATCCAGGCCCTTCGCAGCGCCGGCAAGACCTGCCACGCCTGGTCCAAGACCTACGAGAACGCCACGTGGCTGCTGGCGACCGCCTGCGACGAGGTGGTGCTGCACCCCGAGGGAGTGCCCTTCGTGGTCGGTCTGCAGATCGGCACCGAGCACTACGCCGGCCTGCTGGACAAGATCGGCATCGAGCCCGACTACGAGAAGGTCGGAACCTACAAGTCCGCCCCCGAGGCTTACGAGCTGACCGAGCCCTCCGAGTCCACGCGGTCGATGCTCGAAGCCCTGCTCGACAGCCTGTACGTCACCTTCGTCGCCAGCGTGGCCGAGAGCCGGGGCTGGACGCCGGACCAGGTGGAGGCCCTGGTCGACGATCCGCCCGTGACCGCCGCCAAGGCCCTCGAGCGCGGCCTGGTGGACCAGCTCGCCACCCGCCACGACTGGGTGGAGCAGCACTATGGCGAGGACCTGGAGCCCTTCCGTCCCTACCTGCGCCAGGTGCGGCAGGGCTGGACCGGCGGTGGCGAGACCGTGGCCGTGCTCCACATCCAGGGCACCATCGTCGACGGTTCCTCGGAGGGCGGGTTCGGCGGCCAGGCGGTCGGCGATCGCTCCGTGGTGCGCCACCTTGACGAGCTCGCCGAAGACGATGACGTCGTCGCCGTCGTGCTCCGCGTCAACAGCCCGGGTGGCTCGGCCCTCGCCTCGGACGTCATGTGGGAGGCCATCCAGCGGCTCGACGCCGACAAGCCCGTCGTCGCCTCGATGGGCGCCACGGCGGCCAGCGGCGGCTACTACGTCGCGATGCCCTGCCGGGAGATCTACGCCACCCCGGCCACCCTGACCGGCTCGATCGGCGTCTTCGGCGGCAAGTTCGCGCTGTCCGGGCTCTACGAGAAGCTCGGCATCACCACCTGGTCGACCTCGCGCGGCCGACTGGCCGGCATCTACCGGTCGCCGGGGCCCTTCACCGACTTCGAGAGGTCGAAGATCCGCGAGCGCATCGAGGCCTTCTACATCACCTTCGTCACCAAGGCGGCCGAGGGTCGGGGCATGACCTACGAGGACCTCGACGCGGTCGCCCAGGGCCGGGTCTGGGCCGGCGCCGACGCCCTCGACGTCGGCCTCGTCGACCACCTCGGCGGCCTGGAGGACGCCATCGCCCGTGCCGCCGAGCTGGCCGGGGTCGTGGGCCGGCCCCAGCGCCGGATCCTGCCGGCCGCGAAGACCCTCTGGGAGGCGCTGCTGGAGGAGCCCGACGAAGACGAGCTCCGGATGGAGGTCGCCGGGGACCTGCTCGGCCAGGAGATCACCCGCCAGCTCGTCTGGGCCCGCCAGCTCCAGGACATCCTGGAGCGGGAGGGCGTGGTGGCCGCCCTGCCGTTCCAGGTCGAGGTCCGATGACCGCACAGGCCATCACGGCCCCACGCGTGCGCGGCCTGGGTCCCGGTGAGGTGGGCCGGTTGGGTCCGCTGCTGAACGCGACCTTCGCCGGATACCGGGACGCCACCCACTTCTCCCCTCCCGTGCTCGCCTTCCTCGATGGCTGGGCCTGGGCGGCCGAGCCGCTGTCGGTCGTGGTCGAGCACCGCGGCGACCCGATCGGGGTCGGACTGGCCTGTCGTCGCGAAGCGACCTGGCGGGACGTCTCCGTGACGAGCGTCCACCTGGGCCCCATCGGGGTGGTGCCCACGTTCCGCCGTCGCGGGCTCGGCGGCGTGATGCTCGCGGCCCTGGAGGAGCGGGCGAGGTCGATCGGCGCCGACACCCTGTCCCTGACGACCGAGGTGATCTACGGGGCGTGGCGCCTCTACGCCCGCAAGGGGTTCCAGATCATCGAGACCTACCGCCCCCTCGTGCGTCCCCTGTTCCCCGGGCTGCCCCACACCCTGGGGCCCGACCCGGAGGACCTCCAGGCCGTCGAGGTCGACGCCGCGATCTTCCAGGCCACCTGGACGCCCATCCCAGCCCGCGAGGGCGCTGTCGTGGAGCGCTATCTCGGTGAGGTCCCGCCCGATCCCGACCTGCGCCCCCGCTGGTTCCTCGCGGGAGAGAGCGGCGTGGCGACCCTGCGCTGGCCCGTGCTCAGCCGGGTACCCGGGGGTCGGCAGGAGGTCTGGGCCACCCAGATCCTCCGCTGCTCCGGCGGCGGGGCCGAGCTCGCCGTGGCGGTCGCAGCCGCGACCCGCGCCGCCCGCGAGGACGAGGCCGTCTGCATCTACGCCCTGCCCTCGTCGGCGACCTTCCTGGCGGGCTTCTCGGCCCGGGGAGCCCCCCTCGTCCACCGCATGGTGCGGCCGCTGACCTCCCTGGGAGAGGAGATCGCTCGCGACGCCCAGGCCTGGGACGAGGTCTGCCCGGCTCCGTGAGGCCCGCCTACTGCCCCGGCTTGTCCGTGGTGGTCGGGTAGAAGGAGAACTTGCCGGCCATGAAGGCCGAGAGCGCCGTGTTCATCTCCTCGAGGTCGTCATCGGCGGAGAGGTGGATGCCGGCGAAGCCGATGCCGTAGATGGCCTTGTCCTTGAAGGCTCGCGCCGGGATCTCGAACTTCCGCTTCACCTCCCGGTCCTGGGAGAAGTAGTACAGCTCCTCCGGCGTCTCCGGCTCGTTGGAGTAGGTGATCTCGTAGGTCTCGGTGTTGACCACCACGCACAGGATCTGGTGGTAGGCGTAGTCGGCGAAGTCGACGATCAGGTTGGTGTCGGTGTCGTGGAGCAGCGGGATCTGGAGCTCGTCGGGTGCGCTCGGCAGCAGCACCGACGCCTTGTGGGGCGTGTTGTCGATGCGGATGGTGAGCTCGGCGCGGTCGCCGGTCCGGTAGGTGACCCCCATCTCGCCGTCGCCGTAGTAGGTCCCGTCCTCCAGGTCCTCGAGAATGACGGCCGACACGTCGCCGACCCGCAGGCGCGGCTCCATGCCCACGATGGGAGCGCTCTCGATGTCGGTGGCCTCCGTGGCGTCGGCCAGGATGAGCTGGACATAGGGCGCGATCTCGAAGCCCGAGAGGTCCTCGACCTCGAAGCCCTCGTAGTCCGGCTCGGCGATGTCGATGAGCAGCGCCTGGGCGACCAGCGGGTTGGTGAGTCCCTCGACGTCGTCCTTGACGTCCTCGACGTCGTCCTTGACGTCCTCGACGTCGTCGACCACCTCCTCGGCGTCTCCGGCGAGGTCGTCGAAGAAGCCGCCGACCTCGGTGCAGCCGGTCACCAGGGACAGGGCGACGAGGGTCATGGGGACCTCCAGGTGGCGGGCCAGCGTCTCCCACTGGCTGTACCACGGGTCGGAACGGGACGGCCAGTGCTTGACGATATCGTCGACGTCGAGGCGTCGATGCGCTGGCACCAGGACCGGCGGGCGGTGCGAGGACAGCGACCAGGTGGGCACGCCGGGTGGGCAGGGTGATCCTGTGCAACGCCCCGCTGGGAAAGCCCTCTTCCGAGGCCTGTTTCAACCCGTCCGGGCGCACACGGGGCCCGGTCGCCCGCGCTGCCTCTTGACCGCCGGGAGCCCCCCCACGACCCTGAGGGCGCCATGCAGCGAGTGACTTGTCCGGCGTGCGGGAGTTCCTACTTCGTCGAGGAGGGGGCCCAGGAGGGCAGGGACTGCTCCTGTGCCGCCGGGGTCCAGCTCCGTGAGCTCCCGCCGGGCCAGGCTTTGACGCAGCGACCTCGAGCGCCGCAGGCCGTCCTCGCCCCGCCCCCCTCCGACGGCGCGCCGCTGGGGGCTCGGCCACCGCGTCGCCCGACCCACGCCAGAGCCAGGGCCGAGTTCAAGCAGGGTGTGATCCACCAGCCGGTCACGAACTCTTGCTGCCCGTGCTGCCCTTGAGCTCTCCGCCTGCCATCGCACGACTCCCGCTGGTCGGTCCTCCATCATGCCTGTTGGTGAGCCCCCTCATGGCGAGCGCTCCTCGCCGTCTTCCACGCTCGTCGCAGCGGACGTGTCCAGGCGCACGATGTCGCCCCGGACCTCGACCGTGGACCCTGCGGGCAGCACGCCGGCGCTCAGCACGGCCGAGAGCCCGGTCCAGGAATTGTACGTACTTGTGACCTCGAGGTTCACGACCGCCTCCCCACCGGCGTCCGCGACCTGCCGCTCGATCTCCTGTGCCAGGTCGTGTCGCATGCGGCTCATCGGCAGCACGCCGAAGAGCATGTGGAGACTCCTGTAGTCGTAGGTGAAGTCTCCGACGAGCTGCAGGTCTTCAGCTCCGTACACCTCGCCGTCCGTGGCCCGCACCAGGGGAGAGAGGGAGACGGGGTAGGGAGACTCGTCCATGCGGATGTGACTGCGGGTGGCCGAGCAAGCGGCGAGCCCGAGGGCGAGCGTCGCCAGCAGCAGGGTCGCCGTCGAGCGCTGGTGGGGTGCGATGAGCAGGTCCATGGGACGCTCCTCAGGGTGTGGGGGTGACGAGGTGGGTGCGCACCTCGATCGCGCTGGTCTCGCGCAGGTACAGGAGGCCGTAGGCGGCCCAGTTGCGCAGGACGATGTCATCGACCTGTAGCCAGGCGTCGGGGTCGTCTTCGGTCCAGGCCTCGATCGAGTCGTCCAGCTTCGACGCCGGATCCTCGGTCACGTTCTGGATGCTGGTGGCAGACCCGCCGGGCAGCGGGACCACCCAGAGGCCGCTGACGTACCGAAGGGTGACCTCCCTGGAGTCCTCGTCCGCGACCGGCGCGGGGTCTGGACTGGATGGCGACAGCATCACCGGGACGTCTGCGGTCGGGGCGGCCAGGGTCACCGTGTGGGCCGCGCATCCTGGGAGGGACAGGGTCACCAGGAGCACGACCAGGCCGGCTGGGCTCCTCGACGGGTCTCCGGGGTTCCGGACGTTCGCGAACATGGGCTGCTCCCCCTCGAGCGGTGACGTCCGCTCACCACAGGCAGGGCGATCGCACCTAAGGGCCCGACCGCTAATAGCCGCTCGGGCTGACGCCCCGTGGGACCGTA
>CAZCVP010000241.1:0-11134 GCA_964501915.1 uncultured Enterobacterales bacterium
CCCGAACGACTCGACGTCTACCAACTCTCCCGCTCCGTCGCCCGATGGGTCCGGGCGACGAAGTTCCCCACCGGCGACCACGCCCTCGAGGACCAGGCCCGCAGAGCCGCGGACTCGGTGCTGCTCAACCTCACCGAGGGCTGCTACCAGATCGGCAAGAACCGCCAGAAGCACTTCCGCATCGCCATGGGCAGCGCCGCCGAGGTGCTGGCCGTGCTCGACCTGGTGGACCTCCCCGAAGGACCGGCCCGACAGGAGGACTGCCGCCGGGTGGTGATGATGCTCCACAAGCTGAGGTAGGAGGCGGGCTCCATCCCGGGCGGGGGGAGCCCCCCCGCCCGGGGATACGGTGTGCTACCGGCTGAGGACTCGCAGCATCGCGCCGATGCGGCGGAGCTTCTGCTGGGTCTCGGCGGCTCCCTCCAGGCCGGGCAGCAGGTCGAGGATGGTGGCGGCCTCGGCGGCGCTGCCGAGGGCGATCTTGAAGTGTCGCTTGCCCTGCTTGGCGAAGCCGTCCTGGTCCTGAGTGATCCCCTCGTTTTCTGAGCGGCTCGGACGGCCGCTCTTGTGGATCTGGCGGCGGTCAATAGGAACCCATCGACCTGTCTCTGGAGGTGGTCGATGGCGAGCAGCAAGAAGCGGAAGAAGAGCACGACGAGCAAGCGGCAGCAGCGAAGCAGAAGGCGGCGAGAGAAGCCGGTGGTCACCCCCAAGCAGGCTCACGCCTTCGTTGATGAGCTCTTCGGGCAGGACATGCACGCCGCCAGGGTGACTTCGCTCGCCAACGCCACGACTGGGGCTCTCCAGAGCGCGGCGCTCAGCATCCACGCCATCGGGCGTGGTCTGGCGGCGGTCAAGGGGCTCGTCGACAAGCACGCCATCAAGCAGGTGGACCGGTGCATCGGCAACGAGGCCATCGATGTGGGGGCCACGACGGCCTCTTGGACTCTCCAGTTGCTCTCGGAGCCCGAGGAGGCCTGGGTCAACATCGACTGGACCGAGTTCGACAAGGACGACCACTCCATGCTGGTCCTCAGCCTGCAGACCACCCACGGCCGCGCGATTCCGCTGATGTGGAAGACCGTGCGGAAGTCGACCATTGCGGGCAAGCGGAACGACATCGAGGACAAGTTGCTCCTCCGGTTTCGCGATGCCGTGCCGGCCGACGTCCGGGTGATCATCGTGGGGGATCGCGGCTTCGGAGACCAGCGCTTCTACGCATGGCTCCCCGAGGAACTGAACTTCGACTATGTCCTCCGGATCCGCGGAGACATCCTGGTGACCAGCAAGTCCGGAGAGTGCCGGCAGGCGGCGGCGTGGGTCGGAAAAGGCGGTCGCATGCGAGCCCTGGATGGTGCGCTGGTCACCAAGGATGAGTCGAGGGTCGGGCGGTTCATCGCCGTCCGAGACAAGGCGATGGCCGACTCCTGGTGCCTGGTCGTCAGCAGCGTGGAGTGGACCGGCTCGGAGGTGAAGAAGCGGTACGGGAAGCGCTTCTCCTGCGAGGAGACCTTCCGCGACGTGAAGGACCTGCGGTTCGGGCTCGGCATGAAGTGGAACCGGGTCCGCAAGCCTGAACGACGGGACCGGCTGATGCTGGTCGCGACCCTGGCCATCGCTCTTCTCACGCTGCTCGGGACCGCGGGCGAGGCGTGTGGACTGGACCGGCTCCTGAAGTCGAACCCCTCGAAGAAGCGCACGATGTCGCTGTTCCGGCAGGGCCTGCGTTGGTACGAACTCATCCCGAACATGCCGGCTGCCCGCCTGCGCAAGCTGATGAAGGCCTACGACGAGGTCCTCCGTGAGCACCCGTTCTTCGGGCCTCTCATGCGGATCGACGGAGATTGAGGGGATGGCCCAGGCATGGACCACCTCGGGGCCGATGGCCTGTCGGTGGTCCGGTGCAAAGGAGAGAGATCGAGGAAGAAGGCCGGGGATCGTTGACGGGATCTTGGATGGACAGAGTTGATGTGACGGCTCATGCTGGCGGGACGTGTCCTCCGATCCGCGAGGGCCCCGCCGATGGTCGACCTGGCTGACCTCGACCTCACTCCCGCTCCGTTCGCCCACCCGCCGCTCATCGCGGAGTACACCCGCCGGATGAGCATCCTCAGCGCTGCTGACACCGCGCTCCGCCGTGATGGGAGGAGCATGTCGAGCGATGCGGAGTGCGTGGGGTCGATGATGGTCAACCTCCCGTCGGGCAGGGTGGGCCTGTACCACAGGAGTACATGGCTGGAGGCCACGAACGAGGCCGTGCCGCTGGGTGAGGGGTGCAACCCGCTTCTTCTCGGATGCTCGCCTGGCCGGTACGCTGGACCGGATCCACGACGGCGGGCCGGACGGCCAGCTCCCACGGGTTGTAGACTCCCCGTCCGACCCGGGAGACGTCGATGATCTGGATGGCCATGCTGGGGGTCGTGGGGGCGGCCGGCCCCCACGAGCAGGGACCGCTGGCCCTGCGGGAGCTCGGCTGGGGGGGCGAGCCGGTGCACGCCGCAGAGCCCCTGGAGGCTTTCGAGAGTCCCTACGACTCGCCCGACGACCTGCCCGACGTGGTCTACATCCGCACCCCCTACCAGACCTTCAACAACCACCACTACTTCGCCCTGGTGGGCGGTCGCATCTGGGAGAAGGACCGGTCGAAGACCGCCACCGGGGAGCCCGAGGTGGTCAGCGCCGGGGGCTGGCACCTGATGGAGGAGACGGGCCTGCCCTGGCGGCCCGGCAAGGTGCGGCGCGAGGTCCCACGCTTCGTCAAGGTCGGCCAGGTGCTGGCCATCGTGGCCGACGACGACGAGATCATCGCGCTCGGGGCCAACCAGCGGGTCTACTGGAAGCGCGACGGTGCCACCCGTCGCTTCGACGACCAGTGGTACGACCTCTGGGGCTTCCCGCTGCGGGGGCGCTTCTACTGGCCGGAGGAGGCCCTCGACTTCAAGGGGTGGGGCGTCGGTCGGCGCCGCCTCGAGTCGACCGGCTACTTCACCGACATCGACGGCAACGAGCACGTCTCCGGCTTCGGCATCACCACCACCTACGTGCTCGACGACGACGGCCACACGATCTGGTTCGCCGACACGGGGCTGCCGCCCCGCCTGAGCCACCGCATCTGTGGCCCGGAGCGGGACCGCATGGTGCTCGAGGGGCTCGACGCCAGCGCCTCGACCATGATGCTCATCGACGACAAGGGCAACGTCTTCACCCGGCTCGCCGACTACGACACCCAGGGCGGCACGCCCGGCCACCGCTACAGCTACGAGCGCGTCGGCCTGGACGACCTGGACCCCTTCGACCCGCGCACGATCGACACCAACATGTCGCTGCCTGGGGAGGACTGGATGACGCACGCGCCGGTGACCCTCAGCGGGCACGGCGCGGTCACCAGCGACATCACCATCCTCCAGACCGGTCTCGGCAACGACGCCCGGGAGCTGCGCATCGCCGGCCGTGGCCCGGAGGGTCAGCCCGGCTACTACTGGAAGGCCCTGCTCGACGAGGCCTGGCGGTTCCGGGAGGCCCCGATCTCGGTGGCCGAGCTCGGCTGGCTCCAGCAGGATCGTCTGGGAGAACCGCCCCAGCTCGTGGAGTCCAAGGACATCGCGATGCGGGGCCACCTCGTGGTCAAGGGCCTGGGCACCTTCGAGGTGTCGGTCCCGGACTTCAACCGGACCTGCACACCGGCCACCGTCGACGTGACGGTCGGGGCCACGGTGGTGCCGCTGGAGCTGCACCTGGTCGATTCGTGGACGCCGTTCCGTGAGCCCGATCCGGGCTATGACGGGACCACCAAGGGCTCGCTCGGGACCCTCACGCAGGCCGAAGGAGCGCCGGAGCCCACCGATCCCGAGGCCCTGGCGCTGCTGGAGGCGCTCGAGCCGCAGCTGCTCGACACCTACGGGCTCTGGGTGGAGGCCAACCACGGCTACGCCGAGGCCCGCAGCGTCGGCATGGGGAAGCGCGGTGACGTGACCCTGCTGGTCGCGACCGAGGGCGCGACGCCCCAAGAGGTCGAGCTGACCAAGGAGAAGTCCCTCACCCACACCTCCTTCCTGGAGGCCACCCAGGACCCGGAGCTGATCATCGCCGACCTGGCGAGCGCGGACACCTGGCAGCTCCAGCAGGTCATCGACGCCAACGAGGCCCTGGCCGACCGCATCTCCGACCTCAAGCACAAGCAGCAGGACAAGCGGGCCGGGTCCATCGCGCTCTCCGGGGCGATGATCGGCGTGAACGTCGTGATGCGGGCGACCGGCCTGCGGCTCATCGGGCGCATCGGGGACAAGCGACGCCCCCATGTCAAGCACCCGACCAAGGTCGGAGTCTGGTTCTCCAAGGTGACCTACGTCTTGGAGAACACCGCCAGCATGGTGATCCGGGCCACGCGCAAGGACGCCCGCACGCTGCGGAGCATGCGGACGGACCACGCCATGGCCATGGACGTGCTCGGGGAGCGCCTGCGGGCCTACGAAGCCGAGCTCGCCCGTCGCCAGCGCTGATCCGCTTCCCCTTCCCCGTGGGACACTAGCGCCATGACGCCCGACGAGCTGCTCGAGATCATCGGCCTCCCCGAGTACAAGGTCACGTTCCGCATGGACGGCATCGTCGACCAGTTCGGCCTGCTGTCCCTCACGGACCTCCGCCTGGAGACCCTGGGCATCGCCGACCCGGAGCACCGCCGCCGCATCCTGGAGAGCATCGCTCCGCTGCGAGAGGACCACCGAGACGACCCCACCGACGCACCCGAGCCCACCCTCGACACCCCGGACCCGAGCGACCCGGAGGACACCGGCGAGGTGCAGAGTCCGGCTCCCGTCGCGGCGAGGCCCCCGCCCCCGCCGCCCCAGGACGTCCCGGAGGCGGTCTTCGCCGAGGACACCCAGGACGTGCCGGCCGAGGAGCCCCCGGCCCCACCCTCGCCGATCGACGTGCCCGAGGCACCTCCTCCGGTCGCCGCGCCCCCGGAGCCGCCAGCGCCCCCAGCGCCACCGGCACCGCCGGCGCCCCCAGCGCCCCCTCCCGTGGCGGCTTTCGTGCGAGAGAAGGGGCACACCGACCCCTCCGTCACGCCGGAGGTGGAGTCCGACGACGCGGTCTACCTCGACGCCGACCAGACGGCGGACTTCGAGGAGGAGGCCGAAGGGCGAGGGCTGCCCCGGCTGCTCATCGCCCTCGTGGTGCTCGTGGTCATCGCCCTGGTCGGGGGCTGGGTGGTCGTCCGGGGAGCACTGGAGACCGACGAGACGGCGGCGGTCGCGGTCG
This sequence comes from uncultured Enterobacterales bacterium, assembly GCA_964501915.1. Taxonomy (GTDB): domain Bacteria; phylum Myxococcota_A; class UBA796; order UBA796; family CAJQPC01; genus CAYFPX01. The sequence continues at coordinate 5,263 of CAZCVP010000241.1, forward strand.
AGCCGTCTCCAGAGCCGGATGCGGCCCCTGCCCCACCACCCGCTGCCGCCCGCCCCGCCCAGGAGGTGGTCGAGCCCGAGCCCACCGCGGCGCCCGCGGAGAGGGCCGCGCCGGTCGAGGAGCCGGCGGCGGAGGCGGAGGTCATCCTGCCGAGCTTCCCCTGCCATCGCGCCGAGAGCCGCGTCGAGAGGCTCATCTGCTCCGATGCCGGGCTCGCTGCCCTCGATCGTCAGCTCGCAGGGGTGTACGTCAAGGCCCGACGCTCCGTCGAGGGAGAGGACCTCGAGGAGCTGAAGGCGGCCCAGCGACGGTGGCTGCGCTCCCGGGATGCCTGTGTGGACGTGCCGTGCGTGGAGACCCGCTACGGAGAGCGGCTCGACGCACTGCAGGCGGATCCCTCCAGCTCGGGCGAGTGACCGCACTCCTGCTGGCTGTGCTGGCGGTCTGCGAGGCCCCCGGGGCGGCGGAGCCCGAGCCCGTGGAGCTGCTGCCGACCCTGGCACCGGTGCCGCCAGGTCCGCGCGCGGCCCGCGAAGGACCGTGCCGACCGCAGGACTTCCCGATCCACATCGACGTCGGCCACAGCCCGGACAAGCCCGGGGCCACCAGCGCCAGGGGTCGCCCCGAGCACAGCTTCAACCACGACTTCGCCCAGATCCTCGCCCGCGTGCTGCGCGCCGCGGGCTTCGAGGTCGCCGTGCCTCCCTCGGCCCGGTTCGCCACCCTGTCGGCCCGGGCCCAGGCCGCAGCGGACGCCGCCGTCCTGGTGTCGATCCACCACGACTCGGTCCAGGAGCGCTACCTCCACGCCTGGACCCACGACGGCCGGACCGGACGCTACGCGGACGACTTCTCCGGCCACTCGCTCTTCGTGGCCGCGGGCACCCCCGTGGGGCCGGAGAGCGTCGCTCTCGGGCAGGACCTGGGCCGGGCGCTCGTCGCCGCCGGCCTGACGCCGACCCTGCACCACGCCGAGGACATCCCGGGGGAGCGGCGGGAGCTGCTCGACACCTCGCTGGGGCTCTACCGCAGGGACACCCTGGGGCTGTTGCGCATGTCCACCGTGCCCGCCGTGCTGGTGGAGGTCGGCGTGATCGTCCACCGGGCCGAGGAGCTGCGGCTCCTGGAGGCCGACGAGGCGGAGCGCTTCGCGGAAGCCCTGGCCTCCGGTCTGCGGGCCGCCTGTGACCGGGCTCAGTCCGAGTAGACCCAGCCCAGCAGCTCCAGGATGCGCTCCTCCAGCATCGGCGCGGTGCGCGCCCCGAGGGAGTTGGTCTCCTCGTAGTGATCCCCCGGAGGCTCGTCGAAGTAGGGGTTCACCTCGTCGAGCTGGAAGTCGTAGGGCGGGATGATGTACCCGATCTCGTCGTTGCCCAGGCCCAGGAGCCAGGGGTCGGCGCTCGCCAGGTGGTCCTCCAGGTAGGGACCGTCAGGGGCCTGGGACAGGTCGGGGGGGTTCTCGTTGCCTGGGTCGATCAGCGTCGCCTGGTCGCTGCCCGTGGCCGAGCCGTCGTAGCCACCGAGGGCGAGCTCGGGCAGGAGCTCGCCGGGGATCGTCAGCAGCTCCAGGGGACCGACCTCCAGGTGGACCAGCTCGGTGCGGATCCAGGGGAGGTTGTCCTCGCTGATCACCTCGCTGGAGTCCCAGTCGAGGATCTCCCGGTCGAAGATGCCGGAGAGGAACATCGCCTGGAAGCCGTAGTTGTCAACCGGAAGCTTGAAGACCGAGGTGGCGAAGGCCAGGTCCAGCTCGGTGGCCGGGGTGGCGGCTTCGATGGTGTCCGAGGCGATCAGCGCCTTGTTGCGGCCGATGGCTTCGGTGTGGTCGAAGGTGTACGCGCGGTACTCGGTGCCGTCGAGGTCGGTGGTGGTCGTGCCGAGCGGTGTCATCATGCCGCCGACCGCGCCGTTCCAGAAGATCGCGGTGCCGCCGTAGCCCTCGAGGGTCGTGTCCCCCATCTGGACGCCGTCTTCGAGGACCTCGCGGAGGGCGTGCGGGTAGTCGCTGGTGATCAGGGCGTTCTCGTCGGCCATCGACTCGGGGTGGTTGGAGAAGTGGGCCACGGTGGCGATGGTCTGGCCGTCGGTGTCGGCCAGGTGCAGCGCGTCCAGGACCTGGTCGACGATGAAGGGGTCCCGGTAGTCGTTGAGCACGTTCAGCACGCCCGAGTCGTGGTAGGTGCTGATGTCGGTCGAGCCGAGCCGGAAGGAGCCGACCTCGCGGAGGTCGGCGACGGCGAGCCGCACCGACTCGACCGTGGCCTCCCGGACCGAGGCCTGCCAGGCGTCGTCCCGGCCGGGCCGGGTCTCGGTGCGCCCCCAGATGCCCAGGGTGTCGGGACCCTCGTGGTTGTGGGTGGCGTGGACCACCAGCAGGTCGATGCCCAGGTCCGTGTCCGCCAGCATTGCGCGGGTCCGCACGACTTCGTCGTAGAACCAGCCCACCACGTCCAGCGCCACCACGGCCACCCGTGTGCTGCCCTGGTCGAAGACCAGCGCCCTGGCCCAGAGGTCGTCGTGTACGCCGGTGGCGGGGCGTCCGTTGTGGAAGCCCGCCAGCCAGACGGCCTGGAACTCGCCGTCCCCCTCACCCTCGTCGGGTCCGGGGTAGCCCTCGTCGTCGGGGCAGAGGCGGTCGCAGCCGCAGTCGAGCCAGCCATGGTCGGACTCCCACTCGGCCTCGCCGACGGGGTCGATCCAGCTCTCGAAGCAGGTCGGGGTGATGGCGATAGCCGCGGCGCCTGCGGACAGGGGGCCGTCGGCGTCGGCGCAGTCGGGACCACCGGGGCAGTGGGTGTCCGGCGCCCAGGCCTCGACGGCCGTGTCGTCGCCTCCTCCCGGACAGGCCGCCAGGATCAGCAGCAGGGTCATCTCATCCTCCTCTCTCGCTGGCCTCGACCGCCTCGAGCCAGGCCGCGATGGCGAATTCCAGGGCTCGGGTGGTCGCGTCCTTCCAGGTGTCGATGGCGTCGAAGAGGGCCGAGGACAGGCTGGGCGCCGACTCGACCCCGCTCAGGTCGGCCCGCAAGGTGGCGGCGGTCTGCTCGAGGAGACGCCGCAGCTCGGAGCCTTCGGCCGCGACCCGCTCCCGCACCGACTCCGGGTCCACCAGCTCGGCGAGGATCGGGTCGAGGTGGGCGAGGGAGCGGGACCACCCCCGCTCGGCCAGGCCCGGCAGGTCCTCGATGCGCTCCAGGAGCTCCCGGCTGGCGGAGGACAGCGACCGGGCGGCGATGGCCTCCTCGCGACCGCGCTTCATGACCTGGGGCGCCGCGTTGATCAGGTCGCGGAAGGGGGTCTCCAGGGGCACCAGGGCATCGCTCCAGCGCTCCAGGTCGGCGTCGAGGGTGTCGCCCGTGCGGCGGAGCGCCAGCAGGGGCCGGAGCTCGGCGAGGTTGACCTCCCAGGACTGGACCAGGCCCGCGCCGACCAGCCTGAGGGCCTGCTCGACGACCTCTCCCCAGTCCTCCAGGACCACCCGGTCCCGGTGGTCGAAGCCGCCCCGATCCGAGGTCCGCCCGCGGAGGTGATCGCGGAGCCTGCGGAGGGTGGGTCGAATTCGGCTCATGTCGCCCACTAACGGGTCGCTGGGGAGGGCCTGTCCCACCCTGGTCCCAGTGGGTGGGGTATCGGTACCCCACTGCCCCACCCCGTTTCGGGTGATCCCGATCCCGGGTCGTCAAGGGGTCGAAGTGGCTGGATCGGCATGAGACCTCGATCCAGCCCTTGACTCAAAGTTGGCATGGGTCTTGTATAGGAAGAGGGCGACCCACTTTCCCTGACTCCGCAGCCCCAAGGACCTTCCCAATGCGTACCACCAGCCTCCTCCTCGCCGTCGCTTCCCTCGCCACCTTCATCGCCTGTGACACCACGGGCCAGGACGACGCGTTCGACGCCGACCCGAAGGGTCGCATCAGCGGCACGGTCGTCGACGTGCAGCAGGCTCCCCTCGCGGACGTGGCCGTCACCGCGCAGGGGCAGACCGTCTACACCGACGAGGATGGCCTGTACACCCTGGAGATGGTCGAGCCCGCCCAGGAGATCATGGTGCTGTTCGAGCACGATGACTACTCCGAGAAGGTCCGGTACACGAACATCGTGTCCTGGGAGACCGTCCCCGCCAACGCGACCCTGAAGAAGCACGACTGGGTGCGCAAGTTCAACCCGGTCTTCGGGGGTAGTTTCTCCGAAGACGGCATGAGCATCGAGATTCCCGCCGGCGCCATCGTCGACGAGAACGGCAACGAGTACACGGACGAGGTCGAGGTCTCCATGACCTACTTCGACCCCTACAGCGACGAGCTCGCCGCCGCCCCCGGTGACCTGACCGCCCTCGTGAAGGCCGCTGGCGGCAACGCCAAGGACGTGCTCGAAGAGGCCCAGCTCCTCTCCTTCGGCATGGTCGAGGTGCAGTTCACCAGCCAGGACCGCAAGAAGCTGACCCTCGGCGAGCCGGTCGAGGTCGAGATCCCGATCAGCCAGTCCGGTGTGCCCGACTTCTACCAGGTCGAAGAGGGCGACGAGATCGTCCTCTGGGACTGGAGCAACGGCTCCGGCGCCTGGCTGGAGGAAGGCAGCGGCCGCGTCACCAGCGACGAGAGCGGCAACAGCACCTACTCGTTCTCGACCATGAGCCCCGGTGGCAAGAACCCGGACTCCCCGATCGAGTACACCTGTGTCGAAGGCAAGGTGGTCGACACCCTCGACTTCCCCGTGCGTGGCTCCGAGGTCCAGTGCCGCGGCCAGCTCACCTCCAGCACCGTCACCGCCGACGAGAACGGCGACTTCGAGTGCACGGTGGCGGTCGGTGACCTGGTCTACATCGTGCCCAGCACCTACGTGGCCAACCAGACCTGGTACGGCTTCGACAGCCTCACCACCTCCTCGCAGCAGTGCAACGACGTCGGCGACGTCCCGATCGAGGTCTGCCGCGAGTCCGGCGTGATGATGGCCGACAACGTCGAGGCCTACAGCGACACCGGTTCCTGGGAAGCGGACAACCTCCGCGCCTGGTTCTGGGAGGCCAAGGGCTACGTCGAGTACTGCCACGATCCCTTCCAGGACATCCCGATGGACAGCTGCCAGATGATGAACATCGAGGTGGCCACCTCCTGGTTCCCGGACATGGACCCCGAGACCGGCATGATGACCGACACCCGCTCCGTCGGCCCCTGGCTGAGCCTCGAGACCCCGCGGGACACCTACGAGCTGTCCCCCGAGGACAACGGCAACGGCGTGCCGGTCTACCACTGGGACCGCCACACCGAGGCCACCACCGGCCAGGACGGCACCGTGAGCATCGACGACCCCAGTGATGTCGACCTCCAGGGTGGCGACGTCATCACCGCCACCGCCCCGGGCAACGCCTCCGACTACATGGGCCCCATCGTCCACGAGGACTGGATCCACCTGCCCAGCGAGATCGACCTCGGCGCCAGCAGCGGCTCCATCTCGGTCCGGTCCGGCCAGTCCTTCACCCTGACCTACGACGGTGCGGACAACAACCCCGACGGCATCCTCGGGTTCGCCCTCACCGGCAAGCAGGACACGGCGATGGTCTGCCGCTTCCGCGACGACGGCTCCCTGAACGTCTCCGGCCAGCACACCTCCCAGATGAGCCCGTCGGACGAGGGCGCGATCAGCTTCTACAAGGCTGACATCGGCTGGAAGGCCGGCCCCGACGGCCTGCCCATCCGGATGCAGGGCCTCAGCGGCGTGACCATGTCGCTGGACCTCAACTAGACCTCTCGGGACTCCCTCGGGGCCCGGTCGCCACCCCGCGGCCGGGCCCCGACCCCGACCGCGACCCCTGGCCCTACTACCTCGACCTCGACGCGGACAACGACGGCGCCAGGGACCTGGTGGAGGCGGG
>CAZCVP010000242.1:0-10927 GCA_964501915.1 uncultured Enterobacterales bacterium
GCCGGGGGGTGGTGCTGGTCCGGTTGGTTTTTGCTGAGGTTGTACCTGGCGCTTTGGGCGCTGGCCTCGGCGACCTGGCCAGCGACCAGGGAGTCGCTGCGGGCGTTGGGGTTGCCGGTGGCGGCGAGCTCGGCCACGCCGATGGCTTCGACGGTCCGCTCCAGCACCCGCAGGGGCACCTCGATGGCACCGCGGGTGGCGGCCTGGACCGCGGCCCGCCGGGCCAGCTTCTCCTCCCGGGTGCCCTTGGGCAGCTTGAAGGCGTCCATGATCGCCGCGAAGGCCGCGGTGTCGGCGTCGACGTCCGCCAGGTAGGCGTCCTTGAGCTGCTGGGCCCGGACAGCCAGCGGGTAGAAGGTCTCGGCGCCGGGCTGCTTGGGGCCGGTGCCGGTCGTGAGCTGGGCCACCATCGCCGCCAGCCCGGCGGACATCGCCCCGCACAGGGCGGCCACGGAGCCGCCACCGGGAGCCGGCGCGTCCGAGGCCAGGGTGTCGACGAAGGACCGGCCGGTCATCGACACCAGGGGACCGTCCTGGGCGATGCGGCGCTCGACGATCGCCTGGTCGGGGTCGAAGGGCGTGAGCTCGCGCAGACCCAGGGAACGGGTCGCGACCTCGATCAGCTCGGCCTCCGACACCCCGGGGTTCATGCGCTGGCGCTCCAGGTAGTGGCGCCCAGCGTCCAGCATCGCCTCCAGGGGGATCAGGCCCACCAGCTCGCAGCCGGTCACCACGACCCCCTCGTCGTCGGCGACCCGGCGGATCGCGTCGACCACCTCGTGGACCGGGCTGACCCGGTAGTCGGTGAAGTTGATGCTGATCTGGCAGCGGTCGTACTCGTCGATGAACCAGCCGATCGCCTTGACGCACTTGAACATGCCCGGGTCGCGGACCTTGTTGCCGTCGGCGTCCATGTAGAGATCCCCGTCCGCGGTGCGGCGGTAGATGCCCTGCTCGCGGATCATCGCGGCGATCTTCATCGCCCGGCGGGTGTTCCTGGTGTTCAGGTTGACGTTGAAGGCGACCAGGAAGGGCCTCGCACCGGTCACCGTGGCGCCGCTCTTCGCGGCCTGCTCCGTCCAGCCGGCCGGGCCACCGTCGGGCACCCAGTCCGGGTCCTGGAGCTTGGCCTCGAGGCCTTCGTACTCGCCGGCCCGGACCACGGCGAGGTTGGTCCGGTCCGGTCGGCTCGCGGCCGCCTCGTAGAGGTAGACCGGAAGGCCGAGCTCGGTGCCGACGCGGGCGGCCAGGCGCCGGGCCAGCTCGGCACACTCCTCCATGGTGATGTCCCGCACCGGGACGAAGGGGCACACGTCGGTGGCGCCCATCCGGGGGTGCTCGCCACGATGGGTGCGCATGTCGATCACCTCGGCGGCCTTGGCGATGCCGGCGAAGGCGGCCTCCAGGGCGGCTTCGGGAGCTCCCACGAAGGTCACCACGGTGCGGTTGGTCGCCCGGCCCGGGTCCACGTCGAGCAGGGACACGCCCTCGACGGCCTCGATGGCGTCGGTGATCGCCTGGATGACGGCCGGGTCCCGGCCCTCGGAGAAGTTGGGAACGCACTCGACCAGGGGGTTCATGAGACCTCCGCAATTCGGCGCGGACCCTAACCGGGTGCTACAAGCCCCCGATCATGCTCACGGCCACCGACCTCGCGATGGAGTACGGGTCCCAGACCCTGTTCCGGGACGTCTCGCTCCAGCTCGGTGCCGACAAGCGCTACGGCATCGTGGGCGCCAATGGCTCCGGCAAGTCGACGCTGCTGCGCATCCTGAGCGGCGAAGAGAGCTCGAGCGCTGGCGAGGTGACCCGGCCCAAGGCGGTGCGGCTGGGGGTCCTGGAGCAGGACCACTTCGCCTACGAGGACGTGCCGATCCTCGACGTGGTCATGATGGGCAACGAGGTCCTCTGGTCGGCGATGGTGGAGAAGGAGCTCTTGCTCGCCCGGGCCCACGAGGAGTTCGACGACGATCGCTACTCCCGGCTCGAGGACATCGTGATCGCCCACGACGGCTACGGGCTCGAGGCCCGAGCGGGGGCGATCCTCGAGGGGCTGGGCATCCCGGTGGCCGTGCACCGCCAGCCCCTGCGGGTGCTCTCCGGGGGCTTCAAGCTCCGGGCGCTGCTCGGCAAGACCCTGGCCGCCCAGCCCGACCTGCTGTTCCTCGACGAGCCCACCAACCACCTCGACATCCTCGCCATCCGCTGGCTGGAGCAGTTCCTCCAGGGCTTTCGCGGCTGTGCCGTCGTGGTCAGCCACGATCACCGCTTCCTCGACGCGGTGTGCACCCACATCCTCGACGTCGACTACGAGCGGGTGACCCGGTACCGCGGCAACTACACGGCCTTCGTGGGCCAGAAGGTCGCCGACCGTGCCCGCCGTGAGGCCGAGATCGGCAAGCGCGAGCGTGAGATCGCCGAGCAGAAGGCCTTCATCACCCGCTTCAAGGCCAAGGCCACAAAAGCACGCCAGGCCAACAGCCGCCAGAAGCGGGTCGAGAAGATGGTCATCGAGAAGCTGCCGGAGACCTCGCGACGCTACCCGAAGTTCAGGTTCGAGCAGCGCCGGAGCTCGGGTCGCAAGGTCCTCGAGGTCGACGGGCTGTCCAAGGCCTACGGCGACAACCTGGTGCTGCTCGACGTGGGCTTCGAGGTCGAGCGCGGGGACCGGCTGGCGATCATCGGCCCCAACGGCATCGGCAAGTCGACCCTGCTCGAGATCCTCGTCGGAGAGCTGGACAGCGACGACGGGGCCTTCGAGTGGGGCCACGAGGCGGACTTCGGCTACTTCCCCCAGGACCACCGCGAAGCCCTCGGCCCCCGCGACGCGATGGTCAAGGAGAGCCTCTGGCAGGCCGCCCCGGCCGAGGGGCTCGGCACCATCATGGCGCGGCTGGGGGCGGTGCTCTTCTCCCGGGAGGACGCCGACAAGAAGGTGGGCAACCTCTCGGGCGGCGAAGCGGCCCGGCTGCTCTTCGCCCGGATCTCCGCCCACAAGCCCACCGTCCTGGTGCTGGACGAGCCCACCAACCACCTCGACCTGGAGGGCATCGAGGCCCTGGCCGAGGGGCTGGAGGCCTACGACGGCACCATCCTCTTCGTCTCCCACGACCGCTGGTTCGTCGACCGGCTGGCGACCCGGGTGCTGGAGATCCGTGAAGACGGCCTGGAGGACTTCCGGGGGACCTACGCCGAGCTGATCGCCCGGGCCACGCAGGACCACCTGGACGCCGAGGTGGTGGTGGAGCGGGCCAAGGAGGAGAAGCGCAAGGCGAAGCGGGCGCGGCGGAAGAAGAAGGGGCGGTAGCTCACGGGTAGACCTCCAGCTCGCCGGCGTCCGCCGGGTCGTAGCCGTCGATGGTGCCGTCGCCACCGCAGCTCGTGCCGCCGAGGTCCACGTAGGTCCAGCTCAGACCGCTGTCGGTGCTGATGCGGAAGGCGTAGTCGAAGTTGCCGGTGCTCGACGGGGCGGACAGCGTGCCCAGGTACTCGTCGTTGTTGTAGGGCTCCGGATCGCCGCTGGCGTCGCCGTAGGCGGGCTGGTCCGTGTAGTAGGCGGCGGCGGTCCAGACCCAGGAGCTGTCGGACTCCGGGTCGGTGCCGTCGTCGCCCACACCGACCTCGGCGCTGATCCCGGCGCCCTGGCCGAAGTCGTCGGTGACCCCGGGGTCGTAGACCCAGGCGTAGACGTCGAGGGTGCCGGTGGTGCGAGCGATGCTGCCGGAGCAGGGGTGCTGGAGGTGGGCGTAGTCGATGGGCGTGCCGAGCACGTAGACGGTGGCCGCGCCCGCGCTGCCGGTGTCGGTGCCGTCGCTCGGGGTGACCGTGCAGTCCCACTGCTCCTCGCCGGTGGTGTCGGCGGCGGGGATGGTGTCCCCGGTCTCGTCGGTCGTGGTGGCGCCGGCGAACGAGCTGCCGTCGACCTCCCAGGCGAGGGTGTAGGTGACGGTGTCTCCGTCGTCGTCGGCGCTGTCGCTGTCGATGATGCACTGGAAGTCGTCGACCTGCTCGACGGGGTCGTCGGGGTCGATGGAGATCGACGGGGCCGTGGGCGGCGTGTTCTCGATCGTGAGCTCGGCGCTGTCGGAGGGGCCGTCGCCGTGGCCGTCGTTGGGGGTCACGCGGACCTTCCAGGTCTCGTCCCGGGCCGTCGCCGCCGCGGGCAGCACGTCGGTCGTGTAGGCCCCCTGGGGTGCGCCGTCCCGGAGCCAGACATAGGCGTAGCTGAGGCTGTCTCCCTCGGGGTCCGTGGCCTCGGTGTCGATCAGCACCGTCAGGTCGTCGGTGGTGGTCGCCGGGTCGGGCGAGAGGCTCACCGCAGGAGCGGAAGGCAGGGCGTTGACCCGCAGGTTCACCTCGGCCCGGGCGTAGAGGTCGTCGGGATCGGTGACGACGGCAGTGATGGTGTGGTCGGCGGCACGGAGCGAGTCCAGGGTGAAGCTGACCTGGCCCAGGGAGTCCGGACCCGCCGACGAGATGGCCCCGTCGACGCTGCTGGTCCACGTCATCGACAGCTCGCCCGGGGCGTGATCACCGTCGGAGACCGTGGCCTCGAAGGTGATCTCCTCGCCCTCGTTGGTGATGCTGCCCTCGCTCGGCGAGGTCAGGGTGATGGTGGGCGGCGTGCCCACGGTGTAGAGCACGTCGGCAGCGCAGCTCGCTCCCAGCTCGTCGACGGCGAGGAGGGTGACGACGTGGGTGGCCTCGACGAGGTCGGTGGTGGTGAAGGTCACGAAGCCGTCCGTGTCGGCCACCGACGTGGCGAGGGCGCCCTGCTGGTCGCTGGTCCAGCGGACCTCCAGGTCGGCGCTGGCGGTCTCGGCGTCACCGACCAGGCCCTCGAAGGTCACGGCCGCGCCGGGCTCGCCGAGACTGTTGTCGGTGGGCGCCGAGATCTCGCAGGTCGGGTCCTCGTTCGGTGGGCTGACGTCCACCACCACGCTCGCCGAGCCCTGGTTGTCGAGGGAGTCCCTGGCGTAGAGCGTGAGCTGGTGCTGGCCCGGCTCCAGGGTCACGGAGTCGGAGCAGCTCCCGTCCTGGTCGACCGTCGCTACCTCGACCAGCACGCCGTCCTGCGAGCTCTCCCACCACACGGCCAGGTCCTCGACGGCGTCCTCGGCGTCGGAGACCGTGCCCTCCAGCAGGACGAGATCGGTGGACCACCAGGAGCTGTCGTCGACCGGCGAGGTGATGTTCACCACCGGGACCCCGTTGGGCACGACCTCCAGCGCGAGGCTGGCCTCACCGGTGGCCCCCTCCGGGTCCCGCACGACCAGGGTGATCACGTCCTGCCCCAGCTCCAGCGGTGTGGCGCAGGTGGTGGTGCCGTCGGCCGCGGGCTCGGTCGCCTCGCAGAGCACCGTGTCGCCGGTCATCCAGGTGGCGGTGAGGGTGTCGTCGGCGTCCGGGTCCGTCGCGCTTCCGAGCAGCGCCACCTGCTCGCCTTCGGCCACCTGCTCGCCCTCTCCGGGGGAGTAGATGTTGGCCTCGGGGGAGGCGTTGTGGGAGGTGAACCCGCCGTCGTTGCAGGCGAGGAGGACGAGAGGGATCAGGGCGGACATGACCGTGAGGGTATCCACAAGCCGGGCCGACCGGATCCCCCTTGGGATGCTCTCCGACGAAGCCCTGACGCGGAGAGGGCAGGCAGCGTTCAGGCGGGTCCGTTCCGGAAGACCATCAGGCAGAGCACGATCAGCCAGATGGTCTGGAAGACCTTGGTGATCAGGTGCAGCTTCCTGGCCTGGGGCACCAGGGAGGTCGCGTCGGCGCCGCCGTCGAGCCGGGCCTCGAGCTTGCGCCAGGTGCGCTGGAGTCCGCCGGCGCTCACGCCGAACAGGATGATGGCTCCCAGCAGGCCGGAGTGGACGGCGGGGGGCACGGCGCCGAAGCCCCCGGCGGACCGCACCAGGGCCACGCCGCTGACCAGGGTCGCGACGCCGCTGAGGTTGCCGATCCTGAGGCTGCGGTCCACCCGGTCCTTCAGCAGCGGGAGGTGGTCCGGTCCGGCCTGGAGCGTGCGCTTGATGTCCCCGGAGAGGAAGAGCGTGGTGCCCACCCAGACGGCCATCGAGAGGACGTGGAAGAGACGCAGGAGGAGGTGCAGCATGGCCGCTCTCTATTCCAGAGGCGCCCCGGTGCCCACGTGGATCCGGACCGGTCCATCCGTCAAACGGCCGATGGGTCGGAGGTGGTCCTGGAGGCCGGCCGCGCGCAGGACCGCCACCACCGCTTCGGCTGACTCGGGCGCCGCCGCGATGAGCAGCCCGCCGCTGGTCTGGGGGTCGTGCAGCACGGCGATCTCGGCTTCGGTGAGGGGGCCCACGAGCTCCCCGTAGCTGGCGGCGTTGCGCCGGGTGCCGCCCGGGATGGTGCCCGCCTCCAGGTAGGGGGCGAGGTCGGTGACGTGGGGGATGGCCGCGGGGTCGAGCGGGGCGCCGACGCCCGCGCCCAGGCACAGCTCGCTGAGGTGTCCCAGCAGGCCGAAGCCGGTGATGTCGGTGAGGGCGTGCACCCCGGGCAGGACGCCGAGGGACGCGCCGACCCGGTTCAGCGCGACCATGACAGCGGTGGCCCGACCGGCGTCGCTGGGCAGCAGGGCGCCCCGCTTCTCGGCGGTGGTCAGCAGGCCGAGACCGAGGGGCTTGGTGAGCCACAACAGGTCCCCGGGCTGTCCGCCGTCGTTGCGCTTGAGGTGGACCAGGTCCACGAGACCGGAGACGGCGAGGCCGAAGAGCGGCTCCGGGTTGTCGATGCTGTGGCCCCCGGCGACGAAGATGTCGGCCTCGGCACAGGTGGCGCGGCCGCCGCGGATCACCTCGGCCGCGACCTCGGCGGACAGCTTGTCGATGGGCCAGCCGAGCAGGGCGACGGCGACGGTCGGCTCCCCACCCATCGCCCAGACGTCGCTCAGCGCGTTGGCGGCGGCGATCCGGCCGAAGTCGAAGGGGTCGTCGACGATCGGCATGAAGAAGTCGGTCGTGCTGATCAGCCCGCGACCGTCGCCGAGGTCGATCACGGCCGCGTCGTCACGGGTGCCGTTGCCGACGACCAGGCGGGGATCGTCGGTGGTGGCGTGCTGTCCTGCGAGGATGCGCCCGAGCACCTCGGGCGCGAGCTTGCAGCCTCAGCCAGCGCCGTGGCTGTAGCGGGTGAGTCGGACCTTGTCGGGCATCGTCACCCCCTTAGCGCCCGGGCGCGGGAGGTGCCTGTGCCACCATCAGGGGGTGGCTCCCCTCCGCCGTCGCCTGATCTTCGCGCTGTTGGCCATCGGCCTCGGGTTCGTCCTGCTCGAGGGGGTGGCGTGGACCTGGGAGCGGCTCACCTGGGTGGTGGATCGCAGCTACCCGCTCGCCGGACCGGGCACCTTCCTGGAGTTCAACCGGGCCGCGGCGGAGACACGCCAGCAGCTCGAGGAGGGCGGCACGCCGATGATCGAGGACCCCCGCACGGGCTGGGGCCTCGCTCCGAACACCGTGTCCACGAACCGGGGGGCGACCTTCCGGATCAACTCCCTGGGCCTGCGGGGTCCCGAGGTCGGCCCCAAGGCCGCCGGGGAGATCCGGCTGGTGTCCCTGGGGGACAGCTCGGTCTATGGCGACGGGGTGCCGGAGGACGACGTCTTCGTCAACGTGGCGGCCGACCTGCTGGGCCACGTCTGGGAGCGGCCGGTCACGGGCATCATCGGTGCCGTTCCGGGACACGACACCCACCAGTCCCTGGCGCTGCTCGACAAGGTCGGCAGCACGCTGCAGTCCGACTGGGTGGTGGTGGCGAACCTCTGGAGCGACCTCTTCATGGACCAGGGCTTCCACCGGCGGTTCACCGACCGGGCCGACGACGTGAAGGGTCCCCTGCGCTACCTGGCGCTCTACCGGGTGTTGCGCCGCGGGCTCGCGCCCTGGCTGCGGGCCCGGGAGGTGAACTTCCTCAGCTCCCGCAGCGACCTCGGCGAGCTGGAGGGGGAGAAGCGCAGCCGGGTCCGCCTGGCGGAGTACGTCCAGAACCTGGGGCGGCTGACGGAGAAGATCGAGGCGCTGGGCGCGCGGCCGGCCTTCCTGATCCTGCCGGCGCCGATGGACCTGGACGCGGTGCCGCCCCCGGAGGCGGTCTTCGTGTACCGGGAGGCCATGCGCCAGGCCGCGGCCCGCAGCGACGCGCCGTTGCTCGATGGCCCGCAGCTCTTCGAGGAGCGGGGCGCCAACATCGGCTACTGGACCGACCAGGTCCACCCGGATCGGCCGGGCCACCTGCTGCTCGGGGAGGGGCTGGCTTCGGTCCTGCGGGACCGCGGACCCTGACGAGCGCTGCGGCGCTATGCTCTCGGCCGTTCGCCGAGTCCGAGTCCCGATGCCCACCTCCCGTCTCAAGAAGCTCGGCTTCGCCCTGGTGGCGACCGGGCTCCTGCTCGGCCTGGCGGAGATCGGACTGCGCATCGCCACCCGGGAGCTGGGCAAGGCCACCATCTCCAACGCCCTGGTGCAGCGCCACGTCGAGCAGGGTGCGATGGCCTTCGACCCGGACCTGGGCTGGGTGCGCAGCGACGTGCCGAACCCGGGCCTGGGCATCAACGCCGACGGGTTCCGCTACGGCGAGGTCCAGCGGGAGAAGCCCGAGGGCACCTGGCGGGGCTTCACGTTCGGGGACTCCCAGACCTATGGCGCCGGCTCGGAGTCCGACCAGACCTACACGGCGGTCGCCGAGCGGTCGCTCCGGTCGAGTCTCGGCATGGGCGAGGAGCTGCAGCTCATCAACACCGGCATCTCCGGCTACACCTCGCTCCAGGTCCTGCGACTCATCGAGACCCGCATCCTGGACTGGGACCCCGACCTGCTGGTCGTCGACTGCCGCACCCACGACAGCGCCAAGGACGGCGAGCTGCCCCGGATCGGGGGACCGGAGGCGAAGATGCAGGGCCTGCTGTGGCACAGCCGGCTCTACTACGTGCTGCGCTTCTGGATCGAGCGCCTGCGGCCGCAGCACGCGCGCCCGATGCACGCCTCGAGCCTGGACGCGAACAGCGCCGAGTTCAAGGCCCGGTTCGGCAACCACGACGCCATCGCCGAGCTGGCCGAAGAGCGCGGCGTGGACGTCCTCTTCGTCGACTACCCGATCTGGGAGGGGGAGGGCGTGACCTGTCTCGCGCCGCCGGAGGAGCTGCCCCCGGGCGTGCCGGTGGCCAGGGCCTGCGCGGCGCTCCAGGCCAGCGGCCGACACCCGGGGGAGCTCTTCCTCGACAACAACCACCTCTCGGTCGAGGGAAACCGCATCGTCGGCGAGGCGCTGGCGCTGGCGATTCGCGAGAACGCGCAGGTCCGCTGAGCACCGGGTTCCGCCTTCGGGCAGAATGCTCCCCGTGCTCCAGGGATCGCCCATCGCCCTGCTCTTCGAGGTCTACCGCCAGGGGACCGTGGGCAAGGCGATCCTCCTGGATGGGCGCCGGGAGGTTCGCCTCGCGGTGCGTCGGCGCAACGTGGTCGGCATCAAGGGCCTGCCGGAGCTGTGGGACCGACTGGGAAGCCCTGTCCTGGACGTGCGGGAGCTGCGGGGCCACCTCCTCCAGGACATCCCGCGGATCCTCGCGGCCGGAATTCCCATCGACCGGATCTTCGAGGAGGCCTCCGGTCGGCTGGGCCGCTTCCTCGCCAGGCTGGCGTCTTCGGAGACCGTGGCCACCTTCCGGGAGATCCCGGAGCCCGACACCACCGTGGTGGGCCTGCCGGACGACCTGATGACCATCCTGCTGGAGGGGCTGCGCACCTGGCGCAGCACGGGAGCGGTCCGCAAGGCCGTCGCGCTGGACCTGGAGCGGCCGCTCGCGGTCGACAACGTGGGCGTGGAGGTGCTCGGCGCGGTGGCGCCCGAGGCCGTCGTGCTCCTGGACGAGGTCGGGAAGTGGGAGAACCTCGCCGAGTGGGTCCAGCACATCGACGGGTCCTCCCGGGGTCGGCAGCAACAGTTCTGGCGGTCGCTGGACCTGGTCCTCCAGATCGGTGCGCTGGAGCTGGTGGGCAGCCCCCGCAACCCCCTGAAGGTGAGGCGTGTGCGGGAGGAGGACGTCACCGGCGCCACACCTTCGGGCTTCAGCGTGGCGCCCGACGTGCCCCAGTGGATCCTGGACCTCGAAGCCGCCTCGGTTCCCTCCGACGACTCCCGGCGGCTCGGGCGGACCGCGGGCCGGAAGTCGGAGAAGTTCGCCCTGGACCAGGACGAGGAGCTCTTCGCCCTGCCACCGGACCCGGACGAGAGCAGCTACAAGAGCCGGAGCAGCGGCACGGCGCCCTCTCGCGGGACCACGGCGCCGAGTCGCGGCCTCGACGACCACGACGAGGTCTTCGCCCTGCCCCCCGACGAGGACGCAGAGACCGAGCCCGAAGACGACGACTCGGACCACGTCGTGAGGCCGCTCTTCACACCGCGCAAGAAGGGCTGAGCCGGGGCGCTCAGGCTCGGCGGGCCTCGGCGTGTGGGCTCCGGCTCGAGGTCTCGGCCCGGCGCACGAGCTCTCGCTCGAGGGCGGCCATGCCACCGCTCACGTCGAGGGGCAGGCCCTCCAGGCGGGCACTCTCGCCGAGCGCGTAGAGCACCTTGAAGAGGTTGTGCGAGCGACACTGCTCGCCCATCTGTCCGATGCGCAGGATGTCGAGCCCGAAGGCCCCGGCGATCTCCACGCCGAACTGGCCCGCCATGCGTTGGCGCAGTCGCGTGCTGTCCAGCGCCGGTGGTCGGTCGATCGCCACCACGGACTGGAGGCGGTGGGGGGGCGGGACCAACAGGCTCAGGCCCATGGTCTCCAGCCCGGCCTGCAGGGCGCGGGAGCACCGCTCGTGGCGATCGAAGCGATGCTCCAGGGACTCCTCGCAGATCAGCCGCAGGGCTTCGTAGAGCGCCAGGATGCCGGGCACGGGGGCGGTGTAGTGGTAGCGGTGGT
>CAZCVP010000243.1:0-10799 GCA_964501915.1 uncultured Enterobacterales bacterium
TCCCGTGCGCCGCCGACTATGGACGAGCCATGTGAGCAGCAAGTGTCAAAGTCGGCCTCCACGGCCACGTTCCGGGACGGCGCCCGGGGCACGCCCGCCGCGTCCCACAGGGCATCGATGACGGTCTTGTCCTCCAGGGCGACCCAGCTCGGCCGCCGCCCGCCCCAGGTCGTGCGGCCGGCGACGGGACGGCCGTGGCTGAAGAGCGGGCGGATGGCACGGGCCTCCCGGTCGGGGTCCCAGGCGTCGATGCGGGCCACGATCTCCGGTGGCAGGTCATCGAGCAGGGCCTCGGACGCGCGGATTCCCTCCATCATCGAGCCGGCCACCAGGCCGAGGTCCAGGGTGGGGATGCCCTCGGCGATGGGGCCGGTCCCCCGACTGCCGCCGAGGGCGAAGACGGAGGCGGCGCCGAGGTCCAGCAGCGTCGCAGCCTGCCGGGCGGCGGGCACGAGCACGTCGTGGGCCAGCAGCCAGCCGCGACCGGTGACGACCTGGCGCAAGAGGTCCTCGTAGTAGCGATCGGGCAGGGACATGGGGCCCTCCGGCGGAGCAGGTTCCGTACCGAGGACTACCCGCCCCACCCGCCGGGTGTCGAGCCGAAGCGTTAGCGAGTGAGACTCCGACGGACGGCCCGATGCCCCACCCCGCGACCTCCACCGGTCGAGCGACCCTGCCCGACAGCACCGAGCTCCACTGGCAGCTCGACGGCGACGATCCGGAGCGGCCCACCCTGGTGCTGCTGAACGGGTCGATCTTCCACCTGGGCCAGTGGAAGACCCTGCTGAACGCCGGCTGGAAGCAGGCCCAGCGCTTCCGCATCCTGCGCTACGACTACGCCACCACGGGGGCCTCCGGGCCGCGCAACAGCCCCGTGGGCCTGCCGGTGCTCGCCGAGGAGCTGCTGGGACTGTTGGACGTCCTGGAGATCGACCGGGCCCACTTCTTCGGCCTCAGCCAGGGCACGATGGTGCTCCAGGGACTGGCCGTGGTCGCTCCGGAGCGCATCGCCAGCGCCGCCGGCTATGGGTGGTTCTATGGGGGCTACTCGGACTTCGCCGCCTCACAGGCCCGCATGCAGCGGCGCGTCGACGACCTGAGGGCCTTCGAAGACATCTGGGAGGAGCCCCTCAGCCGCCCCCACTTCGAGCGCCTCTGGACCGGCATGTACCGCCAGGCGCTCTTCGGAGCCTCCTGGGAGGAGCTGTCCCTTGGCGGCAAGACCAAGGACTGGCTGGCTCGCCGCATCCTCTTCCCCTTGCTCACGCCGACCCCGATCGGCCGCATCTACGACTGGTTCGCCTACACCGTCGGTGACCTGACGAGTGACCTCCCCTGGCTCGAGCCCGGCCTCGCTGCCCTGGCCGAGGTCCCGGTCCTGATCCAGCACGCGCTGGAGGACGCCACCCTGGAGATCGCCATGCCCCGGGAGCTGAGCGCGGCGATCCCCGGCTCACGCCTGGTGGAGTACCCGGCACCCTTCAGCCACATCTCCGCCGCCCTGAAGAAGGCCCACGCCCGCCAGGTCGTGGCGGACCACCTGCTCTTCCTGGACGCGCTGGCCGAGGCCTGATCGGGAGCCTCAGCGTCCCCGGTGCCCGAAGCAGTCCGCCGTGCAGTGACCCTCCAGGTCCGGCACACCCCGCGAGGTGATCTCGATCGTCCAGGTCGCGTCCTCGCCCGGGGGCCGGTCCACGGCGCGAGCCCGGATCATCACGCCGCAGCCCTGGTTGCGGACCATGACGTCGTCGCCCAGCTCGTGGATCTCCCGGCTGAGCACCAGCAGGTCCCGGTCGGGGATCGACGTCCACCCGGCGTCGATGAGCACGTCACGGACCTGGTGGGGGCGCATGCGCCCGAATTCGCGGACCTCGGAGCTGTCGACGTAGACGTGGTACTCCCAGTCGAAGAGGGCACCGGGCGGACGCTCCAGCCAGACCCCCTCCCGATCCAGGCAGACCTCGCCCGCGGCCACGGGCAGCGCGACGAGCAGGCAGATGCAGGCGAGCAGGCGACGCACGGGGCCCTCCAGGGGGGACACCCCGGAGATCGGCACGATGCAACCAGGACTTCACACCAGACATCAGGCTATGGAGACCTCCTCCAGATTGAGGACACCATGGAGCCGGCCTTGACCCCCACCTCCGAGCTCGAGCACCTGAACCAGACCTTCGAAGCCCAGCGCGCGGCCTACCGCGCCCAGCCCGTGGCGACCTATGGCCAGCGCAAGGAACGACTGACGGCGCTCCACCGCGAGCTGCTCGAGCGCAAGGACCAGCTCGCCGAGGCCGTGGATGCCGACTTCGGCGGTCGCAGCCGCCACGAGACGCTCCTGGCCGAGGTCTTCATCGCCTCCCAGAGCCTCAAGCAGCTCCGCTCCCACCTGCGGGAGTGGATGCAGCCCCGCCAGCGCCCGGTGTCGCTGGTCTTCCAGCCCGCCACGGCCCAGGTCGTGCCCCAGCCCCTGGGGCTGGTGGGCATCATCTCGCCCTGGAACTACCCGGTCCAGCTCGCCCTGGTGCCGATCGCCACCGCCCTGGCCGCGGGCAACCGGGTCCTGCTCAAGCCCAGCGAGTTCACGCCGAACACCGCCCAGGCCCTCTCCGAGCTGCTCGGCGCCTGCCTGCCGAGCGACGTGGCCGCGGTCACCCCGGGCGAGGTCGAGGTCGCCGTCGCCTTCTCCCAGCTCCCCTTCGACCACCTCTTCTTCACCGGCTCGACCTCGGTCGGCCGCCACATCATGCGGGCCGCGGCCGACAACCTCACGCCGGTGACCCTGGAGCTCGGCGGCAAGAGCCCCGCCATCGTGCATCCCCGCTACCCGATCGCCACAGCCGCCGAGCGCATCGCCGCCGGCAAGCTCTTCAACGCCGGCCAGACCTGCATCGCACCGGACTATGCGCTCGTGCCTCGGGGCCGCCTCGACGAATTCGTCCAGGCCTTCGGCGCCGCCGCGAAGCGCATGTACCCGAGTTTCGTCGACAACCCCGACTACACGGCGATCATCAACGACCGGCACCGCGACCGCCTCCAGGCGCTGCTGACCGACGCCGAGGCCAAGGGCGCTCAGGTCCGACCGCTGGACTCCAGCTCCGAGGCGGCCCCCAACGGCAAGCTGCCCCCGTCGATCGTGCTCGGCGCCACCGAGGACATGGGCATCCTCCAGGACGAGATCTTCGGGCCGCTGTTGCCGGTGATGCCCTACGACGCCCTGGACGACGCCATCCGATACGTCAACGACCACCCGCGGCCGCTGGCGCTCTACTACTTCGACCACGACCAGGGCCGCGTCGACCGGGTGCTGGCCGAGACCACCTCCGGAGGCGTCTGCGTCAACGACACGCTCCTGCACTGTGCCGAGGAGAACCTGCCCTTCGGCGGGGTGGGGCCATCGGGCATGGGGGCCTACCACGGGCCCGAGGGCTTCGAGAACCTCTCCCACCGCAAGGCGGTCTTCCAGCAGTCGCGCATCAACGGCGCCGGGCTCTTCGCACCGCCCTTCGGGCGGCTGGTCGACGGGGCGCTGAAGTTCCTGCTCCGCTGAGACGACCGCTGGTCGAGGTGTGGGAACATGGGGGCTGATGGCGAATCCCACCGGTCCCGCTTGGTTCCGCCGCACAGCGATGCCGCTGCTGCTGCTGGTGACCTGCCCGCCGACCGCGATCCTGGTGTGGTTCACCCACGTCCAGCTCGGTGGCTCCCTGGAGGCGCTGGCCGCGCGGATCGCCGAGCTCGGCTTCGTCCCCACCCTCTGGCAAGCCTGGGAGCCGGTCTTCTGGGGCAGCGAGGACGCCTGGCTGATGATCGGCTGGTTCGCGATCCTCCAGCTCATCTTCATGAAGGTCCTGCCCGGCCTGGCCTACGAGGGCCCCCCGGCCCCCTCGGGCCACGTGCCGGCCTACAAGGCCAACGGCATGTGGGCGTTTTCCTGCACCCTGGCCCTGTGGTGGCTGGCGACGGGGCCGCTGGGGCTGTTCGGGGCCGACATCGTCTACGACCACCTCGGAGAGCTGCTGGGGGCGCTCAACCTCCTCAGCCTCGTCTTCTGCCTCTTCCTCTACCTCAAGGGTCGGCTGGCGCCCTCGACACCCGATCACGGCACCAGCGGCAACCCGATCTTCGACTACTACTGGGGCACAGAGCTCTACCCCCGGGTGCTCGGGTGGGACCTGAAGCAGTTCACGACCTGCCGGATGGGCATGATGGCCTGGCCGATCCTGCTGCTGTCCTTCGCCGCCGCGCAGCAGGAGCGCTACGGCCTCAGCGACACGATGATCGCCGCGGTCGCCATCCAGCTCGTCTACGTGGCCAAGTTCTTCTGGTGGGAGCCCGGCTACCTCCAAAGTCTCGACATCATGCACGACCGGGCTGGCTTCTACATCTGCTGGGGCTGCCTGGTGTGGGTGCCAGCGGTCTACACCGCCTCGACGCTCTACCTGGTGGACCACCCGGGCAAGCTCGGGGACCTGCGGCTGGGGGCCCTCATCGGCTTCGGGGTCACCGCCGTGCTCCTCAACTACGCCATCGACGCCCAGCGCCAGCGGGTGCGGGCCGCCGACGGCGACGTGCTCGTGTGGGGCCGCAGGCCCCGGCTGATCCGGGCCCCGTACACCACCGCGGAGGGCGAGCCGCGGGAGAACGTCCTGCTCGCCTCGGGCTGGTGGGGGGTCGCCCGCCACTTCCACTACGTGCCGGAGTGGCTGGGGGCGGTCCTGTGGACCATCCCCTGCGGGATCGAGCACGCCCTGCCCTGGTTCTACGTGGTCTTCCTGGCCATCCTCCTGGTCCACCGCGCCCTGCGCGACGACGCCCGCTGCGCCGAGAAGTACGGCGAGGCCTGGGAGGAGTACCGGCGGATCGTGCGCTGGCGGATCGTGCCGGGGATCCTCTGAGAGGTCGAGCTGTCGCAGGCTGTCGCAACGACGCCACTCCACTTGCGGCGTCCTGTCCGGAGGCGGTAGACCTGGGCATGTTCCGCAGCCGCCCCTCGCTCAGCGTCCCCTCCGGGGCCCCCCTGCCCCCCCTCTGCTGGAAGTGCGGCCGTGACGCCCGCGTCTCCTACCAGGAGGTGGACATCCTGCTGCTGGAGCGGGCCACGGCGGGCGAGGTCCTGATCCGCTGGACAGTCCCCTACCTGGGTGGGGTGATCGCCCACAGCCGACAGGCCAGGCGGAGCCAGCACACCGTGCTCCAGGTGCCGGTCTGCAGGAGCTGCAGACGGCGCCCCTATCGCTGGGGCCTGGGGCTGCTCTTCGCGGCCCCCTTCATCTTCTGCACCGGCATGTTCATCGACTACTTCACCGGCGGAGCAGAGGTGCTCGCCGTCGCCCTGGCGGCGGTGGCGCTGGTGGCTCCCCTGGTCGCCTTCCTCGGCCTGGACCACGTGCGGGACATCCGCGGTGGACTCGACGAGGAGCACGGACCGCACGCGCGCTTCGTGGGCGCCAACCGGGGCTTTCGGCGCACGGTCTCGGGTGAGCTGCCCTGGCCCGAGGTCCCTCAGGACGCGTCGACGTAGGCGCGGACCGGGGCGCCGTCTACTCGGCCTCCAGCAGCGCCCGCGCCTCGCCCAGCCGGGCTCGTTCGCGCTCGGAGAGCGCCGGGTACCGCGGGTCGAGCCGGCGCAGGGTCTCCACCAGGACCTCCGCCACCTTCAGTCGCATGAAGGGCTTGTCGTCGGCGGGGATCGCGTACCAGGGAGCCCAGGGTCGGCTGGTCTCCCGCAGCAGCTCCTCGTAGGCGGCCATGTAGGTGGGCCAGTGGGTCCGCTCGGCCACGTCACCCATGCTGAACTTCCAGTTCTTGGTGGGGTCGTCGATCCGGTCCAGGAAGCGACGCCGCTGCTCGGCGTGGCTGACGTTCAGCCAGAACTTGAGCACGACCGTGCCGCTGCGGGCCAGGTGGGCCTCGTGGTCGCGGATGGACCGGAAGCGCTCCTGCCACAGGGCCTCCAGGTCGACCGTGCGCGGGAGGCGCTGACCGCCCAGGTACTCGGGGTGCACCCGCACCACCAGCACCTCCTCGTAGTAGCTGCGGTTGAAGATGCCCATCCGACCCCGCTCGGGCAGGCGCTGGGCGGTCCGCCACAGGAAGTCGTGGTCGAGCTCCTCGGCCGAGGGCTGCTTGAAGCTGTGGACCTGGCAGCCGGCCGGGTTGATGCCCGACATGACGGCGCGGATGGTGCCGTCCTTGCCGGCGGCGTCCATCGCCTGGAACAGGAGCAGCACCGACCACCTGTTCTCGGCGTAGAGCCGCCGCTGGAGGTCGCGCAGCTCGGCGATGCAGCCCTTGAGGCCCTTCTTGGCGGCCTTGCCCCTGAGCCCCCCCTCCGGTGGCGCCGTGGGCGCGTCGGCGACGACCAGGCCCTCGGGAGGGACCAGGTAGGGGCTGGGCACGGCTTCGAAGAGGTGGGCGCTGGACATGGGGCCTCCCTACCGAGTCCCTATCCCCCCCTTCCGTGGGCCCGTGGGCGAGTGGGCCCGTTAGGGGGCCCCGCCCGACGTCCGTCCCGACTCCGATGACCTGGCTCCCCCTGCTGCTGGCCGCCTGCTCGGCGCCGCCACCGACCCCCGTGGTCCCCCAGCACACCGCCCCGGTGCGCCTGGTCCAGGTCTTCGACGACGCCCACTGGGTCCAGGCTCCGTCCGCACCACCGCCGCGAGAGGTCGTCTGGTCGGACGGCTTCGAAGACGACGACCTCGGCGCCTGGGAGCACACGCGCCCCAAGAAAGGGGTCGTGAGCCGGGTCCACGGGGGCGCCGAGGGGGAGTGGGCGGTCCAGATCACCCCCAGGGGCGAGGTCGGGGTCCTGACCGCCCTGACCCGCACCGTGCTGGTGACGTCCAACCACCGCTACCGGGTCGCGGTCCAGGTGAAGACCGAGGATCTCGGGGTCCGGGGCGGCACCTCGGAGGGCGCCACCCTGTCGCTGGTCGAGGTCGGCGAGGACGGCAGTCGACTGACTCACCAGAACCTCCAGCGCCTTCGTGGCGACACCCCCTGGCGCACCCTGGAGACCAGCTTCCGCACCAACCGCAAGACCCGCTCGATCGAGCTCCAGCTCGTGCCGGCCAAGGGGCGGGCCCGGGGCAAGGTGCTCTTCGACGACGTCGTGGTCGAGGCCCTGTCCGAGGCCGAGGAGCTCGATCACCTGCCGGCCTGGACCGAGCACGCCCGGCCGGTGCCCCACCGGGCCGTGAAGGGCGTGACCGTGGGTCCCGACTTCCGCCCGGCCATCGTCACCGCCGCCCCGTCGAGCTTCGGCTTCGAGGTCCTGGTGCCAGAGGGTGGCGGCCAGCTCCGCTTCGCCTGGGCCCTCGGCCCCGGGACCGAGCCCCGGGTCCAGGTCTGCTTCGAGGTCGCCTGGGCCGACGAGCCGGTCGGGGTGCTCTGGGACCAGTGCCTCGCCGGTCGCAAGGGACGCCGGTGGTCCGACGTCGACCTGCCCCTGGAGCGCGGCGGAGTGCTCACCTTCAGCGTGACGGCGTCGCCGTCCCACCACGACGTGCAGGCCTTCTGGGCCGACGTGCGCGTGGAGACACCGCTGTTGGAGACCCGCCCCAACGTGGCCCTGATCGTGCTCGACACCCTGCGGGCGGATCACCTCGGCTCCCACGGCTACAGCGCCCGTCCGACCACGCCGGCCCTGGACGCCTTCGCCAAGCGGGCCATCCGCTACGACCGGGTCTACGCTCCCAGCCCCTGGACCGCGCCGAGCCTGGGCTCGATCGTGACCGGGCTCTACCCGAGCCAGCACCGGGCGGGCACGCGGGTGCTGCGAGAGAACGCCGTCACCCGCTCCAGCGTGGGCCAGAAGCGCAAGAACCAGCTCAACTACCGCGGCATGGGCCTGGAGCGGGAGACCCTCGGCGAGCTCTTCGCCGACGCCGGCTACGAGACCGTGGGCTTCCAGACCAACTACTTCTACAGCGAGGGCCTCGGCTTCGCCCGCGGCTTCGGGCGCTACATCCAGTACAAGGGCAGCAGCACCCAGGGCGCCCGGGCGGGCCTCGGCCTGGCGAAGGACTGGCTCGACGACCGCGAGGACACCCGCCCCTTCCTGCTGACCGCCCACTTCATCGATCCCCACTCGCCCTACCGCATGCGGCGACCGTTCACCGAGGGCTTCGGCATCCCCGAGGGCCTGCCCGACGACGTGGACACCGACCCGGACCTGCCGGCGGTCACCCTGCGCCGCTTCGGCGACGCCTCGGCCGAGCACGCCGACGCCATCCGTGCCCTCTACGATGCCGACGTGCGCTGGCTCGACGACGCCCTCGCCGAGCTGCTGCCCCTGCTGGAGCGGGAGGACACCCTGATCGTCGTGGTGTCCGACCACGGGGAGGCCTTCCACGAGCACGGCAAGTTCGCCCACGGCCACGGGCTCTACGAGGAGCTGCTCCAGGTGCCGCTGCTCATGCGCCTGCCCGGCGGCCAGTGGGCCGGCACCGTGGACAGCCGCGAGGCCAGCCTGCTCGACCTCTACCCGACGCTGCTGGAGCTGGCGGGCCTGGACGTGCCTCGGGGTGGAGAAGGGGTGTCGCTGCTGGGTGAGCCGGAGAGCCGTCCCCGACCAGGGCTGCTGGCCGAAGCGATGTACGACGGTCCCGATCGCACGGCCTGGATCGACGGCGACTGGAAGTACCTCTACACCCACCCCCCGGGCCTGCTCGGCTTCCACCGGGCTGGCGTCCAGGCCGATGAGCAGACCTTCTCGGCCACCGAGGAGCTCTACGACCTGGCGCGGGACCCCGGCGAGCGCACCGACCTCCTCTCGCGGGAGCCGGAGCGGGCGGCCGCGATGCGGGCCACCGTGCACGGGTGGCTGGCGAGCACCTGGCCGGCCCTGCACCTGCGGTGCACCGGCGTCGAGGGGGAGCTGGTGGTGGAGACCAGCGAGAGCATCGGCCAGGTCAGCCCCTTCTCGCTGGAGCCCGGCGATGGCCTGGCCCTGGACACCAGCCGCCACCGGCTGACCCTGGAGATCGGGGATGACCCCGACTGGCTGGCGGTGCAGCTCCTCCAGCCGGGGGCGACCCTGAGCGTGAGCGGACTGCCGGTCTCGGCGGGCGGCACGGCGGGCACGTCGTGGAGGCTGGGGACCGATGAGCTGCCGGATCACCCGCCGGCGGAGGGCCCCGGGTGTGTCGTCTGGGAGGTCCCGATGTCGGGGGGCGAGGGCCTGGAGGTGGACGAGGAGACGCTGCGGGAGCTGGAGGCGTTGGGGTATGTGGAGTAGGGTCCAGGTGTCAGCGGCAGACCCACTAGGATGGGCCGGTCGCTCCAGGATGGAAGCCACGATGTTCCGCCTTCTCCTCCTCCTTTCGCTCCTCGCACCGACAGGCTGCCGCACGAAGGACGACACGGGCGACGACACGTCCACGCCCGTCGTCGAGACCGCCGACACCCAGGACACGGCCGGCCCCGACGGCGACGGAGACGGGTACGGAGCCGGGCTGGACTGTGACGACACCGACGCGTCGGTGCACCCCGGCCAGGACGAGACCCCCTACGACGGCGTCGACAACGACTGCGACGAGACCACCCCCGACGACGATCTCGACGGCGACGGCGTGCTGGAGGCCGAGGACTGTGACGACGAGGACCCGGAGGTCCATCCCGACGCCACGGAGTCCTGCAACGACATCGACGACGACTGCAACGGCGAGATCGACGACGCGGTGGGGGAGCTCTGGTTCGCCGACGACGACGAGGACGGCTTCGGCGACCCGGACGTGTCGACCCAGGACTGTGACGGGGCCACGGGGTTCGTCGCCGACGCCACCGACTGCAACGACGGCAACGCCTCGGTCAACCCGGGTGAGGCGGAGGTCTGCGATGGCCTCGACAACGACTGTGATCTGCTCGTGGACGACGACGACCCGGACCTCGCCGATCCCACCGACTGGTACGGGGACCTGGACGAAGACGGGTGGGGCGACCCGGCCAACCACGTCGCGGCCTGTGTCGGGCCCTCGCAGTTCGTTCGCGACGCGGACGACTGCGACGACACCGACGCAGCGGTGAACCCGGACGCGCAGGAGATCTGCAACGAGGTCGACGACGACTGCGACGGCCTCGTGGACGTCGAGGACGACAGCATCGTCGACCTGACCACCTACTACAGCGACCTCGACGGAGACGGCTACGGCACGCTCGACGACACGGTGGAGGACTGCGAGGCACCCTCCGGCTACGCCGACAACCCCGACGACTGCAACGACGACGAGCCCCTCGCCTGGCCGGGCGCCAACGAGACCTGCAACGAGCTCGACGACGACTGCGACGGCGACATCGACGAAGCCAGCGCCTCGGACGCCGGACTCTGGTACCTGGACGACGACGCCGACGGCTACGGGGACGC
Organism: uncultured Enterobacterales bacterium; assembly: GCA_964501915.1. Classification (GTDB taxonomy): domain Bacteria; phylum Myxococcota_A; class UBA796; order UBA796; family CAJQPC01; genus CAYFPX01. Next base: position 10,364 of record CAZCVP010000243.1, read on the forward strand.
CGCGATCTCGGTGGCCTCCTGCGAGGGGGACGCGGGCTACGTCGCCGACGACACCGACTGTGATGACACCGATCCGGCGGTGAATCCCGGCGAGACCGAGGTGTGCAACGGCACCGACGACGACTGCGACACCCTCATCGACGACGACGACCCGGACGTGGCCGACATGTCCACCTTCTACCTCGACGACGACGGCGACGGCTACGGGGACGCCAGCGTCGCCCTGGTCGCCTGCGAGCTGCCCTCCGGTGCCGCGGACGACGACACGGACTGCGACGACACCGCCTCCGAGGTCCACCCGGACGCCACCGAGCTCTGCAACGGCACGGACGACGACTGCGACACCCTCGTCGACGACGACGACCCCGACGACGCGGGCTGGCAGCCCTGCTACCACGACTACGACTAAGACGGCTACGGCAACTCGACCTTCGCC